>DEFK01000013.1 GCA_002350765.1 Ruminococcaceae bacterium UBA2854
GAAAGGTTTCAGATACAGGACAGGTTCATCAACGGCGGGGTTGAATAATTCTGAGAACTGTGAACTGACTACTGTAAACTGCGTTACAGTCCACCGGACTGTTTTCTTAACGGGCTTTCGAATCTCTTGTCCTCTTTGACGCAAAAAAACAAGCACGCATAAGCGTGCTTGCTTTTTTTGGCGGAGGACAAGAGATTCGAACTCTCGCGCCGGTCACCCGACCTACTCCCTTAGCAGGGGAGCCTCTTCACCACTTGAGTAATCCTCCGTTTGGTGAACTTATTGGCGGAGAGGAAGGGATTCGAACCCTTGGTCCCTTGCGGGATCACTAGTTTTCAAGACTAGCTCCTTAAACCACTCGGACACCTCTCCGTGCTTATTTCAGCATTTGTAATAATATCATATTCGAGTGATTTTGTCAATACAAGAAAATGATTTCTTGACAAATTATATATACTATTATAAAATATACAAGGTTAATATACGCGCCAGTAGCTCAGCAGGATAGAGCATTCGCCTCCTAAGCGAAAGGTCGGGGATTCGAATTCCTTCTGGCGCGCCATAAAACGCCGATAAATCTGATTAGTCAGGTTTATCGGCGTTTTTATGCACTGATATTATAATCGGGCAACCCGTTCGGGCTACCCGATTTCTTTTTTATGACATAATTAAATGCTCGTGTTAATAAATATTAAATAAATAATTATTTTACCTTAACCTTTACGGTTACTGTTTTCTCCGCTGGCTTATATTTATATGTGCCTGCCGCGTTAACTTTTACCTTGAGCTTATATGTTTTATTCTTCTTTAAGCCTTTTTAACGGTAATCGCGCCTGACTTTTTGTTTATTGTTATTTTCTTATCGCCTGACTTTTTGATGAATGAAAGAGCGCCCTGGGGATTGCTGATTTTAAAAGCCTTTGACTTAGTAATTTTCGTGGTCTTTTTTGATTTAGCTGTAACGGCTTTCGCGCTTACTTTAAGGGTATTGGCTTCTTTATTAACAACAGTCAGCTTAACCGATTCCTTTACGCCGTTGTTTTCGGCTGTAATTATTACCGTGCCCGCTTTCTTAGCCGTAACCTTTCCGCCCGAGCTTACCGAAGCGACAGCTGTATTGCCTGAGCTGAATGTAGTTTCGCCCGAGGGATAGTCAACAGAAGCCGTAACGGTTGTTGTCTGACCTGCGTACAGCTTTGTTTTGGCGGCTTTCAGAGTAATAGTCGTTACGTTAACAGGCTCGGTAACGGGAGCTAGTATATCTTCGGAACTGTCGGTGATTTCAAGCGGGATATCGAGTACACCGTCGTCAAATTTCAGCGACATCGTATGCGCGCCTGCGGGAATTTTAATCATCTCGGATTTACCGATTGCCATTCTGCCTTCGAGAAGAACCATATTGCTCTCGATTGTAGAGCCGAGGTATTCTCCGTCAATATAAACCGAGCAGACCTTTGATTCGGAATCTGTCGGAACCTTGATTCCCGAGGTTGCGGATTTATCCCAGGTAATGCGTTTTACCTCGGAGTTGATTTCTCTCTGCTCAAGCGGCTTTATTTCGTCGTATTCACCGTAAGCGGCTATACGGTCAGCGTTTTTGGTAAGCGCGTTACCTCTGTACTCTTCTTCTAGGTCGAGGTCGATTTCTCTCGTAATAACCTGACCTTCGGAGTTGCCGTTAAGGAATTTCAGTATATGCGTATCCTTGTCATAATCAACAACGATAGCGACATGGTCGAAGCTGTCTCCCAAAGCGTCCCAGTTAAAGAATACAAGTCCGCCCGCCTTATAGGGAATCTCTAAAGCGTCCGTGTTTGTATTATAATATGTAACGTAGCTGTATTTATCGTCGAGCTGTTTTTGAGCGGTAGGGGTATACCATACATTTTTCTGATTAAGGTTAAATGTTGAAATCCATCCGTCGGCGTCATATGAAGTAACAGGTCTGGCGTAGTAGGAATAGTAACACCTTTTCAGCTCTTCCTTATCGTAATAGCCCGCCTGATACATACACCAGCTCGTAAAAATCGCGCACCAGTCGCAGTCGAGATACTGGGTATTCTCAGGTCTGTCCATAATATATCTCTGAGCCCAGCGTGTATATTCGGTGTTGCCTGTTTGATTTTCGTTCATACGAAGCTCGGCGCCTGTCCAGAGCAAGCCGTCGGCTCTTGCCTGTTCGATATCTATGCCCGCGGTGGCGTAGTTTTTGTAGCCCTCCTGCGATAAAGCAACAGCGAGAGTTTTTTCCATTGTGCTTTTATCCTTGCTTTCGTCAAGAGCGTTCATCAGATTTGTATAATACTGAGAAGTCTTGTATTCATCGGAATACTTAAAGTTATCGGCGGCAAATGCCGAAATGGAGAATGTAAGCATACCCGATACCAAAACGGAAACTGACGTTAAAACGCAAAGCAGTTTTTTAATCTTCATTTTAAAAATCCTTTCTAAATTCTATTATAGTTCAATTATACTAATATAAATCCCGAATATCAAGGTGTTATTCTGATTTTACCTGCGTAATTTTCACCTTATTTTATTTCTAAAAAAGAAATATTTCGTCCATAATCTAAGAATGATGTGGGTTTATATTTTAATGACGTTCCTTTTGTTATACACATTATAGTGAAAAATGTATAAAATAAATATCGGGATTTAAGGTTTCGATTGATATATTTTACAAAAAAATTATGAATGGTGACACTTCAAAAAAGTAGGGGTTTTATCACTTATTTTTATTGACGGAATATGAAAAAACTGCTATAATATCAGTAATGAATATATTAGTATATTCACATAAACTGATTAAGCTATTGCCAAACCTGTGGAAACGCAGGGACGGAAAGCTCAGGAGTCTAATACTTAAATGTAACGACAGTCCGGCTGCAAATCACAATGATTTTGCACGGACTGCTTTTTTGTCCGTGAAAACGGAGGTTATTATTATGAAAAAAACATTAGTAATTTTACTCGCTGTGGTTATGATTTTCTCGGCTATTCCTGCGGTAGCGGTATACGCTGACGAAACTCCTTCAATCACTTATTCGGATCACCTTACTAAAAACAGCGACAATGGCTATGACTACGATATCACAGGCGCTTCAATCGCTTGGGTAAAGCAGGCTACAGGCGCTCTTATCTGGGTTGCTGAAAATGATACACGCAGCGATGACGAGATTATCGCTCAGGGTAAGGAAGCTGATCCCTCACTTGCGAACGCTGTACGCGATTTTGCTGTTCTTAAGGGCTTCGGTACTGCCGAGACTCCTAACGAAAACGGTTCTAAGGCTTTCGTTACGGTTACAGCTAACGACGGCAAAACAATATTCAGCATCAGCGGTAAATACAGCCACTTCGTATCGGGTACAGGTTCAAGCGCTGCTTCAGGCAGTTCGGAAACACCTTCCACTACAGAAGCTCCCGCTGCTACGGAAGCTCCCGCGGCTGTTGACGGCGAGAAGGTAAGCATCAGAATCGACGCTCCTCTTAAAATGGCTGTCGCTTTCGAGGACGGTACAATTTACTACGGCGGCGAGATGAAAGAAGTAGTTTACGGCGAGGAATACTCTTTCCGTATGTGCGCTGTTAACTGGGAAAACGGTCTCTGCGACGAAAACAACGGTATCTACGGTACAGTAGTTTACAGAATGGTTGTTGTTCATCGTGACGAGTTCCTTGCGCTCGCTAAGGAAGCTAAGGAGAATCCCGACAGATATACAGTTAAGGGTATCGACATTATCGACAACGTAGATAAGAAGATTATCGTTAACGGCAACGCTACCGATACTCACCTTGAAACAGACGTTAACAACTTCTTCGTAGCTTACAGATTCCACTTCGAGGGTACTGACTACAATAAAAAGACAGGTATCGAGAAGGTTGTAAATACTCCGCTCGAGAGCCTTTCGGTTAACCTTCCCGTAGGTTCTACAATTACATGCAACGCTTATAACGGTGATGAGATGGTCGGCAGCGATAACGTATTTATCACAACCAACTCTGGTGAAGGTGAATATGACGACGAGTATCTCACAAGCGTAAACGATTACACATGGAGTTTTAAATAATCAAATCCAATATAAGAAAGGGGCTGTCGCAAAATGAAG
>DEFK01000039.1 GCA_002350765.1 Ruminococcaceae bacterium UBA2854
TTCCACGTCCTAAAGGACACCAAGTAAAAACAGCAAGCGAGCGCTTGCTGTTTTTTAGTCGTTTGTATTCTCTTTATCATCGTTATCAATTATTCCGTCGTCATCGTCCACAACGCCGTCGTTATCGTTTTCGATTCCCGACGCGGCTTCGGATACCGCTTCGGAAGCGTTGGTTACCATTTCGGTAGCTTCGTCAGCCGCGTCCTGCACCATACCGCAGCCTGTAAACGACATAACCGCGATAATTGAAATAATAACAGCTGTAATTAGTTTTTTCAAAATAATCACCCTGTGCTATTATTTACTATATTTTTTATTTTATACCATCATTTAATAAATCGTCAATTTTATAGGACTCGATTACTTCGTCGTTATCGAAAACAGATACGACAAACGAACCGTCGTCGTCAATAGTAATGCCCTTCCCCTGCTTTTTACCATTAAAGTATTCGCCGAGGAATAAGAAATTACCGTTCTTATCGAATCTAGCGCCTATTCCGTTCGGTATATTATCGAACCATTTACCAATATGGGATGAACCGTCCGAGCCCCTGAATCCTACGCCGAAGCCGTTTCTAAGATTATCACGCCAGTTGCCGACGTAATTGACCTTTCCGTTTTTAAAGTAGAAAGTACCGAAGCCGTTTCTCTTATCGTTATAGTAACCGCCCTCGTAGGCTGTAGTACCCTCGGGAGTAACCGTTCTGCCGTAACCCGAACGCTTTTTATTCTCGTCGAGCTCGCCGAAATACTGATAGTTTTCTCCCTTGCTCATAATAACGGCGTCGGACATTTTATTATCGCGAACGGTACCGTAAACCTTGGTATCGTCCTCAACGACTTCCTCCTGCTCTTTTTCGGCCTGATTAAACATCTTGTTGGTAATTTCAAAATAAGGCTCGCCGTTTTCTTCCGTCAGATACTCGGCTTCGCTTATATCAAAGGTGGAGTTCAGATTTCTGTTCAGATTAAAGTCAACGCTGTCGAAATCAAAACCTCCTAAGTTATTAACGGAATCATCCTTAATTACAGTTTTAGATATAAACTTCTCGTTCGGAACGGAATTAAAGAATAAAAATCCCCTGTCGGTAAAAGCGAGCAGCGAATAATCGCCGTCCTCGGGAAGCTTGGTTTTAGGATAAAGATAGGATTCAACGGTCGATTCCGCCGTAGTATGGATTTTTACAATAACATCCTTCTCGTCAACCTTGGACGGGTATAATATATACTCGGGTTTCTTCGACGCTTTGGAGTAATACTCGTTTTTTATCCACATATGATTGCTGTCGAAATAATATCGCTTAAAGATAAAGCCTGAGTTATCGTATGTATTTACACGGTAGCAGTTATCGGAATATCTCTCGGCGCTCTGGTAAACGACCTTGTCCTTGTTAACCTTCCAGCTAAGCGGTTTATCGCTTTCCATATTGTAGAAAAACATATACTCAATATCGTTTACATACTGAACACAGCGATTATTCTGCGGTTCATAGTTGCTGTTAAAGTAATTAGCGCGTACTCCCGCGAAAAAGTCCTCGGTAAAATCAAGCACATCAAATTTTTCGAAAGCCAGACCGTAATATATAATATCGTTTCTATCCATAATAAACCTGCAATAATATAGTAATATCAAACAAGGCACAATATACGATAATACATTGTGCCTTTAAAACGTGTTTTAATCCAGTTAAATTGAAACCGTCTTGGCGATTTCGTAAAGATTCTTGTTGAATACTCTCGGCATTTCGAGCGCTTCGGTAATATCGTAATCGACAATCTTATTCTCTTTCATAGCGACAACACGATTGCCCTTGCCCTCGTATAAAAGGTCTACGGCTTTATGTCCCATAATAGAAGCGACTACTCGGTCTCTTACCGTTGGAGAACCGCCGCGCTGTACGTGGCCGAGAATTGTAGCTCTCGTTTCTATACCGAGACGCTTTTCTACGTACTTAGCTAGGTCGTTTACTCCGCCGACACCCTCGGCTACAACGATAATAAAATGCTTTTTACCTGTTTTCTGGGTATCAACGATACGGGCGATAACATCCTTCTCGATATCATACTTAACCTCGGGAACAAGAATAGCGGTAGCTCCGCAGGAAATACCAACCTGTAAGGCGATATCTCCGCAACGGCGTCCCATAACCTCAGCTATAGAACAACGGTCGTGCGACTGAGCTGTATCACGAATTTTATCTATCATTTCAACCGCTGTATTCATAGCGGTATCGAAGCCTATTGTATATTCCGAACAGGCGATATCATTATCAATAGTACCGGGAACGCCGATACAATTAACGCCCGCGTTGGTAAGCGCTCTCGCGCCCGCGAAAGAACCGTCGCCGCCGATTACAACAACGCCGCTGATTCCAAGCTCCTTACAATGCTGAGCCGCTTTCTTCTGACCCGCGGGAGTTTTAAACTCCTCGCTTCGGGCTGTATAAAGCATAGTACCGCCGAAACCGATAATATCGGAAACCGAGCGGAGATTCATCTTCTCTACATCACCGTTTAAAAGTCCGTTATATCCGCGGTATACGCCGTAAACGTCCATTCCTTTCGCGATGCCCGCGCGTACTACCGCTCTGATAGCCGCGTTCATTCCAGGTGCGTCTCCGCCACTTGTTAAAACAGCGATTTTTTTCTTACCCATATTGTACCTCCTAAGAGAATAATTATAATAATTCCCTAATATTATAATACAATTAAATGTTAAATACAATAGAATGATGTCATTTTTTTAAAAATGAACGATAAAATTGCGGAATCAGCTTTTAAAATACATATAAAACTGGCATTTAAGCGTACCGTTGTAGAGCTTTCTGCGCTTATCCGCTTTTCTTCCGAACAGCTTTTCGAAATCGTCGTCGGGGGTTATTATACCGTAGCTTTTACCCTTTTGCTTAATAAACTTCCCGCCCATTATCTTATAAAGCGCTTCCGCTTCGTCAAGGTCTAAGAGGCGTTCTCCGTACGGAGGGTTGACGATCGTAGTCTGGTATTCGCTGTCGAAAGTAAAATCCTTTATATCTCTTTTTATAAAGCTGATTCTATCAGCTACTCCCGCGCGTTCTGCGTTACCGCGGGCTATTTCGAGCGCGCTTTCGTCAATATCGTAGCCTACCGCCTTAAAAGCGCAATCATTTTTTATATCCGCTTTAGCTTTCTCCCGTTCTTCAAGCCATATACTTTTGGGAATCTGGCTCCAGTTTTCTGCCGAAAAGCTTCGGTTAAGCCCCGGAGCGATATTTAAAGCCTTCATTGCGGATTCAATTAATAAAGTACCGCTTCCGCACATCGGATCGACTACAAAATGGTTTGAACGTACACGCATTAAATCGACCATAGCGGCGGCGAGCGTTTCCTTTATAGGAGCGTCGTTAGCCTCTAAGCGGTAGCCGCGCTTATGGAGCCCCTCGCCCGTAGTATCGAGCATTATGCTCGCTTTATCATTCCTTATTAAAAACTGGATTTGGTGGACTGCGCCAGTTTCCTCGAGCCAGCTAACGCCGTACTTCGACGATAACCTGTCGGCTACAGCTTTCTTTATAATCTTCTGGCAGTCGCTTACGGAACGCAGCTCGGAATCAAGACAGCCGCCCTTTACGGGAAAAGCGTCCGATTCTCCGATAAAATTCTCCCAGTTAATCGCTTTAACTCCCCTGAAAAGCTCGTCGAAGCTGTAAGCTTTAAACTCGGAAAGCACAATCTGTATACGCTCAGCGTAACGCGAGATAATATTAGCCTTAGCCAAAGCAGAATAATCTCCGCTAAAAAACACTCGCCCGTTTTCAGCTTTAACATTTTCTATTCCGTTGTACTTCAGCTCGTTCGCGCATATTCCCTCTAAGCCGAGAATACACGGCGCGCAAAACTTTAATTCATTCATAAATACACCTTTATTGTATAATAAAAACCGACTCAACATAGAGTCGGCAAATTTACTTACTTTTTAGAACCGCCTCTGCGGCTGTATCCGCGGGATTCGCCCGAAGCACGTTTTAAATCGGACATCTTATCCTCGCTGGTCTTTTTAAACATAGACATCATATCCTCGAAACTGGAAGGATTATCGGGACGTGAATTCTGCCACTCATAGTTACCCGGGCTCGTTACGGGAGGCGCGGGTTTATAAGGCTTTCTCTTTTTCGGTTTATTATCATAATCTTTTTTAAACTTTTTCTCGGGCTCGGGCTGAGTCTGCTTAATCGAGAGCGCAATTTTCCCGTTCTCGGACGATAAAACCTTTACATTTACCTTATCGCCGATAGTAAGAAAATCTTTAATCTCGTTTACGTACGTTCTCGAAACCTCGGAAATATGTACCATTCCCGTGCTTCCATCAGGCAAGTCCACAAAAGCTCCGAATTTAGAAATACCCGAAACCTTACCCTCTACAATTTTACCAACTTCTACGCTCATTAGTCCCCCGTTTATTCTCCCGATACGTTTACGAAAACTCGTTCGCCGTTCTTTATATAGTCAAGATCCTCGCGCGCGATATTCTCGTAATACTTGCGCAATTCACTATCCTTTAAGTTTTTAATCTTTTTTAAATCCTCGATTTTAATCTCAAGAATTGCCTTTTGTTCTTCGAGCTTCTGATACTCGTCTTTTTTCTCTTGAATCTGGATACTCTGATTTATAATAGTAAACGAAGCGTATACCAAAAACGCGGCTAAAGCCAGATAGAGAAGTAAAAACTTTTTATTTCTCTTTTTCTTTTCAGGAGCGACTTCCTTGATCTCGGCTTTTTTCGAGTCGTTTTCTTTTTTATCTTCTTTATTATTATCGGAAAGTTTATCTTTTATTTTATCTTTTGTCATTTTGGAGATGCTTTCTTTCTCCCATACCGCTCTTTTGTCTTTCATCTAATCTTACCTTCACAATTATATTTCTTAAATGCGTCATACAATATTCTGATTTTATTCTAATATTATACATTACTTTTCGTGCTGTTTTCAATAGCTTTTTTAATATTTTTTTAAAAATCGCGATAATCGGGTTAAAAATTATATCCAACAAACGCCGTACAGTATGGTAAAAAGTAACAAAACCTGTGACTTCTCCCACAATAACAAAGGCTCGCACCGTTCCCTCGAGCATTGACAGCGAAAAATAAAAGGTAACAATTCCCGAAAAAATCATAAATAATATATCGCAAATATAATAATGAAGTTTTTTATTAAAGCCGAGCTTATGGAAAACCCTTATGGGCTCATATAAAAATCCGAGAATAAAGCCGAGCAGAATTGAGTATAAAAACGATATTAATAACTCGGACAGCGTAAATTCCATTATCCGAGCAACCTTTGTATAAAGCCTTTATCGGTTTTGCTGTCGGTATAATTAAGCAGGTTGACAACACCCTCGATTTCAACATCGCCCGTATCCAAATCGAGCCTGCCGATATGTAAGCCAGAGCCTTTTACAATTAAACCGCCCGCCGTAGTTTTCAGGCTGACGGTCTCCTCGTTAAAGCCCGATACGTCCTCTACTCCCGTAAGGCTAAGCTTCTTTCTGTTATCCAGAATCAAGCTGTGTGGTTTTAAAACTTTCTCCTGCATAATAAATCCTCCATATAAACAGATATATAATTATATGGAGAATTTTTTTAATTATGTCGCGTTTTCGTACATTGACGCAGCGTTTTCCTTAGTAGCGTGCTCGTTAAGCTCCTTAACCCTGATTTTAACATTACGCGAGCCTAAGGATATTTCGATTATATCCCCTACCTTTACCGCGTAAGAGGCGCGGGCTATATTGCCGTTCACCGTAACTCTGCCCGCGTCGCAGGCTTCGTTGGCAACGGTACGGCGTTTAATAATTCTCGATACCTTTAAAAATTTATCTAATCTCATAGTATTCCTTTCAAAAAGAAAACTGCCTCATAAAGAGGCAGTTTTTAACAAATATAATTATTTGTTTACAGCGTCCTTGAAAGCCTTACCAGCCTTGAAAGCGGGAACCTTAGAAGCGGCAATCTCGATCTTGTTGCCAGTTCTGGGATCAACACCTGTGCGAGCGTTTCTCTGACGCTGCTCAAATGTACCAAAGCCTACGAGCTGAACCTTGTCGCCCTTTACGATAGCGTCAACGATTGTATCAACTGTAGCGGAAACTGCCTTCTCAGCGTCCTTCTTAGAAATACCGCTTGCCTCTGCAACTGCAGCAATTAATTCTGTTTTGTTCATAGTTTAATTCCTCCAAAAAATTATTTTATTTAACTTCTTCCCAAAGGGAATCAAGTTGACTGAGTGATGCCGTTTTAATATCAATCCCGCGCTCGTCGGCGAGAATCTCCAAAGCCTTAAAACGGTCGGTAAACTTATCGCAAGCGTCGTAAAGCGCTTTTTCAGAGTCTACCTTTAAAAAGCGGGATACATTAACAACGGAAAAGAGTAAATCTCCGAGCTCCTCGCACTGCTGTTCATAGGAGCCTGAGTCTACAGCTTCTTTAAGCTCGTCCGTTTCCTCGGCGACCTTATCGAGCGCGCCGTCAACATTATCCCAATCAAAACCGACCTTAGCCGCTTTCTTCTGGATTTTTTCAGCCCTCATAAGCGACGGGAGCGCTTTAGACACGCTGTCCATAGCCTCGGACTGCTTTTTCTGAGATTTCGAGTTCATCTTAACGTTATCCCAGCTTAAAAGAGCTTCTTCGCTGTTGTCGGCTTTTACATCGCCGAAAACGTGGGGATGTCTTTCAACGAGCTTCTTACAAACTCCGTTAATAACGTCGTTGATATCAAACTCGTTTTCCTCAGCGGACATTTCGCTGTGGAATACTACCTGTAATAAAACATCGCCGAGCTCTTCTTTAAGAAGCTCAGAATCTTTATTGTCGATAGCCTCGATAACCTCGTAGGTTTCTTCGATAAAATTACTTCTGATTGACTCGTGAGTCTGAACCCTGTCCCAAGGGCATCCGTCAGGCGCCCGAAGGTATTTCATAATCTCTACAAGATCGTTAAAATCAAAGTTTTCTTTCGTAGTGAAATCCAGCTTAATCACCTCGAAAATTCAGTGTTTATCGAATAACAAAGGTATTTTAACCTATTAAATGATATTTTTCAAGTATAGTTACAACTTTTTCACCTTTTGGCAGGAATTTAAGCTCATTTCTGGTAAATGTCTTTAATAATAACAAAATTGTAATATAAACAATACCCGATACAGCTATAGAAACGAGCGCCGCGGGGATAAGCGGTAACCAATTTGATACTAATATATATCCGAAATACGCAGCCGCCGCGCAGGCTATAGCCGCGATTAACGGCTTAATAACCGTGGATACAAAGTCGGGCATTACGCCTGAATGTTTTACGAGCAGATACATACCGACAACGAGCATTACGCTGTACGCGATCAACGAGCCTACGGAACCGCCCTGGATATTGATTGATACAACTCTTACGAAAAGCCACGTTGTAGCGACTTTTATAATTATACCCATTGTATAAATCTTTAGCGGTAAATCAACTCGTCCTATACCCTGAAGCATACTGCAAAGAGGTACAACGCAGGCTATTACAATAGCGGTAAAGCCCATTATTTTAAGCACCTGGGCGCCGATAATAACCTGAGTCTGGCTGGCGTAAACTATATCCATTATCGGGTCGGCAAGCGCGGTAAGACCTAAGCCTGTCGGAAGTGTAAAGAGCATAGTAAGCCTTAATACGGTTTCTATCGAGGTTTTAAGCTCTTTCTTATCACCCTTAGTCCACGCTCCCGCTACATTAGGCATAGCGGCTGTGCCGAACGCCTGGGTAACGGCGGTAACAAGCTGCATTAGCGGTAAAGCCGCTCCGTAACAGCCCCACAGGGCGGTATGCAGAGTTATTTTGTCGGTGTTCTTAGAAAGCTGGTTCGACAAATCTACTCCCATAGCTTTATACTGCCCGATTATATCTTTACCGTTGGATATCGAAAGCGAGAACAGCACGTTCTGGATAACAGCGGCGTCAACAAGAGTACCGATATTCATAACAAGCGCGGTTAAACCGATAGGAATAGCGGTTTTAAACATTCTTATAAACGTTTCTTTCTTGGATCTCGCTTCAACCGAGTTTTTGTAATACTCAGCGGGGATACCGTCTCCGCCGATTTTATAACGAAGTAAAAGAAAGATAAAGCAAGCGATACTTCCGAGCACGATACCCGAAATAGCTCCCGCTACGGAGAACGACATAATCGTATACATAGCGTCAAGCTTAGGGTGCTTGCCCGAGAAAGTAAGACCGAAAACGGTTTTTGTATTCTCGTAGCTTTCGCTTCCGAGCTTCATAATTATAAACGCGATACCGAGACCGAAGATAAGCTTAGAGCCCGCTTCGATAATCTCGGATATAGCTGTCGGGAACATATTTCTCTGGCCCTCGAAGTATCCGCGGTAAATAGATACCAGACACCCGAATAAAATCGCGGGCGACAGCATCAGCATAGCGTACAGAGAGTACGGAGAATTAATAACCTTTATATAAAAGAAGCTGGAGCAGAACATAATAAGGAAACAAATCGTTCCCGTGGTCGCGAAGAACGGAATTGAAACCTTATGTATCTGGCGGACGTCGTTGTATCGTTTCTGTGATATACTCTCGGATATAAGTCTCGAAACAGCGATAGGAAAGCCCGCGGTCGCGATGGTAAAAAGAGGAATATAAATCTCGTAAGCGTTACTGTAAAGGCCTGTACCTATAGCGGCGTAGCTGTCGCCGAAATAGGCGTAGAGATTACTAATCATAATCTTATCTACAAAGCCGAGAACCTTAACGATTACCATACTCATCGTCATTACCGCCGCGCCCTTTAAGAAGGTTTGCGAGGCGTTCTTGTCCGCGTTTTTTATAGCGTTATATTTTTTTGACACGCAAAATCACCTTTAAAGATTAATATAATTAAGCCTCTTCTGATTCTACCTTCGGCTCTTCTTCGGGTTCTTCTTCGACCGCGACCGCAGTTCCGCAAGCGGCGCAGAACTTAGCGTTATCCACAAGCTTAGCTCCGCACTGGGCGCAGGTATTCTTGGGCTTGGGAGCGGGTGTTCCGCAGGTTGAGCAGAACTTAGCGTTCTTAGAAAGCTTTTCTCCGCAGGCTGTGCATGTAACGGTGTTTCTCGCGTTGGCGAGTACATTTTCGATATCGGCTACATTCTGTTTTAACGCCGCAATTTCTTCCTTAATAGCGTCGAGTTCCTCGGCGGGCTCGTTATTATAAACAGCCTCTCCTAAAGCCTGGTACTGCTTAGAAAGCTCGCCTCTCAGGCTTGCTAAAGAAATACGAAGCTTTGATAAATCAAAAATTTCTCCTGCTTTTTTCGAAACAACCGAAGCGGCTGATTTCGCGTTAACTACTACATCATCAAAAATTGCCATAGTATAACTTCCTTTCCAAAAAATATTTTATTTATTATACCACCCATAATTGGAAATATCAACGTATAGGACGGTTTTTAAGACAAAATTCGTAAAATGAACATATTTCATCCTTACGATGTAATTGTTCTTCGTAACAGTTTATATATTCATATGGATATTTAAAATTAAATATACGCTTCAGATAACCTGAGTACGGGTCTTTAAGCTTGGTAACGGCTCCCGCTCCGCATCCGAGAATAGTATGGGTTTCATCCATTACAAAAATATTGTACAGACTTTCCATACCCTTTTTAGACCAGCCCGTGTTCTCGAGATTACCGACCATTCGGGTTTGGCGGTACAGATAATACGGCAGATAATCACTCATAAAAAGCCTCTTCCCAGCGTAGTCGAGCATATCCGCGGCGAGAACGGCTCC
The DNA here is from genome assembly GCA_002350765.1 of Ruminococcaceae bacterium UBA2854. Classification (GTDB taxonomy): domain Bacteria; phylum Bacillota; class Clostridia; order Oscillospirales; family Acutalibacteraceae; genus Ruminococcoides. The sequence goes on from DEFK01000039.1 coordinate 9,799, forward strand.
GTCTTTATTTATCTGGGTTCCGTCCTGAGTAAGCGTAGAGCTGCGCTTCATAGAAAGAGTATGCACCGTTATACACTCGGGATTCAAGTCGGTTACACGGTCGAGCGTATCCTTGAAGCTCGAAAACGTATCGCTCGGAAGTCCCGCTATCAAGTCCATATTAATACAGTTAAAGCCAATATTCCGCGCAAGCTTATACGCGTCTATAGTCTGCCCTGCGGTATGCTTTCTTCCGATTTCCGCGAGGACTTCGTCGTTAAGCGTTTGGGGATTTATTGATATTCTGTCAACTTTATTTTCTTTTAAAGAAATTAATTTAGCCTCGGTTATTGTATCGGGACGTCCCGCTTCCACGGTAAACTCCTTACAGCTCTCCATATCGAAGCTGTCGTTTACGGTTTTCAATATCCTGTCGAGCTGCTCGGCGGAAAGCGAGGTCGGAGTTCCTCCGCCCATATAGACGGTCTCGAGGCGTAAATTCAGCTTTTTAACGATTGCGGCGGTTTCTTCTATTTCCCTGCGCAAGAGCTCAACATACGGCTCTACGAGGTGTTTACACCGCTCGATTGACATTTGTACAAAGGAGCAATACTTACACCTTGTCGGACAAAACGGTATAGCTATATATAAGCTGCACGATTTATCGTTGGAAATATCTATTATTTTCTTTTCAATCGCTTCTGTGGTTTTCGTAAGCTCCAGCTTTTTTTCGCTAACAAATAGCTTTTCCCTAAAGCGGTTATCGGCGTACTCGACGCCGTACTGATTTTTCAGCGACCTATAGAGCTTTACAGGGCGTACTCCCGTAATCATACCCCACGGCGGCGTTACGCCTGTCTTTTCGACAAGGAGCTTATAAAGCATTTCGCAGAGCATACGCTCATTTTCCTCGTCGTCGAAAAGCCCGCTATTAAGCTTTTTATTAAAACCGCTTATATTTACCTCTACGGATAAACCGCTGTCAAGCGAGGTTATTATATACGGTTCTATAAATTCTACAGCGTCGTTAATAACGTTTATCTTTTCGTTAGGATAGAAAAGTCGCGTTAAGTTCTCGAGCTCGTAGTGAAATTTATGGTTCTGAATATATAAATTCATATTACACTCTCACCATAAGGAAATTGTGGTTTCTCTCGTAACTGAGAGTTGAGCCAGGCCCGTGACCCGGGTATACGTTATAGTTTCCTTCTAAGTTTTTTAAACGGCGGATAGACTCAATCATCTCTCTATCGTTGCCTGTAGGCAAATCGGTTCTGCCGTAGGATTCGCAGAAAAGCGTATCGCCCGTAATAATATTATCGTCGAAAATATAGCATCCGCTGTCCTTGGTATGTCCCGGAGTATAGATATATTTAAACTCGGTTTTACCGAGCGTAAACGTATCTCCGTCCTTCAGAATCATATCGCCGTTAAACGGCTTATAATCGCTGAATTCGGGATGATAGAGGCTGTGGTTCAGCATATTATTGTTTAGAAATTCGTTAGTAAACTCACCGCATACAACCTTAGCGCCGTACATATCGGCGAGCTGTTTCGCGTAGCAGATATGGTCGTAGTGTCCGTGGGTCAGAATAACGTATTTTAATTCTTTAGAAGAATTATTAATTTCCTCAATCAAATCGTCGCTTCGACCGCCGGGATCTACAACCGCCATCTCGCCCGTTTCTTTATCGGTAATTAAATAGCAGTTAGTCATAATCATAGTAACATTATAGACTTTTATATCAGTCATTTAAATTTCCATAGCCTTTCCGCCCACAAATAGACACTAAAGTATTTACAACCTTACCGTGGGCGGATAAGGCGTAAATGGAAATTCAGTCATTGCTCGTTGTCCCATAGGGACAAACTGAGCAGACAATATCAATTAGATTTAGCGTGAATTCTCACGCTAAATCCTCCGAATCTATGACTAAAGTAACGGGGCCGTCGTTTAAAAGCTCTACCTTCATATCCGCTCCGAACTCCCCTGTCTGTACGTCGTTTACGCCGTTTTTCCTTAGTTCCTCACAGAAGAACTCGTATAAGGGATTAGATATTTCGGGACGCGCGGCGTTTATAAAGCTCGGACGTCTGCCGTGGGAGCAGTCGGCGTATAAGGTGAAGTTGGAAACAACTATTACCGAGCCGTTGACATCGGCTAAGGACAGATTCATTTTATCGTTTTCGTCGGTAAAAATTCTAAGTCCAGATATTTTCTTAGCCAACTTTACGGCGTCGGCTTCGGTATCGCCGTTTTTTACTCCGAGAAGAAGTAAAAAGCCGTCCTTTATAGACGAATAAACTTCGCCGTTTATCTCAACCGCGCATTTACTTACGCGTTGTAATACTACTCTCATAAAATATAGCCTTTCCGCTTTTTAGAATCGTTTAATAGAAATTACTTCTCTTAATGACTGTAATCGTTTAATAACGGTTTCAAGGTGTTCCCTGCTGAATACGTCAATCGTAGCGGTTACCATAGCCTTTCCGTCTCCGATAGGACGGGAATTAAGGTTGTTGATAAAGATACGCATTGACGAAAGAGCTATAGTCACATCAGCGAGCACGCCTGTTCTGTCGGAGCAGATAATCTCGAGCGTAGAATGGAAGCTGTCGTTAATATCCTTCTCCCAGCTTACCCTTACATAGCGATCGGGCTCCTCGGCTTTCGAGATATCCTCGGGGATATTACTGCATCCGCGCTTATGGATAGATACGCCGAAGCCTCGGGTAACATAGCCGATAATATCATCGCCTGGGAGCGGATTACAGCACTGCGAGAACTTAATAAGACAATCGTCCATACCCTCGACAATAACGCCCGAGTTACCGCGTTTAGGCTTCTGTACGTTCTTATTAATCGTAATTTCGGGCTGTTCGCCCTCGCCGAATTTAGCGTGGTATTCTTCTTTTATACGCGGGAGAACCTTCCACAGCTGAATACCGCCGTAGCCGATAGACGCGTATAAATCAGTAACCGTGTTGAACTTGTTCTTTTTCAGCATAAACTGTAAAAGATCCTCGAGTTCCTCATCGGTAAGAGAAATATTACTTCTTTTCAGCTCGCGCTCGAGCATCATCTTACCCTCGACAATATTCTCGTCACGCTTTTCGTGCTTGAACCACTGTCTTATTTTTGAGCGCGCGGATGAGGTTTTGCATATTTCGAGCCAGTCACGCCTCGGGTGGCTGTCCTTCTGGGTAAGGATCTCGCAGATTTCGCCCGTGTTAAGCTTATAGTCAATCGGAACGATACGGTGGTCTACCTTGGCGCCTACCATATGGTTTCCGACCTCCGTATGGATAAGATAGGCTAAATCTATAACGGTTGAGCCGTTGGGCAGGTTAAATACATCGCCCTTCGGAGAGAATACATATACCTCGTTCTGGTCGAAATCGTTCTTAATATTCTTAATAATATCGGTAGAGTCGTCGGTATCAATCTGTGCCGCGAGAATATCCTTGATACGGTTGATATTCTTATCGAGCTCTTTAGCCTTTTTATTATTTACAATCCTTGTAAATCCGAGCTTATACTTCCAATGCGCCGCGATTCCGTTCTCGGCGGTCTGGTGCATTTCCCACGTTCTTATCTGAACCTCGAACGGGATACCGTCCTTGTCGATTACGGTCGTATGGAGCGACTGGTACATATTGGGCTTAGGAGTAGAAATATAATCCTTGAAACGGCGCGGAATCGGAGTAAACAGGTCGTGGATTACGCCGAGCATATTATAGCAGTCCTTAATATCGTCAACGATAATTCTCAGCGCGAAGAAGTCGTAGACCTCGTCTAAGGTTTTACCCTTTAAGAAGGTCTTTCGGTAAATACTGTTTATGCTCTTAACTCGTCCGTAAACGGTGATTTTATCCTTAGGAAGCTTAGACGCTTTAAGGATTTCTTTCTTCTTCTTTTCGATAAACCTGTCGCGCTCGTTTTCTTTAAGCAACAGAGCGTCTTCTATTTCTTTATATCCGACAGGGTCGAGATAGCGAAGGGATAAATCCTCGAGCTCGTCCTTAACGGCTTTCATACCGAGACGGTGAGCTATAGGCGCGTAAACCTCCATACACTCTTTCGATTTATCACGGCGTTTCTGCTCCTTCATACACTCGATAGTACGCATATTATGGAGCCTGTCGGCGAGTTTAACGATAATTACACGGATATCGTTCGACATCGCGATAAGCATTTTTCTGACGTTTTCAGCCTGCTGTTCCTCACGGGAATAGAGCTTGATTTTAGAAATCTTAGTAACGCCGTCTACGATATTAGCGACATCTTTTCCGTATTCTTTTCTTACATAATTCAAGTCGTAATCAGTATCCTCGACAACATCATGGAGCAAAGCGGCTATAATGCTGTCGGAATCCATTCCGAACTGGGCTACGATACACGCGACTGAGGTCGGATGGAGAATAAAAGGTATACCCGACACTCTGCGCTGGTCGCCGTGAGCCTTTTCGGCAAGATTATACGCCTTTTGGATTTTCTTTAAATCGTAGTTATTGCCGCTCTTATCGAGAATTGACAGAAGCTCGTTGTAATCCTGATAATGAGCTATTTCGTCATATTTACTCACCTAGGTATACCTCCTTTAAAGATTTTATTATTGAAGCGTCCTCGAGATTGACCTTGGAATTAACCTCGAGCAGCTTTACCTGCGTTTTATACATATCCTCGTACAAGGCTATAAGCTTTAAATCGTTCATAGCTTCGAGTATAACTTTTAATTTTCCGTAGGATACCGCGTTATTAAGCTTTCGCGCGATAACGTCGAGAGAAATATTCAGCAGATTTTTCTCCTGCTTTAAAAACCTGTAAACAACAGCGAAGTCGTTTCTGTCTGGAATAATGGTTTTTAAATCGTTATTATCAACCTGTTCTCCGCGACAAAAGCTCTCGAATATTCTAAGGCTGTCGATATAGTCCTTATAATCTACGTCCGCGAACTTTATATCCTTAATTATAACGGAAAGCGACTCGGTATTTTTGTATACATTTACGTCGAGTGTTACGGCGATATCTACCTTGTCGCCGATATTATAGGGAAAATCCTCGGTCGAACAGAAGAATTTAAGCGCTTGAATAAAATTACGACCGCTCGTAAATGTAATTTTAAGGTGCTTGTTATTAGATAAAGGCGTAATACTTTTAATCGTTAAATTGCAAATCGCCAATACGGGGGTGGGATTTCCAGCGCCGAACGGTTGTAGATAAGAAAGAGATTTAGCGAGCTCAACGTCAATATACGCGGGGTTTAATTTACAGTCAATTTTAAGGTTATCGTAAGGCATATCGCCCTTTGATACAGCGAATTTATTAATCTTTTCTCTGAACTCGTCAATTCTGTCATACTCCACGCCTAAGCCTACAGCCATAGGATGTCCGCCGAAATGGTCAAGACAATCCTCGCAGGCGCATACGGCTTCCCATAAATCGAAGCCCTCGACGCTTCTTCCCGAGCCCTTGCATACGCCGTCGGTTTCGGAAAGTACAATACAAGGTTTTCCGTAAATATCCTTTAAGCGGGAGCTGACTATCCCGATAACGCCCTGGTGCCAGTTTTTACCGCTTATAATAATAACCCTGTCCTGTACAAGCTCGGGCTGTCTGGCGATAAGGATGTTGATTTTTTCGAGGATTTCTTTTTCTATTCTCTGGCGTTCGGAATTATCGTCGCTCAGCTTAACGGCTGTTCTTTCCGCTTTTTCGAAGTCATCCGTAATCAGCATATCCACACATTCATTCGACTGTCCCAAGCGTCCAACGGCGTTAATTCTCGGAACAATTCCGAATGACACATTACCCGCGGAAATATCCTTTCCCGAAAGTCCAGCGTGCTCGACGAGAGAGGCTATTCCAAGCCTGTCGCCGTTATTTATATGCTTTAAACCGCGCTTTACGAACACACGGTTTTCGTCAATAAGAGGCATAATATCCCCTATTGTGCCGATAGAAAGCAAATCGGAATAATTATCAAGCAGCATATCGACATCGGCATACTCTCCCTCGACAGCAATAACAAGCTTAAAGGCTACGCCGACTCCCGAAATCATTTTAAAACGGCTGTCGCAGTCAGGTCGGTGCATATCTACGACAGCTACAGCGTCGGGAAGCTTCTCCCCGGGCATATGGTGGTCGGTGACAACGGTTTCAATACCGAGAGTTTTCGCGTAGGCGATTTCCTCAACCGCCGAGATACCGTTATCGACCGTTATAATCAAGTCTACATCCTCGTCATTTAATTTGTCGATCGCCGACATATTCATACCGTATCCCTCGGATTCACGGCTGGGGATATAGTACATAACATTAGCGCCGATGGTTTCAAGATACGAGTACAGAAGCGCGGTCGATGTAACTCCGTCAGCGTCGTAATCGCCGTAGACGCAGATTTTTTCGCCGTTTTCTACGGCAAATCTAACGCGGTCGGCGGCTTTATCCATATCCTTAATCTCGAAGGGATCATCAATAGTGCTCTCGTCAAATAAAAAGTTGTTTATCGCTTCTTCGGTTACTATACCTCTTATATCGAGCAAAGTAGCGATAATCGGCGGAAGCTCATAGCGCTGTGAAATGGTCTTAGCGTTTTCTTTATTCAGTTTTGCGATTGACCATCGTTTCATTTCAAATTACCTTTCAGTTATAATTCATAAGCTTTTCGGCGTGAGCTAACGCGGTATCGGTTATATCAACTCCGCCCAGTATACGGGCAAGCTCTTTAAGTCTTCCGTCATAATCAAGAAGCTTAATATCAGTATAGGTTCTGTTATCCTTAACGTCCTTGGAAATAAGGAAGTGGCTGTCCGCCAGCGCGGCTATCTGAGCCTGATGTGTTACGCATAATACCTGGCGGGATTTTGATACTTCCTTTAGCTTCATACCGACCTTCTGGGCGGCTGAGCCTGAAATACCCGTATCGACCTCGTCGAAAATAAGCGTGTCGATTAAATCGGAGGACGCTAAAACTGTCTTTATAGCGAGCATCATTCTCGAAAGCTCGCCGCCCGAAGCGATTTTTGAAACGGATTTAGGCTCTTCGCCAGGGTTCGCGGAAATAAGGATTTCAATTTCATCCTGTCCGTTCGAATGAAGTCCGCAGTCTTTTTGGGAAACAACGAGCTCGACGTTAGGCATATCGAGGAATACCATTTCTTCCTTGACGCTTTTCTCGAATTTACGGGCGGTTTTATATCTCGACTCGGAGAGCTTATCCGCCGCGGATTTAGCAATCTTTTCGGCTTCTTCGCACCCGCGTTTTAACTCGTCGGCGTTTTCATCAAATTTAAGGAGTTTATTAAGCTCTGCTTTAGCTTCGGATAAAAACTTCAGCACCTCTTCCTCATCGCTTCCGTATTTCCTTATAAGCTTATTAAGTAAATCAAGCCGCTGTTCAACTTCTTCAAGACGATAGGGATTCTCCTCTATCTCGTCAATAGAATCGGAAAGGGTGTTGGAGCAGTCCTGCAACTCATAATATATATCGTTAACACGGTTAAAGAGTTCTTCAAGCGAGGGATTTAAGTCGGACGCTTTCTGCAAGGAAGTAACAACGTCGTCGAGCATATCCACAACGCCTGTTGACGCGTTGCCGTCAAGCGTGTTTTTCGCTTTATGGAGCTGAGAAGTAACCTTTTCTACATTCATCAGCACACGGCGCTCCTCGTTAAGCTCCTCAATCTCGCCGACTTTTATATCGGCGTTCTCGATTTCCTCAACCTGGTAAGACAGCACGTCAATACGCTGTTCACGGTTGGTTTCGCTGTTTAAAAACTCGTTGAGCTGTTTTTTTAAGCTTCGATACTCTTTATATTTCTCTTTATAATCTTCGATTAAATCGGCGTTCGACGCCATATTATCAATATAATTTATATGCGTTTCGGGAGAAAAAAGCTCGTAGCTCTCGTGCTGACCGTGGATATTAATAAGATTGAGTCCGAGCTCCTTTAAAAACGACACATTAGCGGGACGGCCGTTTATACGGCAGTTATTCTTACCCGCAAGCGACATAGTTCTGCTTATTATAAGCTCGCCGTCCTCGAGCGCGTAGCCGTTTTCCTCGAGCTTTGATTTTACAACATCGTTTACGTTCGAAAAGCCCGCGTATACCGTCGCGGTATCGGAGCCGTTTCGTATTAAATCACGGCTTGTACGTTTACCGAGAATAGCGTTAATCGCGTCAATTACAATACTCTTACCCGCGCCTGTCTCGCCCGTAAGAATATTTAATCCCGAGTAAAACTCAATATCCGATTTTTCAATTACAGCGATATTCTCAATAAATAATGAATTTAACATAAGGTTAAACTATCCTTTACAAAAACTTTTTTAAATCAAGCACGAGCTTAGACGCCCGCTCGGTATCGGAGCATACGATAAAGATAGTATCGTCGCCCGCGATCGTACCAATTAATCCGTCAAAATCCATACTGTCGATAGAAGCGCAGAGAGCGTTCGCCATACCCGCCATAGTCTTAATAACTACCATATTCTGCGCGGACTTTATCATAATAACGGAGCTGTTGAAGAAATTCTGCATATTGCCCTGTAAATCCGAGCTCGATTTCTTTATAGAGGTGTAGCGGTATTTACCGTCGGGCGAAAGAGATTTTAACAATCTCAGCTCCTTAATATCACGCGATACGGTAGCCTGGGTTACGTTGAAGCCGTTTTCTTTAAGGCGGTTTAACAGCTCCTCCTGGGTTTCAACGGGATATTCGTTTATTATTTCCAATATCATTGCGTGTCTTCTGGTTTTCATCAATTTTTTCTCTCTTTCAATTTTTCGTTCAATAACTGATAAAAATTCCTGTCGTATAGCTTAATTAGCTTGAGATATTTTTCTGATTTCTTAATTGTAATAACGTCATCGGGGTTTATTTCAATATTCCGCTCGCCGTCGATAGAAAGCACCGCGGGGGTATTATCGCGGATTTTTACGGTAGTATTTAAAACCGATCCGCCGTCAAAAACAACCGAGCGTGAAATAAGCGAATGCGGACAAATCGGCGTAAGCAGAATACACTCCATTTCGGGATAGATAACGGGACCTCCCGCCGATAAAGCGTAGGCTGTCGAGCCTGTCGGAGTTGAAAAAAGTATACCGTCGGCGTGGTACTCGGAAATCGGAGAATTGTCGAGAGATACCGAAACGTCAATTATTCTCGAAAGACTTCCTCTCGCCACGGTAGCGTCGTTTACAGCGAGATAGTTTTCTTTACTACCGTCCGAGCGGGTAATTGTAACGTCTAAAAGCATACGCTTATTAACCTGATAGTCGCCGCTTAATAAACGCGCGAGATCGCCGATATTATCGGGCTCAACCTCGGCGGCGAATCCCAGCCGTCCTACGTTTACGCCTATCATCGGTTTATCGTATTTCGAAGCGAATTTCGCGCTGTGGATAATTGTACCGTCTCCGCCGACAGTTACGGCTATATCACATTCATTAAACAGCTCTTCATACGAATTAAGCGAAGCGCTTTTATTAATATCGTTTAACACGCCGTGGTCGGCAAAATCCGACAGCGTAATAATTTCGGCGTTTTTTGCCGATAAAAGCTTCGCGATATTCCACGCGCAGGAAATAGCTTTAGGTTTATCGGTATTTACAATTAACGCGATTTTCATATAATCACCTATTTATCAAGCTCTTTATGGGAGTTAGTTACAAGTTCTTTCGGAGTAATATCGGTATATGATTTCGGGTCATCGGATTTTCTTATATGGATAAGATACTCGATATTTCCCTCGGGGCCTTTTATCGGGGAGAAATCAAGGTTTAAAACGCTGTAGCCGTTCTCAAGGCAGAAGTTGTAAATGCTTTCAACAACCTCGATATGAACCTCGGGATCACGTACAACACCCTTTTTGCCTACCTTTTCCCTACCCGCCTCAAACTGTGGTTTTATAAGGCATACGGCTTCGGCGTTATCGGAGAGAAGCTCTCTCGCTACGGGAAGTAAAAGCTTTAAGGATATAAAGCTTACGTCGATCGAGAAGAAATCAATCTTGTCGGGCACCTGCTCAGCGGTTACTTTACGCATATTGGTACGCTCTAAATTAACCACGCGCTTATCGTTTCTAAGCTTCCACGCGAGCTGGCCGTAGCCGACGTCTATCGAATAAACCTTCTCCGCGCCGTTCTGGAGCATACAGTCGGTAAACCCGCCCGTGGACGCTCCGATATCCATTGTAATTTTACCGCTTAAATCGAGGTTGAAATTCTCAATCGCTTTTTCAAGCTTCAACCCGCCGCGGCTTACGTATTTAGGAGCTTTGCCCCTGAACTCTATATTGACGTTTTCATCGTAAGACTGGCCGCATTTATCGGCTTTCTGGTTATCTACATAGATATCGCCAGCCATAATAATAGCCTTAGCTTTCTCACGGCTTTCGGCGTAGCCTTTCTCGAAAACAAGCACATCTAAACGCTTTTTCATAAGTATTCTTTAATTACCTCAATCATTCCGTTATCATCGAGCTTAAACTCGGCGAGCGCTTCCTCTACCGTTTCGTGGCGGACGAACGAGTCCTTTATACCGTGGATTTTGTAGAAGAAATCCTTACCCGTCTTTTTAAGCTCGTAGCCGAACGACTCGCCTATACCGCCCGCTACTAAGGATTCCTCGAAGAAGAAAATCTTCTTGCTGTTGGAAGCGAGCTTAACCGCCTTGCAGTCGATAGGCTTGATTCGGCAGAGTTTAATAATATTAGCGTTAATCCCCTCGTCCATAAGCCGCTCGCGCGCCTTGCAGGCGTAGGAGAAAATACGTCCGTAGGTAACGATAGAGATATCGGCGTTCTCGTCGCCGTATAAATCGAAGTCTATACTCGACTTCTCGAAATCATCAGGTCTGTAGAGCTCTCCGCCTCGTGGATAACGTACCGCGACAAGGCTGTCGCACATATAAGCGGCGGCGTTCATAGAGAACCTCAGTTCATCGAAATAGCAGGGAGAGAAAATAGTCGTTTCGGGTATAGTATTAAGCATACTGACGTCAAATACACCCTGGTGGGTTTCGCCGTCGTCGCCGACAATTCCCGCTCTGTCGATACATAAAACGATATGGAGCTTCTGGATAGCCGCGTCGTGTACGAGCTGGTCGAAGCCTCTTTGCAGGAAGGTTGAATATACAGCGAAAAACGGAATCATTTCCTTTGTAGCCATTCCGCAAGCAAAGGTTACGGCGTGCTCCTCGGCTATTCCAACGTCAAAGAATCTGTTCTTATACTTGGATTTAAACTTTGAAAGACCAGTTCCTAAAGTCATTGCGGCGGTTATAGCGCAGATTTTCTTATCCTTAGCCGCTAATTCGCAGAGATGCTTTCCGAAGATATACGAGAAGCCCTTTTTGCTCGAAAGCGGTTCTCCCGTATCAATATCGAATTTACCGATACCGTGGAATTCCTTCGGACGGTTTTCAGCGGGCTCATAGCCCTTACCCTTTTTCGTAACAACGTGGAGCAATACGGGACCGTTTTCCTTTTTAGCGGCTTCAAGCGCGTAGGATAGCTCCACCATATCGTGGCCGTCAACAGGCCCTAAATATGTGTAGCCGAGATAATCAAAAAGGGTGTTTTTATAAATCAGGTTTTTGAGCTTCGATTTACTTCTTTTTAATATCTTTTTAAACAGATTTCCGATAAGCGGAATATGGGAAAGCACTATTTCCGTACGGCGTTTAATACGAAGATAAGTAGGCTTAACCCTCATATGGGAAAGGTTCATAGCCATAGCGCCGACGTTGTTTGAGATAGACATTTTATTGTCGTTAAGAATTACGATAAAATTCTTCTTAAAACGTCCAGCGTTATTAAGGCCTTCGTAAGCCAGTCCGCCCGTCATTGAGCCGTCGCCGATTATAGCGATAGTATAGGAGTTATCGCCTTTTAGCTGTTTAGCTGTCGCGATACCGTAAGCCGCCGATATAGACGTACTGGAATGGCCCGCGTTAAAGGCGTCGTACTTGCTTTCGGAGCGCTTAGGGAAACCCGCCAAGCCGTCTTTTTTACGGATAGTGTCTATCTTATCGAACCTGCCCGTAAGCATTTTGTGGACATAGCTCTGGTGGCCTACATCCCATACGATACTGTCCTTCGGACAATTAAAGCATTTATGTAAAGCAACGGTTAATTCAACGATTCCGAGGTTAGAGGCTAAGTGACCGCCGTTTACGGAAACGACCTCAACAAGCTTTTCGCGTATTTCGGCGCAAAGCTCGGCTGTCTCGGATTCGGAAAGGTTTTTTAAGTCTTTCGGTGATTTAATTGTAGAAAGGATTCTGAACTTTTCTTCCATAATCCTACCCCGTAATCAATTAGTTTTTTCTGTTAGACAGATTTATAGATAGTTCCTTCAGGGCGGTAATATCGCCGTCGAACACATTAAGACATTCAATCGCTTCCGCGGTTAACTTGTCTACTCGTTTTTTACACTCGTCAATTCCGAGTAAGGAAACATAAGTTGACTTATGGTTTTCCTCATCGCTTCCGACAGGCTTTCCAAGCTCCTCATCGGAGGAGGTTACGTCGAGAATATCGTCAACGATCTGGAACGCTATTCCGATATTTTCACCAAATTTTCCCGCGGCGAGGATTTTCTCCTCGTCAGCTCCCGCGGATACACATCCCATCTCACACGCGGCTTTTATAAGCGCGCCCGTTTTCTTGATATTACAAACGGTAACGGAATCTAAGTCGGCGGTTTTATTCTCGTTTTCGAGGTCGATAACCTGGCCGCCTACCATACCCGCGGTTCCGCAGTACGAGGAAAGAATATTTATACATCTTACGCTCGCCTGCGCCGAGGAGGCTTCTACGGTTTCCTTACAAGACATAGTTTCAAACGCGAGACTTTGCAGAGCGTCACCCGCGAGCAAGGCTATATCCTCGCCGTAGACCTTATGGTTAGATGGCTTTCCGCGTCGCATATCGTCGTTATCCATACACGGTAAATCGTCGTGGATAAGCGAGTAGGTATGAATCATTTCAAGCGCGCAGGCATAAGGCAGAGCGGATTTATCATCGCCGCCGCACAGTCTCGAAAACTCGAGCGTAAGTATCGGTCGGATACGCTTACCTCCCGCTTTAAGGCTGTAGGCTATTGAATCAACAAGCGCTTTCTCGTAGGTCAAGCCTTTCGGAATATAATCGTACAAGGCGCTTTCTATAAGCTTTATATCATTATTCATCAGGAAAACCTTCCTTGTTTATACTGTCAATTCTTTTATTTATATCTATTATCTCGCCCTTACAGTTTTCGAGCTGTTTATAGCAATAGTTTAAAAGCGTAGAAGCCTGCTCGTATTTTTTCATACTGTCCTCTAGGCTTAGCTCTCCGCTTTCGAGCTCAGACACGAGCTTTTCGAGTTCGGCGTTCGCCTGTTCAAATGTTAAATTATCCTTCATATTTCCTCCTAAATAGAGTCCGCTATCTTAAAAATCTTTTCGAGCCTGTGGTTAACTCCGCTTCGGGAAATCGGCGGGGTCAGGTTTTCGCCAAGTTCTTTAAGCGACATTTCGGGATTATCGAGCCTTAAAAGCGCTAAGGCTTTTAAATCGTCGTTTAAGTAATCAATACCCTTTAACTTTATTATCTTCTTAATAGCCAGCGTCTGCTTAGCGGAGGCGTCGGCTTTTTTTCTTATATTGGCGATCTCCGAATTCTGCCTGCGGTTAAGGCTGTTAATCATCTCCTTATAAGCGGAGGTTTCGATTATGCTCATAACGGAGTTGCCCGCGCCGATATACGCTAAGAAATCGCATATATCGCTGTTGCCTTTAAGATAAACGATATAGCCGCCCTTTCTTGAGGCGAGCTTCGGGTTAAAGTCAAAAACCTCGACCTCGTTTATAAGGTGAATAAGGTTTTCGGCAAGGGTTTTATGTGATACGGTTAGCTCTAAATGATAGCTTTTCTCGGGATTTGTCACCGAACCGCAACTTAGAAATACTCCGCGTAAAAACGACGAGTATAAGCTCTCGTCCTCAATATTGGCGCGGTTTATACGAAGTTTTAAATCCTTCGAGGTATGTCCGAGGGATTCGTAAATCCTCCTGCACTCGTCGGGAACTACGAGCGAGAATTTATAGAGCTTGCTTTTATGCTTATCACGCTGTTTTTCGATAATCGGGCTGAACAAGCTCGTAAGTAAAAATTCATATCGCTTCGCAATATAGACGTTGTCGGTTTTAAAAACGATTTCGCGCGAGGTGAATCTCGAGGAAAAAAGCAGCATACCGTAACATTCGCTCAGCATATGGTCGTTTGATTCAATTTTAATCTGTGATAATTCCCGCTTGACGTCAAACGAGAATGACGAATTATTCTTCATTATTATTCGGTTATCTTTCGGGAATCACGGTGGAAAACGGATGAATTATATCCCAGTTCTATAAAATGCTTCTTTAAGGTTTCGGCTATAGCGACGCTTCGATGCTGTCCGCCCGTACAGCCTATACCGACAACAAGCTCGGATTTACCCTCTTTAAGATAAAGCGGTACGGAATAATCGAGAAAGTCGATAATCCTTTTTACAAATTCTTTCGTTTCGTCAAAAGAAAAAACATAGTCGTAGACCTCTTTATCAAGCCCTGTTTTATCTCTTAACTCCGCTATATAAAAGGGATTAGGCAGACATCTTGTATCAAAAATAGTGTCGCAGTCGCTCGGCAAGCCGTGTTTAAAACCGAACGACATAAAGGTAATAAGAATACCGTTTTCCCGTCTGCCCGAAAAAATCTCGGTAATACGTTCTTTAAGAAGCTTTACGCTTACGTTAGTCGTATCAACCGAGTAATCGGCGACCTTTTTAAACGGTTCCAAATATGTAGTTTCCAGCGCTATCGCGCTCTCTACGCTTTTATCGGGAACGTTATCCGCCAAGGGATGGCGGCGTCTTGTTTCTTTAAAACGAGTAACAAGGACGTCCTCGCGCGCGTCAAGAAACATAAGGCTGAACGCTTTATGCTCCTTTTTAAAATCGGTTAAATCGTCGTAAAAGTTAGACAGATTATTACCGCCTCGCACGTCAATAACAACCGCTACACGTTTCATTGAAGCGGAGCTTGACGTTTCGCATAAATTGTAAAAGGTTTTCAGAAGTCCCGTAGGCAGGTTATCTACGCAGTAAAAGCCGATATCCTCCAGCGCGTGGAGCGCGCAGGTTTTACCCGCTCCCGAGAGACCTGTTATAATAACAAATTCCATAATTATTATTCTAATTCAGAAATATAATTTCTCTCTGTAAATCGTATCCTGTTTCTTTTTTAACTGTATCCTGTATTAATTTAATTAAGTCCTTAACGTCTTTAGCGGTTGCCGAGCCTGTATTAACGATAAAGCCCGCGTGCTTTGGCGATACCTGAGCTCCGCCGACGCTTTTACCCTTTAAGCCGCATTTCTCAATAAGCGCGCCCGCGTAATTGCCCTCGGGACGTCTGAACACAGAACCCGCCGACGGAAATTCTAACGGCTGTTTATCCTTACGTCTGCCCATATAATCATCCATACGGGCTCTAATCTCGCTCTTGGAGTCACGCTTCAGCTTTAGGGTAACGCCGATAATTGTAAAGCCGTTTTCCTTATACACGCTGTGGCGGTAGCCGAGCTTTAAGTCGTTAGCCTTAATAACGCCGAGCTTTCCGTCGTTATCAATATGGGTTACGGAATAGATAACGTCCTTCATCTCACCGCCGTAGGCGCCCGCGTTCATAAACGCCGCTCCTCCTACAGATCCAGGGATACCCCACGCGAACTCAAGCCCCGACAGGCTCTTGTTCTCGGCTTCTTTACATAGCCCCGCTAAGGAGATACCCGCTCCGCAGTAAATTGTATTTTCGTCAAGCGAGGAAATATCGCAGAACTCGCCCTTTAGCTTTATAACAACCTTATCAAGTCCGTCATCGGACACTAAAACGTTGCTTCCCTTTCCGAGAATTATGTAGTCGATTTTATTCTCGTTAAAATACTTAATTAACTCGGAGAGCTGTTTTTTTGTTTCAACCTCTAATAACAAAGCGGCGTCGCCTCCGATTTTAAAGGTTGTAAGCGTACGCATAGGTACGTTATATTTAGTGTCAACTTTCAGCTTTTCAGCAAGTTTATATACATTTTCAAATTTATTCATAAACATATTCCTAACTTAAATTATTTATCCCAATTGTCTACAACACGTTTCTCTACCAGTTCCTCGTCGATTACCATACCGAGGCTTGTGAGAAGATCCTGAGCCGCGTTGTAGCCCATCTTTTTCTGGCGGTTATTCATAGCGGCGACTTCGATAATGTTGGAGAGGTTTCTTCCCGGCTTAACGGGTATAGTCATAATCGGAACATCAATTCCCAGAATCTCCATATACTCGTTTTCAAGTCCCATTCTGTCGTAGGCTTTTTTACCGTCCCAGAGTTCAAGGTTGATAACCATATCTATCTTCTCGGAAAGCTTAATCGAGCCCATACCGAATAGATTTCTCGCGTTAATTATACCTACGCCGCGAAGCTCTACGAAGTGGCGAATATTCTGGGGTGAGCTTCCGATAAGAGTACGGCTGTCGGTCTTTCTTATTTCTACGGCGTCATCCGCGATAAGGCGGTGTCCGCGCTTCATAAGCTCGATAGCGGTTTCGCTTTTACCGACTCCGCTGTCGCCGATTATAAGGCAACCCTCGCCGTATACCTCAACAAGTACGCCGTGGCGGGTAATTCTCGGAGCGAGCTCACGGCTGAGCATTGTTACAAGGCTCGCGGTTAAGCTCGAAGTCGTATCCGTAGACTGGAGAATCGGAATATTATTCTCCTTGGCGCTGCTCATCATCGCGTCGTTGAGCTCGTAGCTTCTGCAAAGAATTACCGCGGGCGGTCCGAAGCGGAAGATTGAATTAATAACGTGCTGTTGCTGTTCAGCGCCGAAACGGGACAGGAATGTAAACTCGGTATTACCGAATACAAGGATACGAGTCTTATCGAAGAAGTCGAAATATCCCGTAAGCTGGAGCCCAGGTCGGCTGATGTTATTATTGCTGATTAATATATTCGAAGGCTCGTCGGGCATATACATTGGCGTAAGCGACAAATCCTTCATAATTTTTTCAAGCGTTACTGAATAAACTGTTGACATAATTAACCCCCGCTTTCTGCACGCAGTTACACTTATACAGAAAATATTATACTACAAAATATACATTTTGAAAAGTGATATTCAGTAAATTTTTTGCAAATTATGAATTTTTATACATTCCTTCCCCGCTTGATTAAACTCAACACAATAAAAGCCGTAATTACCGCGGCTGAAAAGGGTATAAAAATGTATTCTTCGAGGTAATTAAACAGTCCGAAAAACTCTATCGTTACCGATATTATCAGTATCGTTCCGATAAATACGGCGTTAGTGAGGTAATTATGCTTACAGGCTTTAAAAAGTACAGCGGTTGAGGAAGTTACGGAGAACATACAGGACACCGTCAGTATTGACAGGAGTATACAGTCAGAACCCTTAAACACACCGATTTTCGATATGGCGGGCAGATATTGTATCGGGTACAGGGATTTAACGCCTGACGCGATTATAAGGAAGTATAAAATTACAGCTGTTAACAAGGCGGAGTACGCGATATAATACTTCGGCTTTATACTGATTATATTATCGTAACAAACTATATACAGCGCTGACGGAAAAAGTAATACAGCGGACGAGTTAAACTGCGCGGGAATATCGGCTGTTATATTAAATCGGATATTGGTAAAGGTGCATACGAGCATATAAACTAATCCCGCGATTACGAAAACCGCGATAACCGTCGAAGCTCTCGCTACAGCCTCAAAGCCTTTAACCGTACAGAAAAACGTAAAAGCCAGTAAAACCGCGATTATAAGACAGGCGGGTCCGTAGGATAAGGCTTTATTCATATAATCCGAAAACTCCACAACAACATATACGCAGTAAAAGCTAAGATATATAAAAGCTATATAAAAGAATAGTTTTTTATTCTGTCCTTTGTAAAAAGTAAAAACAATAAAGTTCAGAAATAAAGCCGCAACCGCGGATATAATTACAAATACCGACGGCGTTCGGCTGATAAACAGGATTGAGCATAACGAGGATAAAAATGATACCGAAAGGAACTGGGAAAATGTTATCTGATTATTCTTCATATATACTTCCGCCTTTTAGATTCTGAACATTCATAGTGTGTTTAGAGAGCTTTTTCCAGCCTAAGCGTACAAATACATCGCGCATATTAAACTTGGAAAACGGAGTTATCGGCGATATATAAATTACGCCTAAGGTGGATTTTGACGCCATATAAATCATCACGATACACGAGAGCATAACTATCCCCCATACTCCCGCAATACCTCCCGCGAATACGAACGCAAGCCTCATTACGGTAATCTGCGGGTATAAATCGGGTACAACGTAACTGCATATAACCGAAATCGCGACAGCGAGTAAGGTCGGCGCTCCGATTATACCCGCCTGAACGGCGCAGTCGCCGATAACAAGGGCGCCTACTATACTTACGGCGTGGCCTAAGACCTTTGGAAGCCGCAGTCCTGCTTCTCTCATAACCTCATACAAAAAGTCTATAAGTAAAACCTCGAGCATTAAAGGCAACGGCGTATGCTCTATAGAGTTGTTGATATTCTTAATGAGTGTTTCGGGAAAATAGTCGGGGTGGAAAATCACGAGCGCGATATATAAGCCAGGGAAAAATATCGAGGTCAGGTACGCTGTGAACTTCAACATTCTCGTTATAGCCGCGAAATACGGGCGGTTGGAGTAATCGTCTATTGAATGGAAATTTTCGACAAATAAATGCGGGATTATAAGCACCGAGGGCGTACCGTCAACTATAATTCCTATCCTGCCCTCGGTAAGCTTTCCGCAGAGAGTATCGGGACGCTCGGTTATACCTACGCCCGTAAAAATCTCGTTCTTTCCGCTGTCCTCGAGATACGGTACAAGATAGCCCGCTCCGAACACAACCTTAATATCGCAGTCCTTTATCCTGTTTCTTACTTCATTTACAGAAGAACCCGTAGCCGTACCCTTTATATAGCACAGGGCGATTTCGGTTTTAGACTCCTCTCCTACCGTAAAGGTTTCAAAAACCAGCGACGGGTTTTTCATTCTGCGGCGAATCAAGGTCATATTTATACGCATAGCCTCGTTAAAGCCCTCGCGGCTTCCACGCTGTACGAGCTCGCTTTCGGGCTCAGAAACACTGCGAAACTTAAAGCCCTGTACTCCTATAGCGAGCATTTTATTATATCCGTCAAGCGCGAATACGGCGAAGCCTGACATTATAAACTTCAAAACCTCGTCAAACGACTGAATCTTAATTATCTCGCTGTTGGAGAGCACGGACTCGTGTATATAATTAAAAAGAGCTTCTCCCCTTTCTTTCGACAGCGGGCTTTCAAGCAAGGGATTCACAACCGTAATCGCGAGGCTCTCCTTATCGGACATACCCTCGGTGGTAAAAACCGCGCATTCCTCGCCGTTTCGAAGTGTCAACGTCCTAACGGTAAAGTCCGCGGACTCGGAGGTAATTCTTTTAAGTTCTTTAATATTTTCTTTTAAAGAATTATGCATTATATCACCAAGAATAATTTTTACCGATTATTATGTATTATTCAAAACGATACTCAAATATTATTATTGGTGGTTAAATGTTGATTACAATTATAAGAACACTGATATTATATATTTTCGTAGCGTTCGCCGTAAGGCTGATGGGCAAACGCCAGCTCAGCGAGCTTCAACCCTCGGAGCTTGTAGTAACGCTGCTTATAGCGGATTTAGCCTCGATACCGATGGAAAACAACGACAAACCTATTCTCTCGGGAATTATCCCCACGCTCATTCTTATCTCCTGCGAGATACTTATAAGCGTCGTTATGATGAAAAACAGCTTCTTCCGCAAGCTTATATGCGGAAGTCCCGTTATGGTGATTGAGGACGGTAAGATACTGAGGGATAAGATGTCGAGCCTCAGAATAACAACCGAGGATCTATGCGTTCAGTTAAGACAGCAAGGGATTTTCTCTATAGAGGACGTCGAATACTGTATTGTTGAAACCAACGGTAAATTAAGCGTACTGCAAAAGCCTGAAAAACGGACGCCGTCGGCAGAAGATTTAAATATTGAAATCTCGGACGAAGGGCTCGAGGTGGTTGTAATTAACGACGGAGAATACCTTAAAAGCTCAATGGAGATAAATAATACGAGCGTAAAAGAAATAGAAAATATAATTAAAAGAGAGAAAGTAAAGCTTAAGGATATATTCATTATGACCTACAATAAAAAAGGAGATTATAATATTATAAGAAAATGAGGAGAGTTTATATAGCCTTAGGGCTTATAATAATAAGCTTAACAACGGCTTATTTTACGGGAGCGGATGTTAGAAGCAGGAGCGAAAAGCATCTTAACAATATTAAAACAATTGAAAAATTTCTTAAAAACAAGGACTATAAAAAGGCTAAGGAGCTATGTAAAAAAGCCGCCGATGATTTTAAAATCAACGACAGCAGGATAATGTACACATATTATAATCATAACGATTTGTCGGATATCGGCGAAAATCTCGGCAGTATGCTCGGGTATATCGAGCGTAAAAAAGAGACGGAATATTACTATGTTTCGGGAATTACCAAAAACAAGCTGGGAAGAATAATTGAAAAAGAACCTGTGCGGATTGAAAATATACTATAAAAAAACGGGCTGTCAAACTGACGTGACCCCCGAAAGTTGGA
>DEFK01000038.1:0-15820 GCA_002350765.1 Ruminococcaceae bacterium UBA2854
TTCCACGTCCTAAAGGACACCAATAATAATCCCGCGGGAATTACTTTCCCACGGGATTATTATTCTTTATAGGAATTAAAATATTCTTCTGATAGTTACTTCGGCGTTGACCACAGCTTCGGGAGCCGTACCCTCCGCGTCTAAAGTCATCTCGGCAGTTCCCGTATTCGCGACGTTAAGGACATCGCCTGTCTGAGCCGCTAAAATGAACTCACCGCTGGAATTAGTGAAGGTAGCGCCTTCCACGGCTGTTCCGTTTTTTAAGACGGTATACTGACCTTCTGCGGCAGGGCTCATCAACACGTTTACAAGATAAACGCCTGTATTTCCGATAGCGATATCAGCCGTGCCCGCTGTGTGGGTAATTGTACCCGAGAGCGGTCCGTTAGCCGAGAAAGTAACCTCGGCGTCGGCGGCGACTGTCTGAGCGGCGGTATTATAAATATACGCGTAATCTGTCGGGATCGGGCCGCAGCCGCCGCATGTTACGGCGCAGGGATTAAACTGACAGCTTTTGCAGCAGCAACCGCAGGAGTTATTATTCCCGCACGAGCAATTAATAGTATTCATACAAAAATCCTTTCGGTATATTTCCGCTTTGTTACGGCGGATAATACATAATATGCTTGTACGGGAATATAGTTAATTACTTTCTGCTGTTATAATCCTTGTCGATTTCCTCACACCAGTCTTTACTGAGCGGCGCGGACGCTCTTACACATCCTACGGCTTTTTCCATAGCTCGGTATACAACGCTCGTACCTGTTTTATCGGCGTGGTAGTTAACCGCTCTGTCCTCGCCGATTCCGAAGCCTCTCGCCGTTTTTACCGCGTCAATATTAGCCCCGATAAAGAGAAACTCCCATTCGTCCTTTTCCTTATGCTTTTCTATCATCTTTCTTACCTTATCGCCCGTAAACTCACGGCTGGCGTTTTCCATACCATCGGTTATTATAACGAACATCGTTTGCTCGGGAACATCCTCTTTTCTTGCGTATTTATGGATATTCTCGATATGCTTTATGCTCGTGCCGATTGCGTCCACCAGCGCCGTACAACCGCGTACAAAATACTCCTCCTCGGTAAGCTGTTCGATCTCGGAAAGTTTAACTCTGTCGTGGATAGTTTCGATCTGGTTATCAAACAGAACCGTGGTTACATAGCACTCGCCATCCTGCTTTTTCTGCTTTTCAACAAGCGAATTAAAGCCGCCTATAGTACTGCTTTCAAGTCCGCCCATCGAACCGCTTCTGTCAAGAATAAATACTAACTCTGTGATATTGTTTTTCATTTTTAAATCCTCCTGAAATAATTAATAGCCACAAGCTTTCCTTAGCTTGTGACTACATTATATACATTATCATCCTGTATTTGGTCGCCTCTAAAGCGACATTTTTATATATCCGCGTCAGGTTTTTTAATTGTCCACGTCAGGCGTGGACGTTCCTCTCTTAAATGTCATATTCCCCGTACCTTAGTGCCACTGTCAAGTTTTGGATAAAGAGGATAGGTTCATCTGTTAGTTCTCAGTTCTCGGTTCTCAGTTCTCAGAGTTTTTTTTACATTAAAAACCTAATCAATATTAATACTGTCGGGAAATCGAGGTTGTAATTCAGTCCGTTCTGTCTACACGACAATAGCACTTACCACTTCTCACTTCTCACTTTTCAGTTGTTCTTCATTCAGCTTGCTAAATTCCATTTATATTTAAAAATTTCAGAAGTCGAAGAATCTTTTAGGTTTAAGATCCTTCGGCACGGTACTGCGTACCTGCTCAGGATGACAGTTTGAACTGAGAACTGAATACTGTAAACTGTGAACTAATCATATTAATTTCTGGTCAAATTCATAAAGTGCCTCATTTATTTCGATTATATTATAATTCTTTTTCAGAATAAAGAACTCGACAATAATATCAAATTTACTGCTGTGTGACAGCGCGTAGCCCGCCTTCTCAAGCAGGCTCTTAGTTTCGTTTATATCAAGCTCCAGCGCTACAGCAAGAGCTATCGCGGTGGTTTTAGACGGCTTATAGTTCGGGTTGCTTCTTATCTTGGAAAACAGCTTTCTGTCAACATTCGCCCTCTTATAGCACTCGCTATCCTTTATACCCTTCTCGTCAATTTTACGAAACAGCATCTCGGAAAAGCTTTCGTCAATATTATCAAGCATAGAGTTTAAATCCGCCTCGCTGTAGTCGGCGCAAATATTTACCGCAGGCGCTTCGACTTTTTCAGGCTGCGCGAATACCGCGCCCGCCGCAGGCTTAGAATAGGATTTCTTCGAACAAACGGGAGCGCTGCTCTCGTTAATCTCGATGTAATTATCATTAATAAAAGCCTTTAACTCCGATAACACGCTTTTATTTAATTTTCTTTTACGGAATATTTTCATAGCTTTTTCCTTACCACACAATTAAAGATTGCTATTTATTTTTAGCTCGTTCCTCAGCAAAGCTCTGTTTGGTACCCATATGCGGGAAAACGAATCCAATATACTCGTCGGGAAACGCCTTATCGACAAACTCGCCGACAACTGTTCTTGGCGGTATGTTGTTTTTTCGCTCAGTTTGTCGTTGAACCGCTATAACCGAAAGCACCGCGTTTATTATCATAAACGCGCATAACGTAACAGTAAGAATCTTTCCGATTTTTTTCGGTATTTTTTCGATATTACGGCTTATAACAGGATAAATATACCTAAGCCATATAAGCCCCAACACACCCCATATCAGCGCGTAGGTAAGATTTGTTCGTCCGTCAAGATTAAAAGGCGTATCGCTGTAATCCCAGCTTATTGTACCTAAGAACATTTCCTGGAAATATGAACACAGGTACTCGAAAGTAGCGCCTATCGCCGCTGAAGCGAGGTAAACGACTAAATCGCCCTTTTTATGAAGCTTATAAAGGCAGAGCGTAATCGCGACCGCTCCCCCGCCGTATACGGGTATAAAAGGCCCGAGAACCATTCCGACACGCATCTCGAAATGGCCGTCCATAACAATTGCCCAAATGGTTTCAAGAAGGGTTCCGAATATGCTTCCGATCATAAACAACCAGAAAAGCTTGGAAAAGCAAAGTCCGTAGGCAAAAGGTTTATCGGAGTCGTTTTCAATTTTCTTTTCGTAGGTTTCATTATTCTTTTCCCTTATTATATCAAAATACTTTTTTAAATCGGAGAGCTGTTTTTCGTAATTAAGCGACTCCATTTCGGGGAACGCCTTAACGAGCCTTAGCCTGAAGCGTCGGTTTTTTATCATACGCCTCTCGTAGCTTTTTCTAAGCTCTTCGTCAGGAATTGTATTTTTCTTATTTCCGATAAGCTCGGAAATATTTTTCATCTGCTTTAGGTTTTTTCTTAGGTTTATTACGGTAATTACAGTAAAAATACTATCGGCAATAATAAGCCCCGTTATAATCGCGGGTATAAGAAACGACGCTAAAAACGGCATTCCGAGCACAAGGCTCATCATCGGCTTAAATATAAATCCTACCGAAATTACACCGATTACACCGTAAGAAAAAGGTTCCCAAAGGCTTACATATCCGTTTAGGTTAAACTTCCTTTTAGACAAATCCCGCCACTTAAAACCGAAGGAACGCTCGAATATCATCGACAGTAAAAATCTGTACACTGTAAGCGCTACCGCCGAGCCGAAAAACACGATAAAATGGTTATCAAGTCTTGAGAACATAAGAAATACAAGAAGCATTCCAACCCCGTTCGAGGGTAAAAACGGCAACACTAAAAAGCCCGGGTTAACAGGACGATGTCTTTTTATAGAATAGACAATAAACTTAACAACCCAGCCTAAAAATGAAAATACTGAGAATATCCAGAGCATTTCAATTAATAGTTTCATACGTACCCCATTTATAAAACATACTTCTCTATCGCGTAAGCAACTCCGCTTTCCTCGCAGGATTTAGTAACATAGTCGCAAACAGCCTTTACCTCTCCGTCGGCGTTTTCCATAGCGACTGACAATCCCGCGGATTTCAGCATTTCGACATCATTTCCGCTGTCGCCTATCGCCATAACGCTCTCGCGCTCAATTCCGAGAAGCCTCGCAAGCTCCATAAGCGTACTGCCCTTGGAACAGTTACCGCCGATTTCAACATCATTATAGTCGGAACAGGTAAAAAATATTTCGGGAATATCCTTTATCGCCGAGCATATTTCTTTTCTTATTTCGCTGTTTTCAGCCATCACGTAGATGTTATCACAGCTTCCCATTCTGTTTATAAGCTCATATTGGTCGGAAACGATTTTTCTCGTCTTTAATATATACTCGCAAATAGGCGTTTCACGATATTTAGCGAGTTCGGTTTTTATGTCGTTTTCTTTAAGATATCCGAAGCCGTCGAAAAACATTCCGTAATAGCAATCGTAATTTCTAAGTATATCCATAACGCGCACAGCTGTATTTATATCCATTGTGTGCGAAATTATCCTCTTGTCGCTTTTGACCTCCATCGCCGCGGCGCCGTTCGTGTTAATTGTATAATCACATTTCATTCCGCGCTTATATTCCTCGTATATCCCCGAATACGGACGTCCCGTAACGGGAACAACATATATACCCATTTCCTTACAATAAGAAAAAATCTCTTTATTCTTCTCGGAGAGCTTTTTCTCGCGATCTAAAGCGGTTCCGTCTAAATCTATCCCTATTAGCTTTATTGTACTCATTATTTCACCCAAGATAGATAATATCACATTTTTACGAATAAAACAATAAGGCGTCGATAATAATCGACACCCTATGCTAATTATTAAAACAATTCATTAAGAAAATTGATGATTAATAATATGATGAATGGTAAGTATACGATGATGAAGCGGCAGCGCCTGTCGCCAAGCTTACAATACCCACAATAATACCGATAATCTGGAATACAATACCGATTGCGCTTAAAACAATACCGATAGTAGCCATAGTGTTGTTATCGGGATTAGCCTTTCTGGACTGAATACCCATGATAATACCGATAATAGAGCAAGCAAATAACGGGTTACAGCATAAGCATGAAACAATACCTAAAACTAAAGAAGCGATAGCCTTTGAATCCTTCTGCTGCTGAGCGGGCATATTCGTTCCCGGCTGGTAAGGCTGAGCGTTATATGTCTGCTGAGGCTGAGCGTTGTAAGGCTGCTGAGCATTGTAATCAGGCTGAGCGTTATAAGCGGGCTGCTCATTGTTAACGGGCTGAGCGTAAACAGGCTGCTAGTTGTTTACAGGCTGTTCATTATTAACAGGCTGATTCTGATTGTTTACATTGTTGTCGAAATTATCCATAATAACCTCCATAATAAAAATTATGTGTTCATTATATAATAATAGAATATATTTGTCAATGCTTACAAATTAATGTATCGTGAGTCCGTTCTTAGGGCGAGCGAGACAACTTTATTTTACCGCGGTTGCTTTCGAATCCATCCTCTCTTTTCCACACAACAAAAAAGACATCCGTATGGATGTCTTT
Organism: Ruminococcaceae bacterium UBA2854; assembly: GCA_002350765.1. Lineage (GTDB taxonomy): Bacteria > Bacillota > Clostridia > Oscillospirales > Acutalibacteraceae > Ruminococcoides. The sequence goes on from DEFK01000038.1 coordinate 5,487, forward strand.
TTTGTTGGTGGGAGAGGATGGATTCGAACCATCGAAGCGAAACGCAACAGATTTACAGTCTGCCCCCTTTGGCCACTCGGGAACTCTCCCACGTTTTAAATTGTAATTGCTACAGGCTGAGCCTGTAGCAATTATGGAGCTGGTGGACGGACTTGAACCCCCGACCTGCTGATTACAAATCAGCTGCTCTACNNCAACTGAGCTACACCAGCGTTTCACAGCTAGATTATAATATCATAAAAGCCGTACGGTGTCAAGATGTTTTTTTAAATTTACTGATTTTATAGAAAAAATAGTTATAATAATCTGCGGACTGTAAAACTTACTTTTATACTATTCAAAATATTCAATCTGTCATTACCGACATAAAATTGTCCATAAACAGCTTAGGGTCTATTTTTGTAACCACTTTAAGATTATATGAGCCGATATCAGGCATAGCCTCATATACAGCGCCCTTGCGATACAGAACAATCTGTCCGTAAGCGCTGTCCTTACCGATACAAGCGGAGCCGTAACAAGTTTCTGTTTCAAGCACCATATCAGGCCAGATCAAACAGGCGACTGCCATCGGATCGGGCAACATCATATTCTGTCCTAAATCTTTATAAAAGGCGAAAAGCTTCGTAAACGCTTTACTTAGATAAACGCCTTTTTTATTTCCTTTCGACATTTTTGACAGCCTGTCCGAGTTTAGCCTTGCTTCGTCATTACTCACCATATCCAAGCCTAAGACGGTCATTGGAAGCTCCGCTTTAAGCACTGCATCGTAAGCCTCCGCGTCGCTGTAAACGTTAAATTCCGATACGGGAGTAGCGTTTCCGTGTCCGAACCCAGTCGTTCCCATAACCCATATACGCTTGCAAAGCTTCATAGTTTCGGGATCCTTCTTCACAGCGAGAGCGATATTTGTCAGCGGGCCTAACGCTATAATCTCGACCTCATTCGGATTGGATTTAACAGTATCAAGGATAAAATCAACCGCGTCGCCGTCCTCGGGACTCTTTTTCGGATGGATAAGGTCTTGGTCCCCCATTCCATCCTTACCGTGAACGCTTATCATCTCTTCACGTTTTTTGGTAAGCGGTTTTTCGGCGCCGATATATACAGGCGCTTCGACATCACAGACTTCGAGCGTCATTAACGCGTTATCCGCAGCGCCTTTCAACGATACATTACCGTACAGCACGGTCACTCCCAAAATGTCGAGCTGTTCGCTCGATGCCGCAAGGGTGAGCGCGGCGGCGTCGTCAGAGCCTGTATCAGTATCAATAATCACCTTGTGACGTTTTGCTTTACTGCTTTTTTGAGCGGTGGATTTATTAATGTTCTCAGTAGCTTTATCGGACGCGTTATCCGCGTCAGAAACGCCGCATCCGCTTAATAACAGCACAAGCGCCGCCATTACACAAACAATAATCTTTTTAATATTATTCATATAGTATAGCACCTGATTCTGATTTACTTTTTTATTTATCATAACAGAAAAGCTTAATAATGTCTATAAATAATCTAATCTGTTATTAAAAACTGAAAAACAAATTATAGAATCAACTGCGTTATTTCGTTAAATAAGTAAATTTATCAAAGTTTATTATACGTGGATATAGGAAACAGCGGCTCAAAACGGAAAGTTTGAGCCGCTGTTTTTAACCCTGAGCGCTTTGAGTGCTGAATTTCTGCTTAACTGAGTTCAGCTTAGTCTGTTCAGCCTCTTCGGTCTGATACCAACCCTTAGCCTGCATTTTCTTATAAATATCGTCCTGCAGCTTTAATGAATCGTTAAGACTGTTCGAAAACGTCTGACGCACATTAGCGGTTGAGGATTCAATCGAGCCGTGCATATAAAGGTCGCATACGCCCTTTTCGAGCATAAGCATATTTTCCATTAAATCTCTGTCGTTCATATTCTCTCCCCTTATAATAAGTTATAAAAATTACCGAAAATCTCTTTGTGCTTAGATACGCACTGCTGTGAAAAATTTTTCAGCTCGCCGTCCTGGATCTGGCTTGAGATTTCCTGAAACTGCGTCTGGAAATACTGTTCGTGGCCGAGGGCGTCCTCGACATATAAAAGTTCTTTTGATGTCATATTTTATCCTCCTTAGATTTGTTGTATTTAGCTTTTGCGGTAATGTAAAAAATATTCCGTAAAAAATAAAATAACTATTGACAAAACTAAAATTTGTGTTACAATATAATTAAATTGTACGCAATTTAATTTTATAAAAGGAGAAATAATTATGAGTATTTACGATTACAAGGTTAAAGACGCTAAAGGCGAAATTGTCGATATGGCGGATTATAAAGGAAAGGTATTGCTTATTGTTAACACCGCTACAGGCTGCGGCTTTACTCCGCAGTACGACGGACTCGAAAAGCTCTACGCCGATTATAAGGAAAAGGGCTTTGAGATTCTTGACTTCCCGTGCAACCAGTTCGGACATCAGGCTCCGGGAACCGAGGAGGAGATTGTCAGCTTCTGCAAGATGAAGTTCGGTACAACTTTTAAGCAGTTCGCTAAAATCGAGGTAAACGGCGAAAATGAAGAACCCCTTTACACTTACCTTAAATCCCAGAAAAAAGGCGTCGGCGGTTCAAAAATAAAATGGAATTTCACTAAATTCCTCGTTGACCGCGACGGAAATGTTGTCGATCGTTTCGGCTCAGCCACTACTCCCGAGAAAATAGAAAAGAAAATAAAAGAAATAATCTAATTCTAAGGGTACAATAATGGATACAGAAAGAAACAAAAAAATTATAAAAACCAGTTTTATCGGTATAGCGACCAACATCGTGCTTGTGCTGTTCAAAATGGCGGTCGGACTGCTCGCTAATTCTATCGCGATTATACTCGACGCGGTAAACAACTTAAGCGATGTTTTATCCTCGTCAATTACGATTGTCGGCACTAAGCTCGCTTCTAAGGCTCCCGATAAAAAACACCCCTACGGTCACGGCAGAATTGAATATATAACTTCGGTTATTATTTCGGTTATCGTTCTTTTAGCGGGTTTTACCTCGATAAAAGAATCAATAGAAAAGATTATAAATCCCGTAAAAACCAACTACACCATTTACACGATTATAATAATCTCAGCCGCGATTATAACAAAATTCATACTCGGCCGTTATGTAAAAGGCGTAGGCAAAAAAATCAATTCGCAGTCGCTCGTAGCCTCAGGCTCAGACGCTTTATTCGACGCTATACTCTCTTTCGCAACCTTAGTAGGCGCGGTAATAAATATGATATGGGGCTTACAGCTCGAGGGTATCTTAGGCGCGCTTATATCTGTTATAATCATTAAAGCGGGTATTGATATGCTCAGAGAAGGGCTCAGCAGTATTATCGGTCTGCGCACGGATTCCGAGCTTACTAACCGCTTAAAGGAAGTTGTCGGCAGCTACAGACAGGTTAACGGCGTATACGACTTAACCCTGCACAACTACGGTCCTACAATGAATATGGGCTCGGTGCATATTGAGGTTGACGACAATTTGACCGCTAAGGAAATCCACGAGCTAACCCGAAAAATTTCCGAAAACGTAATGCAGGAATTCGGAATTATCCTAACTATAGGCATCTACGCCTCCAACGACTCCGAGGTCTACGGAAAGTACAAGCAGATTATACAAGCCGAGGTTGACAAACACCCTGAGGTTATTCAGGTACACGGCTTTTATATCGAGGAAGAACGCAAGCTTATTTCCTTCGATATAATCGTTGACTTTAAATATGACGCGGAGAAGATAAAAAACGAGATAATAACAAACTTAAAAGAAGAAATCAAGGACTACGATATTTACGTAATACTTGATTCCGATTTCAGCGATTAGGTGAGATTATGGACAAAAACTTCGATTGTTTAAAGCTTGAAAACCAGCTTTGCTTTCCGCTATATGTATGCTCAAAGGAAATAGTAAGACGGTACAAGCCGTATCTTGACGAGCTCGACCTTACATACACCCAGTACATAACGATGATGGCGCTCTGGGAATGTAAGGAAATAAACGTCAAGGAGCTCGGCGAAAAGCTGTACCTCGATTCGGGCACGCTCACTCCCCTGCTCAAAAAGCTGGAAACTAAGGGCTATATAAAACGCGAACGCTCGAAATCAGACGAGCGCAACCTCATAGTAACTATTACAAAAGACGGCGAAGCGCTTAAAGAAACCGCCGCGGATATTCCGCAAAAAATCGGCGCGTGCGTAAACATAAGCCCAGATAAAGCTAAGGAGCTTTACGACACCTTATATATGATTCTAAACTCAATCAGCGAATAACAATTTTGAATCATATTATAATAAACACTTGATTTTTTTAAAAAATCAGCTATAATATAATTAGCCAGGAGAGAACAAAGATTTATTCCATGGCTTACACAAAAAATCGAAACCCGAAGGAAAGGCACTTCCTTCGGGTTTCTTGTCTTTTTAGTGACAGACTACGTCAAGGTTTGTTGCTGTGTTTACCGGCGTCCGTCAAACCATTTACATATGTAATAGCCAAGTACATATGCCAATACAGACACAATAAGAGAGAACAAAAAATCCATACTTACACCTCCCTCCTGCCGGAAAGAGTCACAGCAAAACTATTATAGCACAAAACAAAACGTATGTCGACACAGATTAAAAAGCTGAATCGCGACCGCAATTCAGCTTTTTCTTTTCATCTGCATATCATAAGACATTCTCGTAAGTCTTTTTTCGCTAAGGAAATGCTCTCCGAACTTCGCGAGCTTCATAAGCTTACCAGGGGTAATTATCATCTTACCCTTTAAGGTTTTATCTATAGCGAGCTTCGCGACATACTCGCTCGGGAGCCCGCCCACGGCGAAGTTAACATCGGCGACCTTATTAAACTCGGTATTCACAGGCCCGGGACATAAAGCGCTGACCTTAACATTAATCTTATCGCGGCGCATTTCCTCGTGGATAGCCTCGGTAAGACGAACAACATAGTTCTTCGACGCGTAGTAGCTCGAGAAGGTCGGCCCCGCTAAAAATCCCGCGGCTGAACCGACATTAAGGATATAGCCATTATTACGCTTTATCATATCCTTTATAAACAGCTTGGTAAGAATATGGAGCGCTTTAATATTCACGTCAATCAGCTCCAGCTCCTTTTCGAGCGGAACATCACTGAACCTGCCGTAAGCGCCGAAGCCCGCGTTGTTTATAAGGAACTCTACCTCGTCGTCCTTAACCATATCGTACAGCATAAAGCAGTTTTCCGCTTTCGATAAATCGAGCGGGATTATTTTTACATTTACACCTTGTAAATCAGCTTCAAGCTCTTTTAGCCTGTCCTCTCTGCGGGCAACGAGAATAAGGTCATATCCCTTAGACGATAGATAACGCGCCATATCACGTCCCATACCGCTGCTCGCGCCTGTAATTAATGCTGTCATTAAAAACTTCCTTAATTATTTTTTATTTGTATAACAGTTATTCAGTCTTGTGAGCTCGTAAGTAGCCACGTCCGTAATATCAAATCTGAAAATTTCATTATACATTCTTACCTCATCATAGGTATCGTCGTCAATTACAATAACTTCTCCGCCCTTAAACACGAGAAGATCTCTCGCCGAAATATTAGACAGAAAATATCTCATAAACATAGGTGAGTTATTATCGCTCGGAACGATATAGTATTCCAGTTCTTTCTCAACGATAGAAGAATCGCCATTGGTATAAGTATCGCTCAGCCATTTCTTAGCGTCTTTTACCGCCGTACTCGTATCATAATCGACTACCTTTCCTCTAAGCGAGCTGTGGCAACCCGTACATGAGCAGGAGTTCATAATTCCCACAGAGAATAATACTGTTAAAATCAATAATACTGCAATTATTTTTTTCATAATGCTCTCCTTTTATTCATCAGACTCAACGCCTCAACCGCCGTTTACACGGTCGGGCTGTTTAAGAATACCTTCTTATTATACAACAGGGCTGTCGCAAATGCAACAGCCCTTTTTTAATACGAGCAGAAAGGTTTTTTTATTTCGAGGAGATAGGTTAGTTTTTTATAAAACTTTAATTCCCGACAATTCACTTCAAATAATGAATTACGTTCCTCGTTCCTATCTAACCTCTATTCCCTATCAAGTTATAATTTTCATCTGAATAGATGGCTTGATAGGGATTAAAAAGTTAGTGTCCCGACAATGAACTTCTCCTAGAAAATTACCTTCCTCGTTCCTATCTGACCTCTATTCCCTATAAAATTATAATTCCTATCAAATTTCTGTAATGCCTAAATCCTAAATCCTAAAACCTAAATCCTAAAACCTAAATCCTAAATCCTAAATCCTAAAACCTAAAACCTAAATCCTAAAACCTAAATCCTAAATTAGTCTAATGAATTCTTCTGAGCCGCGGGGACCTTCTTCTCGTAGCACTCGAACGCGCCGTCAACAAGCTCCTTATCGGGCTTGGGAGAAATAAGGCTGACTACGGGAACGATAACAAGTCCCGCGAGCATCGCGAACGCGCCGCAGTTAATCGGTGACTGTAAGATAACGGGGAAAATATCTCTCGCGAAAAGATTTACGAGCATTATACCCGCGCCGAAAACAAAGCTTACCCAGCAAGCGAGCTTTGTAGTCTTTTTCCAGTACAGACCGTAGAGGAACGGAGCTAAGAACGCGCCCGCTAAAGCGCCCCACGATACGCCCATAAGCTGAGCGATAAATTTAACCGATTCATTCTGGCTCTTATCCTGGTAAATAGCGATAAACGCTGAAACAGCGATAAATACAACAATAAATACTCTAATAATAAGAACTTCCTTTTTCTCGCTCATCTTCTTTATAAAGTTACCCTTTAAGAAGTCGATAGTTAAAGTTGAGCTCGACGCGATAACGAGCGAAGAAAGAGTAGACATCGAAGCTGAAAGCACAAGAATAACTACAATCGCAATAAGAATAGGCGGTAAATTAGAAAGCATATTAGGGATAATCGAATCGAATACAACGCCTGTTTCGCTGATTTCGGGCTTAAAGAGACGACCGAATCCGCCGAGGAAGTAACATCCGCCCGCTACGATAAACGCGAAAGCTGTAGAGATAATTGTACCCTTGCGGATATGCTTCTCGCTCTTGATAGCGTAGAACTTCTGAACCATCTGCGGAAGTCCCCATGTACCGAGCGAGGTAAGAATTACAACGCCTAAAAGATTTAACGGATCAGGACCGAAGAAGGAGTTAAATACTCCCGGAGTAGCCGAAACCTCGGGATCGCTTACATTCGCGAGTCCGTTAAGCGCCTCCATAAATCCGCCCTGCGTATTGAGCACAGCGGCTATAACGGCGATAATACCGACAATCATAATAAGTCCCTGGATAAAGTCGTTAATTGCTGTAGCCATATATCCGCCCGCTATAACGTAAATACCCGTAAGCACGGACATTATAACAATACACCATACATAATCAATACCGAACGCCATATTAAACAGACGTGAAAGTCCGTTGTAGAGAGAAGCGGTATACGGAATAAGGAAAATAAACGTAATTATCGAAGCGCCGATTTTAAGACCGTTGCTCGAAAAACGCTTTCCGAAGAAATCGGGCATTGTAGCTGAGTTTAAATGCTGTGTCATAATTCTCGTTCTTCTGCCGAGAATTACCCACGCTAACAGCGAGCCGATAAGCGCGTTACCGATACCGATCCATGTTGACGCGATACCGTATTTCCAACCGAACTGTCCCGCGTAACCGATAAAGATTACCGCCGAAAAGTAAGATGTACCGTAAGCGAACGCCGTAAGCCAGGGACCTACGCTTCGTCCTCCGAGTACAAAGCCGTTAACATCGGTAGCGTGACGGCGGCAGTAGATACCTACACCTATCATAATACCGAAGAAAACAACTAAAAAGACCAATGAAAGAATACCTTTTAAATCCATTTTCTACCTCCATGTGAATAATTTAGCCCTTTAAATAGGTAAAGTGTATAAGCTTTAAAATAACCCTTTTCAAGGGATTGCTCCCCTGAAAAGGTTATTAATAAACGATTAAACCAAGTCTTTCGCGTTAATTTCATTCTGCTTGGCTACAACGCTTTCGCCGCAATATTTCTTCCTTAAAACAGGCTTTTCGATTTTTCCTGTCGGGTTTCTCGGAACATCAGCGAAGATTATCTTTCTCGGACGCTTATAACGCGGAAGCTCCATACAGAACTCGTTAACCTCTTCCTCGCTAAGCGAACAGTCCTCTTTAACCTCGATAACCGCCGCGGCAATTTCGCCGAGACGCGTATCGGGAAGACCGATAACGGCGACATCCTTTATAGCGTTGTTAGAGCGTAAGAAGTCCTCAATCTGAACGGGATAAATATTTTCTCCTCCCGAGATAATAACGTCCTTTTTACGGTCTACAAGATAGATAAAGCCGTCCTTATCGTATTCAGCCATATCGCCCGTATAGAGCCAGCCCTCGCTGTCGAGAACCTCCTCGGTAGCCTTAGCGTCTTTATAATAACACTTCATAACACCTGGGCCTTTTACGGCTAACTCGCCTACGCCCTCGGTAATAGTATTTCTGTTTTCATCAACAATACGAACTTCCCAGCCGTAGCCCGCGATACCGATAGCTCCGACCTTATGAGTGTTCTCAACTCCTAAGTGTACGCAGCCCGGGCCTATAGACTCGCTGAGTCCGTAGTTAGTATCGTACTGGTGATTCGGGAAAACGCTCTTCCAGCGCTTGATAAGCGTCGGCGGTACAGGCTGAGCGCCAATGTGCATTAAACGCCACTGGTCAAGCTGGTAATCGTCAACATTAATCTTTCCGCTCTCAATCGCGTCTAAGATATCCTGAGCCCACGGAACTAACAGCCATACTATTGAACAGCGTTCCTCGCTTACACAGCGGATAATCCACTCTGGGCTTACACCTCGCAGTATAACCGCCTTTGAGCCTGAATAAAGGCTTCCGAACCAGTGCATTTTAGCGCCCGTATGATAAAGCGGCGGAATACAAAGGAACACGTCGTCCTTGGTCTGGCCGTGGTGAGCCTGCTCAACCTTAGCGCTGTGAACGAGCGCTCTGTGAGCGTGCAGAATAGCCTTCGGGAAACCTGTAGTACCTGACGAAAAATAGATAGCGCCGTAATCGTCGTCGGTAATATAAACGCTCGGGGCGTGACTTGAGCAATATGTAATAAGCTTTTCGTAGCTGTCGGCAAAGCTCGGGCACTCATCCCCTACGTAGAATGTATTTTTCACCTTGGGAACCTTATCGAGAATTTCCTCGACACGTCCGATAAACTCAGGTCCGAACACAAGCGCGTCGGAATCGGACTGTTTAAGGCAATACTCAATTTCGTCCGCTGTATAACGGAAGTTAAGCGGAACGGCTAAGGCTCCTGTCTTTAAGATTCCGAAATAAATCGGAAGCCAGTCTATACAGTTCATAAGGAGTATAGCTACCTTATCGCCTTTTTTAATACCTCTGGTTAAAAGCAGGTTAGCGAACTGGTTGGCTTTTACGTCGAACTCGCCCCAGGTGAGCTGTTTTCTGAACGCTCCCGAGCGGTTGGACTCGATAAGAGAATACTCTCTCCAGGTAACGTGAGGTATATTTTTTACCTCGGGGTTAATCTCTACAAGCGCGATGTCGTCCTTAAAGTACGTCGCGTTTCTGGTTAATAATTCTGTAATCGGCATATTCTTCCTTCAACTTTCTTTCATTCAATCATTCTTAAATAATCATAAAAACTCCGTACGGAGTTGAACAGTTACCTATACATTATCGCTTTAAAGCGGCGAATTGTCAAGGGTATACAAAGATTGTAACTTAACTTTGTGAAATACTTACAAATTCACGCCTTAAATTTAGGTTATATTGCTCAACGCTTTAAAGCATAAAACTTTAAAGCACTAAAGTTTTATATATCCACGTCAGTCCGTGCATTCCCTATTTATAATACGCTATCCCCCGTATGTTAGTGCCTCTGTCAGGTTTTGGATAGGGAGGATAGGTTCTGCTATGCAATAATGGCTAGTTGCTAGTGACTAGTGGCTAGTGATAAGTGGGAAGTGGGAAGCGATTAATAATTAACGTCAGTTAATTTCATTCGCGTCAGCGAATTTCATTAACATTAGTTTATTTCATACGCGTCAGCGTATTTCATTATTAGTGAAATTATACTATCGTATAATGAAATTACTTTGTAATGAAATTACTTTGTAATGAAATAACTGCGTTATGAAATTCCGCAAGCGGAATATAAATACAGTCGGGAAACCGTTGTTGTTTCTTATGCTGAACTGTCTACTCGACATCCCCTAAACCCTAAATCCTACATCCTACATCCTAAACCCTAAAT
>DEFK01000038.1:15903-57778 GCA_002350765.1 Ruminococcaceae bacterium UBA2854
TAACCCCTACATCCTAAACCCTAAACCCTATTACTCCTAGTTTAATATTTTTATATATATAATAAATATCAATTCTTAATGTATATATATTTACCTACATTACCTACATATAACCTCTAACTCCGCATAAACACTGGTTTTTTTATATGTAGGTAAAAAACAATTTACTTACATTTACCTACATTTATTATTGTTAATCCATTCTGTAATACTCTTTTTGAGAGGAAGTGTATACATTTTCGATTTAATATCTCTTGATTGCTTAATCCTCTCATCACTCTTTGAGAGCTTGGTAAGGGCTCTGCCGACGTGTACGGCGTTAGCTCCGTTTACAAATACCGCGAGTTGGGCGGGAGTAATCTTTTGCCATTCGTTTTCAGGCAGAGAGAAATCAAGCAGCTCCATTACCTCAGCCTCGTACTTAAGCTCGCAGTCATATTTTCCGTTGCGGTTTTCAAGCCTTTCACGCTCGTCGTCACTCAAGCGGAAACCGCTCGGATTTTCCTTATAGAGATGATAAACATATCCCCAGACATCCTTAACAGACTCGTCCTCCATAGAGAAGAGAAACGGCTTATCGATTTTATCGACGTGCACAACCCAGTAACGGCGCGAGCCCGTCATATCGTTTAAAAAGCGGTCGGGGTTTACCGTACCGCAAAAGCTCGTTGTCCTTACAAGCTCCGACTCAGCCGCGGCGTACGGAAATCGTATACGGTCGTACGCGCGGGTTATAAACGCCTTTAAGGCGCTCTGCTCACGCTTTAGGGTGTTGTCGATTTCGCCCAGCTCGCAAATCCACGTACTTACAGCCGAGATAAGGGTATCCTTGTTCTTTATATCGACAACCGCTCCCTCGGTAAACCAGTCGTACCTCAGCGCCATACGCCTAAAAAACGAGGTCTTGCCGCAACCCTGAGGTCCCTGTAACACGAGAACTCCCTCGGCGCTTACGGGGTTTTCGATATCGTTAAAGGCGAGCGCTACGCACTGGATAAGCCATTTTAAAATCAACAGACGGTCGAATTCATCCTCAACCCCCAGCAGAGCGTAGATTACGGCGAGATTGCCGTCGTCATTGTTCTCGTGAGAAATGAGCATTTCCCGAACGGGATTGTAGCGGTTTTTATCCGCGATATTGAATATATACTGCTCTATCGCCTTGGTGCCCTGACCGAGACCTTTTACATCCCGCGACTTAAGACAGTCGCGGATTACACTCGGGAGTATCGCGAGGATATTATCCCTCGAATACATCTTTAAAAGCGAATCGCTTCCGCTTCCCGAGAGCTCGATTTTCTTAGTTACACAGTTAAACCGCGTCTCTATTCCGAGGCTGAAAAGTACGTCCTCGACAGCGTACTGACACAGGCTCTTTAACTCGGGCTTATACTCGGGCTCGGGCTTGGTTTTCAGCTTATAGAGCTTCTCAAACTCCGAGATAAATCGGCTTTTCCTGCGCTGGCTGAGGGCGATATCGAGGAACACCTCGTTTATGAGCTCGTCGGCAGTCTGTTTGTCGCTTAAAGACGTAAGAAAGTCAATCACCGCGCTTGAGCATACATTCTCCACAGCCTCGATATACAGAAGCTTCAGCGCGTCGATACCATACTTCTCGCCGTCGATAATTATTCTGCCCGAAAAGTCATCCAAAGTGTCGAGCCGTTTCTGATGTACTGATATATTGGCGAGGGCGTCCGCTTCCTCAACGGTATGGGCGAACAGCTTTCGCCAGCTGGTTTTTTTCATAATAAAAAAACCTCCTTTCACTTATAAACGCAAAAAGAGGAAAAATTGCATATTTTTATGCAACTTTTGAAAAAATAGTGGTCAGTTCTCAGTTCTCAGTTCTCAGTGAATGTCGAGTAGAAAGAATAGTTAAAATATATAACTTCTGTTCCCGACCGAATTAATATACAAGCTCCGCTTGCGTGATTAGGGTGTAGGGTTTAGGATGTAGGATGTAGGGATGGTCGTGCAGAAAGTATAGTTTAAGTCTACTACTTCAATTCCCGACCGTATTAATATTGATATATCTTAATTTATCCAGTCGGGATACCGTGGCTGTTTATCAGTCCGTTCTTTCTTCCCGACATTCCCTAAATCCTAAATCCTTAGCCCTTAATCCTTAATAATACATTCGGGATACCGTTGTTGTTTCTTATGCTGAACTGTCTACTCGACATCCCCTAAACCCTAAATCCTAACCCCTACATCCTACATCCTAAAACCTAAATCCTAACCCCTACATCCTACATCCTAAACCCTAAATAAAAATGACCGCCGAAGCGGTCATCACTATTCTTTATCATACTTTTCTTTCAGCTTTTTATGAATCATATTCGCGCACATATACACGTTGCCGCCGCCCATCGTAAGGATCAAATCCCCCGCCTCGGCGTTCTCGCACACATACTCGGTAATATCCTCGAAGGTATCTATACACTTTGAGTTCGGCACCTTAGCGCCTAAATCGGTCGAGTATATATTATAAGTATTAGTTTCTCTTACGGGAAGGATTTCCGAAATAATCGCGACGTCGGGAATCTTTAACGCCTCAGCGAAATCGTCAAGCAACATAGCCGTTCTCGAGAACGTATGGGGCTGGAATACCGCCCAAACCTTTTTAAAGCCCATTTCCATCGCGGCGTTTAATGTAGCGGTAAGCTCTGTCGGATGATGAGCAAAGTCGTCCGCAACCGTAATATCTCCGGGAGTTCCGAGGATTTCAAATCTTCTGTGAACTCCGCCGAACTTTTCTAAGTTCTCGGAAATCTCTTTAGCCGTAGCTCCTAAGTAATGAGCCGTAGCCGCTGTAGCGAGAGCGTTATATATATTGTGCTTTCCTGGTACCATAAGCTTAATTGTGCAAAGCTTCTCGCCTCGTCTCATTAAGTCGAAGGTCTCGTGAACGCCCTTGTCGGCGCTTATATTATCAGCGTAATAGTCGTTAGTATCTTTAAAGCCGTAGGTAATCTTTACCGCCTTAACATCCTTAACAGCGTCCATAGTATTCTCATCGTCGCCGTTTAAGATAAGCGCGCCTGTAGTCTGTTTAGCGAACTTATTAAACGACTTTTTAATATTGTCAAGATTTTTAAAATAGTCAAGGTGGTCGGCGTCGATATTAAGAATTACGGAGATAAACGGAGTAAGCTCTAAGAACGTATCAACATACTCGCAAGCCTCGCAAACGATAATATCGCTGTGGCCGACATAGCTGTTTCCGCCGATAAAAGGAAGCTTACCGCCGATAATCGCGGAGGGATCGAATCCGCTTCCGATAAGCACCTGAGTAAGCATACCCGTGGTACTGGTTTTACCGTGAGTACCCGAAATCGCGATACTGCGTTTATAACGGCGGCATACTATACCGAGCATTACGCTTCGCTCAATACAGGGAATACCGCGTTTCTCAGCCTCGGCGCGTTCGGGGTTATCCTTCTTAACCGCCGCCGAATATACAACGAGCTCCGCGCCGTCAATATTCTCAGCCTTATGTCCCATAAATACAGGGATACCGTAGCCCTTGATTTTATCGAGGGTTTCGCCCTCGTTCATATCCGAGCCCTGGATCTCAAAGCCCTCGCTCATAAGTATTTCAGCGAGCGGACACATTCCGCTTCCGCCGATACCGATAAAATGTATAACTTTCTTATTATCGAGAAGGTGGTCGTATTTCATTTCTAAACCTCATTTCCCTGCTAAATTACGTATTACAAGCATTTTATTATATTATATTGCTTTTTAAGGTAAAAATAAATACCTTTCGGGAAAAATAATAATATTTCTCGCATATTGCCAAATTATCTAACAAGTGATACAATATTTTAGGTATGGTAACAGAACTGCTAATTTATTTTTCATTATTAAACAGTTGACAATTCAGTTTATTATGCTATAATTATTATAGAAAATGAGCTATCCAAGAAACGGTTAGCCCGTATTAGGTCATTATTATAAATAACCGCCTAGGGACAGTTGGCGGTTATTTTTCTTTTATAATACAAATTATTAAGAAAATAATTGTAAGACATAATAAGTATTCAGTCATTACAATCACCCTCTCGAACATATTCCCTGAAGGGTTCTATGTAAACAGGAATCACAGTTTCCTGATAGAGGGCTAACCGCTTCCGTTTTAGGATAGCTCACGGCTCAATTATAGCACGCATGTTCTGATTAGTCAACGCTTTTTCTATTTAAAAAGGTGAACGCTATGAATAAAAATGATATAATAAAACTGAAAATAACCTCGATGACCGCTCAGGGAAGCGGAGTCGGAAAAAGCGAGGACGGTATTGTAGTATTTGTACCGTTCTCGGCTATCGGCGATATGCTCGAGGTTCGTATACTAAAAGTCAAGAAAACCTACGCGTACGGAAAAATCGAGAAGATTATCGCGCCGTCCGATAACAGAATCGAAAACGACTGTCCCGCGTTCGGAAAATGCGGCGGCTGCGCTTATCGTCATATTGATTATAATTCTGAAAAAGAAATAAAATATCAACGCGTCAAGGACGCTGTAGAGCGCATTGGCGGACTTACGAATATTAAAATAAACGAAGTTGTCGGAAACGACCGCCTTAACCGCTACCGCAACAAGGCGCAGCTCCCCTGTCGAAATACCGAAAACGGAATTGAGTTCGGATTCTACGCCAACCACAGCCACAGGATTATTTCCTGCGGGGATTGTCTTTTACAGCCCGAGAGCTTCAATAAGGTTATGGAAATATCCCGTGAATTTATGAACGATACCGCTCAGACAGCTTATGACGAAAAAACAGGCAAAGGCAGACTTCGCCACCTCTACATAAGATATGCCAAAAAGACGAATGAGTTAATGGTATGTTATGTAGTAAACGGTAACGGCTTAAAGCGCGAGGACGAGCTTATAAAGGCGCTCAGGGATAATCTTCCTAATCTGAAAAGCGTGATTTTTAATTCTAATAGAGAAAATACAAATGTTGTGCTCGGCGCTAAAAACCGCACAGCTTACGGAAAAGATTATATAGAGGATATTCTTTGCGGTAAAAAATTCAAAATCTCTCCCCTGTCGTTTTATCAGGTCAACCGAGATCAGGCGGAAAAGCTATACACTATAGCAAGGAATTACGCTGATTTAAAAGGCAACGAGGTTCTCCTCGACCTTTACTGCGGAACGGGCACTATAGGGCTTAGTATGGCGGATAAATGTAAAAAGCTTATCGGCGTCGAGATAATAGAGGACGCCGTAAAGGACGCGTACAAAAACGCCGAGCTTAACGGTATAAATAACGCCGAGTTTATCTGCGGTGACGCTAAATTCGCCGCTAAAAAACTGAAAGACGACGGAACTAATCCCGACGTTATTATTGTAGACCCGCCGAGAAAAGGTCTCGACAGCGATTTAATAAACACAATAGCCGAGATGAACCCCGACAGAGTGGTATACGTAAGCTGTGACAGCGAAACCCTCGCGAGGGATTTAAAGCTGTTCACGGAAAATAATTATTCCGTAAAAGAAATAACACCTGTAGATTTATTCTCGAGAACACCGCATATCGAGAATGTTTGCATGTTAAAAAAACACAGTTGATGTAATAACTGACACTTTAAAATCACCCTTAAATATGTTATAATATATTAAAAATTATACAGAAAGAGAGGGTACTCATTATGAAAAAATTATTTGCTGTTATTCTTGCCTGTTTAACGCTACTCTGTACCGCCGTTACATCTGACGCGGTTGACGGAAGCGTTTTAGACAGATATATTTACTCCGCTATTAAGAGTTCAAGAGCTATAGGTCTTTATCAGGATGACGGAAGTATTCTTTTCCTTTTACAGGAGAGCGATCACGCCAACGCCAACGCCCTTAAAGAGCTTATCGACAGCGATAACGAAAAGACTATCGTTCTTCCTAAGGAAACGATCAATATAGATCAGACTCTACATATCGGCAGCAACACGACTATTATCGCCACAGGCGCGACAATTTACGAAACTCAGGAAAAAGCTTTATTACTTAACGAAAGACCTGTAAGTAATATCACTATTAAAGGCGGTAAATGGCTGACTGATATCGTAGAAAAAGGAGAGTATTTCGAGAATACGATAATTCGTTTTATTCACTCGGAAAATATAACTCTCGACGGCGTTTCGGTAAACACCAGCTATATAGGACACGCGCTTGAGTTCGTTGCCTGTAAAAATTGTAAAGCTGCAAACAGTAAATTCCTCGCGACAGGAAAGACGAAGGCTAATTCAATCGAGGAAGCGGTTCAGATGGACGTCGCTGTACCCAAGACCTCTCCCTCGGTGCTCAGGATTTTCGGTTCCGATTATGTTCAAGGTCAGACCTGCAAAAACATTTCGTTTAAGAATTGCGAAATCTACGGTTCAAGAGGTATTTCAACAAATAAAACAGATTCCGAAGGAAAGAAATGGCTTTCGAAGCATCATTCGGGTATCACTATAGAAAACTGTAAAATAACAGGTACAACCTCCGAGGCGATGGCTCTGCACAACGCGCTTAATGTAAAAGTAAAAAACTGTACCGTTAACTCAAAAGACAAACGCTTAAAAACAACTTACTCAATCGGCATCAACGTTTCAAGCTTCGGTAACAGCTCAGAAAAGAAGAACTCCACCGTCACCATTACAGGCAATACAGTTAACGGCGGACGCCAGGGCATTTACGTAGGTTCGTATAATTCAAAGCAGAAATCTAAAAAAGTAACAATAAAGGATAACAAAAAAGTTGTTTCCAAGTTTAAATACAAAAAGAGTTCCGTAAGAAACTATTACAATAAGTTCAAGCAGGGACCCGCGAACTCGGCGATTTTTGTCAGCTACGCGAAAAAAGTGGTTATTACAGGTAATAAAACCTATACTAAACACGGTAAAAAGAACAGTATTCACTGCGAACACTGCAAAAGTAAAACCGTAAAAGGTAATAAAGCCCGTACAAAAAAATGATAAATCGGTTAACACGGCGTCTAAAACGCCGTGTTTCTATGTAGAAATTTATATAAATCTATTGACTTGTTGACGTTTTTTAGTATATAATAGTGAATGTTGTAAAAGAAATAGAGGCGCGGTCTTTATCAGTAGCTCTGTTTTATCGCGGAAACGATATGAGCGAAAGGAAATACCGCCGAGGCTTAAAGAGCTTTTCCGAGCTGTTTAGGTCGGGACAGCGTGGAATACGCGCTGTACTGTCGCGTACCGCGGAGAGCTATTCAGTTTATGATTATCCTGACCGTGGTTATTACCGCGGTTTTTTTCAACTTAAAAATCTATTGGAGGTAGAACAATGTCAAAAGCAAAGAAAATCATTTTAATCTTTGTCGCTGTTGCTATTGTCGGACTGCTAATTTTTGCTGTTGTTTCAGGCGGCGCTCAGGGTACTGTTAAATGTCCCGAATGCGGCGGCGCGAAATTAGTTGACGGCGCAAATTGCGAAACCTGCGGCGGCGAAGGTTCAGTCACAGGTACATGGTGGGCGCTTCTTCCGCCTATTATCGCTATCAGTCTGGCGCTTATTACGAGAGAGGTTTACTCCTCGCTCGCGCTCGGTCTCGCGTCAGGCGGTATCATTTTCGCCACAAAAGCGGGCGGTTTATTCGGAACTCATTTCCATCCGCTGCAGGCGATGAATGAGATTACAAGCAACGGTCTTATTTCAGCCGTAAGCGATACGGCGGGTGTATTTATTTTCCTCGTTGAGCTCGGAATTATAGTCGCTCTCGTAAATAAAGCGGGCGGCTCGCAGGCTTTCGGAAGATGGGCGGCAACACATATCAAGTCGCGCACAGGCGCTATGCTCGCTACATTCTTACTCGGTGTACTTATCTTTATCGACGACTATTTCAACTGCTTAACAGTAGGCTCGGTTATGAAGCCCGTTACCGACGGTCATAAAATTTCGCGTTCAAAGTTCGCCTACTTAATCGACGCTACAGCGGCTCCCGTATGTATGATAGCTCCTATTTCGTCATGGGCGGCGGCAGTATCCTCGTACGCTGAGGACGGTCAGGGATTAAAGCTCTTTATGCTTGCTATTCCCTACAACTTCTATTCACTTTTAACATTCGTATTTATTATCGCTATCTGCATTATGGGCTTCGACTACGGCTCAATGGCTATGCACGAGTACAACGCGATGTATAAGGACGACCTTTATACTACAGGCGAAAGAGTTGATAAAGAACTCGAAAACGAAACTCCTAATCCAAACGGCAAGGTTATCGACCTTATTTTACCCGTTATCTTCCTTATCCTGATTTCAGTATTTGCGCTCGTTTACGTTGGCGGATTCTTAAACACAGGCGATAAAGACAATTATTTGAACTTTATAAACTCGTTCGGTAATACCGACGCTACGGTAGCTCTTCCGTGGGCAGGCGCTATAGCTCTTGTAATCGCGATTGTCTATCTTATGGCTCGTAAGGTTGTTAACTTTAAAGAGAGTATGGACGCTGTACCCAAGGGCTTTATCGCGATGGTACCGCCTATTCTTATCCTTACATTCGCGACAGCTCTAAAGAACGTTACAATGGATCTCGGCGCTAAATACTACGTTGCCGACCTTATGAGCGGCGCGGCAGAGGGACTCGCTAATTTCTTACCCGCTATTATCTTCGTAGTAGCATGCTTCCTCTCCTTCTCCACAGGTACATCATGGGGTACATTCGGTATCCTTATCCCGATTGTTCTCTCAATCTTCCCGAGCGGAGAGCTTCAGATTATCGGTATCTCGGCTTGTCTCGCGGGTTCGGTATGCGGCGACCACTGCTCACCGATTTCCGATACAACAATTATGTCCTCAGCGGGCGCTCAATGTAACCATATTAACCACGTTTCGACCCAGCTGCCATACGCGCTTACCGTCGCGGGCATAAGCTTTATCGCGTTCATTATCGCGGGCTTTGTTCAGAACTGGTTAATCGTACTTCCCGTTGCTATCATTCTTATGCTCGGTACACTTATTATCGTTAGATTCGTTACCAACGACGAAAGAAAAGCTTTTAAAGCCAACGAGGATAAAACAAACTAAATCTATAATAATAGTAAAAGAGTGGCGTTAGTTTTAACGTCACTCTTTTTTATCTTTCTTATATATATCGTAAACCGCCTTGGCGATTTTGTATATACCCGGGGCGATAAGTATTATCCCTATCGCGATACATACGCCGCCGAGATTATCCTGTAATACTCCTATTATATCATTCACCTTTTTCGTCCTTCATCTTAGCCGCGTCCTTAAACGGCAACACTCGACCGTCGGGGAATTCCACGTCGGTATTATCAAGCTGTTTTTCTACATTACGCCTGAAAGACGCGAGGTATTTTTTATACAGCTCTTTCTGTTCCTTTTGCTCATCTTCCGTCAAGCCCTCTTCCCTTTTCTTCTTAGCGAGCTCGTTTATTCTCTTTATCATCTCGTCCATTTTTCTCACCTCGGGGATATTATAGCATATAAAAATAAAAAAATAAAGCTATAGATAAAATATAGATTGTAGCGTTATAATAATACTTGTAATATAAATTTCTTTGAATTATAATTATAGAAAGTAGAAATACAGGAGATTTGCTATGGATAATTTCAGTCTGTTTTATCCCGAAAATTCAGAAACAATAGAAAACACGCTAACCGAGGAAGCGATCAACGACCTTTCGATAGATTTTATTATTGACGCTCTCAGCGAGGATAATTACGAGAAAAACATCCTCAGAAAAACTATGTCGAATATAACGAGCAATAAGGAAACTATTCTCTACCGCCGAGATGTATTCGAGGATTTTCTAAAATATCCCGAGCTCAGAGATGAGTTCAGCGAGCTTATTAAAAAGCTTGCCGATTTAAGAGATATCGAGCGTTTCCAGAAAGACCAGGAAGCGTCGTCCTTATGGACGCTTATGAACAGGCTTCGGGAGATTGACGAGTATGTACGCTGTATTACCCGATTTAAAGAGATACTCGAAAGGCTGGACGTTAAATCCGAAGGAATGCTCACGCTTAAAAAGAACGTCACCGAAATATATCACGAAAGCGGATTCCCCGCTATCAAAAAAGATATTGACGAAATGTTCGCGAAAGCGGGAAATCTAAAAAGCATTACAATCGGCGTTAATCTCGATAAGCTCCTTCGTCCTAAAACCGCGGGAGTAGTTTCGCTTAACGACACCGAATTTAAAAAATCGGGATTGATGAAGCATTTTTCAAACTTTGTTAAAGCGGAGGATGATTTACACCACGGTGTTGAGGTCGATAATGAAATGCGGTTCCACCCCGCGGAGAATATAAAATCCAATATCATTATCGGAAGCTATCAGCAAAACGCCGCCACTCATAACGTACATATAGAAACCAACGATATAACAGGAGCGGATCCGCTGTCGGACGCGCTGAAAAAATCCGTCACCGATATACTCAGGAAAACGGTCAGGGAGATAAAATCCTCGCTCAAAAAATACGTAAACATAAGCGGCTACGCGTTGATTTCACTTATGCCCGAGATTATCTTTTATATACGCTGGGCAGAGCTTGTCGATAAAATTACGGCTAAGGGAATGGTAATGTGCAAGCCCGAGATTCTTCCGCCCGAGGATAGAAATTGTTCTTTTAAGGAATTATACAATCTCAAGCTCGCTATTAATAATGTTAACGGCGATAATATCGACATCGTTACAAACAAATTCGAGTTTAACGACGAGCGCAGGATTTTTATTCTGACAGGCCCGAACCGAGGCGGTAAAACAATATTTACCCAGGCTGTCGGACTTTGTATGCTACTCGCTCAATGGGGAGTTTATATTCCCGCGTCAAAAGCAAGTATAAGCCCCTGCGACAATATTTACACCCACTTCCCCGCTGACGAAAATGATACCGTAGATTTAGGAAGGCTTGGCGAGGAAAGTAAACGCCTTTCGGAGATTTTCGAAAAAGCGACGAATAAAAGCCTTCTGCTTTTAAACGAAAGTCTCGCCACCACCAATGTTTCCGAGGGACTGTTTATAGCCGAGGACGTTGTTAAGGCGATGAGATACCTTGGCACCAGGGCTATATTCAACACCCATATGCACGAGCTCGCGCGCGACCTCGACGCTATTAATAAATCCGAGGGCGACAGCATAGCCGCCAGCATTATAACAGGCGTAAGCAACGGTAAGCGCAGCTTTAAGGTAACGCTCGCGCCTCCGCAGGGCGTCAGCTACGCTAAGGATATAGCGGAAAAATACGGCGTTACATTCGATAAAATCAAAGATACTATCGACAAAAATCAATTAAAATAAAAAATCGGAAAGGAGTGATCCTTTCCGATTTCATTTAGTTTACTGTAGCTACGTGGTAGCCTATGCTCGAATAACCGTAGCCCGAGGCTGTAGTTATATTTCCCTCCCACGGGTCGAGGATCTTATAATCGCTGAGATTAGTTCCCGAACCCTTGTAACTGATAAATGTTACGTAGTGAGTAGGAGATGAGCCTGTGCTTAAATATCCTACGCAAGACTTACCGCTGTCGAGCTGACTTTTTATAGCTGAAAGCATCTCGCTTGAGGATGAGTAGCGGTGATATGTACCGCCGATCCAGGTACATCCGCCCGATGACCAGAAATAAATCGCGGGCTTAAACTGTCCTGTTACCTGATAATACGCGTACGCGAAAGAATACGCGCTGCACATTATTGTTGACTGAGGATAAGCGTGCTGTGTCTGATGGCCGACTTTCTGCGCGATATCGGACATTGTACGCTCGTTAAGGTCGAGCTTAGCTCCGCCTGAGAGAGAAGCTGCGGCTCTCGCCTTAGGCTTTTTAACGGTAATATCACAATAGGATTTAACACCGTCACACTCGGCGACTATCTTCGCCGTACCCTTTTTTCTTAAACGAACCGTTCCGTTAGTGCTTACCTTAGCGACCTGAATATCGCTGCTGTAATATGTAACGTCGCCGTCCTTTTTGTTAGTATCTGCTTTAAGCTTAAAATGTGAGCCCGATGTATCGGTTACGCTTTTCTTATTAATAGAAACCTTTACAGCAGGTTTGTTAAGCGTAAACCCGTCATCCGCTCCTAAGATACCTGTGGTATCAAATGCCATAACGCTTACCGCAGACGCCGCGGCAATTGCCACAGCCGCCGCTGATGATACTATAGCCTTTGTTTTTTTCTTCATAAAGTCTCCTTGCAAAATGCAACTGAGGTTTCGCTTTCGAGTAAATCACTCTCGAAAACACAATTTCAAAACCTGTTTTTTATTTCTTAATTCTTTATAAGATTTAAACAACGGCTATTATTCTAGCAAAAGAAGGGTGGGATGTCAATAAGAATCCAGTATTTATGGGACTTTACACAACTTTAGTGTGCAGAGGATAATTCTTTTATAGAGCTTTTATAACGATTTTACGACAAAAATTTCGCAAATGTGAATTATCACCACTACCAAAAAACCGCAAAAAAAAGAAGATAAGCTGAAAAACAGGCTTATCTTCCCTTAAAATTTGGCTTAAAAACTGTCGTCGGAAGCAATCTCCTCAACCTCTGCTTCAGGCTTAACTTCCTCAACCGCGGGAGTAATATCAATCTCGTCGCCCACAAACGGAGATTCGTCGTACTCGTCCTCGTTGGAGCAGGCTACGGTGATATCCTCTAAATCCTCGATATCATATTTTCTTGTCATCTCGATAGTCTGGCTCTCGATAATCTTTAAGTAACGCTCGCGAGCCTTTTTGATCTGAGCCTTAGAGTTTTCGATTACCTTAAAGAGCTGTTCCTCATTCTCGCAACTCTCGTTTCTTCCGTTAATCTTATTATCATAATACTTTTTACCGAGAGAAATATACGCGCGGTTAATCATCTCGCACTCATTTCTCATAACGGTACGCAGTCT
This sequence comes from Ruminococcaceae bacterium UBA2854, assembly GCA_002350765.1. Lineage (GTDB taxonomy): Bacteria > Bacillota > Clostridia > Oscillospirales > Acutalibacteraceae > Ruminococcoides. Next base: position 28,781 of record DEFK01000038.1, read on the forward strand.
GTTTAACTGAGCGTTCTGGCGATTCTTCTCTACAAGAGTCTGGGTTACGCTTGATACTGTTTCAACCGCGCAGTTTAATCCGTTTTTAACCGTATCTAAAAATGTCATAAAATATTTCCGTAGCCTTTCCGCCCACAAATAAAATCTTTTTGTTCTTACAACCTTACCGTGGGCGGATAAGGTGTAAGCGGAAATTCAGTCATAGCTCGTTGTCCCTCAGGGACAAACTGAGCTGACAATACAAATCAGTGTGAACTTTCACACTGTCCTTTCCGTTTACGCTAATCATATATATGATCAGGCGTTTAAAAAAACCTATACTATATTATGACAGAAAATGTGGAATAAATCAATATTTTTTTGAAATTTACTTGCTCATTTCTCAACAAATTGGTATAATTAGTATTAGATTTTTGATTTTTTATATAATAAACTCAGAAACGGAGTGGAATAATGGCTAACACAGGTATTATAAAAAAGAGGATTGTGTGCCCAAAATGTAATGAAACTACGGTCGCGAGACTTCATACGAGCATAAACGTAACTAACTATAAAGAATTAAGAGAAAAGACTATGGACGAAAGTCTGTTTAAATGGAAATGTCAATCCTGCGGTTACTCGGCAAGGCTTACATACCCCGTTCTCTACAACGATATGAAGAAGCGTTTTATGATTTACCTTATCCCGAGAATCGACCATTTCCAGCTCGCGGACAAAGCGCTCGAGGAGGATTTTAAAAACCTAAAGCATATAAACAAGCGTATCGTGCCCGATTTCAACACCTTTAAGGAGAAAATTTTTATCTTCGAGAGCGGGCTCGACGATATGGCGGTTGAGCTTACCAAGCTCGCTATTTCTAAAATCGTAGCCAAAAAGCATAATGTAGAAGAAATTACGGAAGGCTATCTCTCGATGTACAACAGCGAAAACAATACGATGGGCTTTACCTTCTTTATCGGCGAAGAAAGAACTCCGTATGTACAGAGCGCGAGACTTGAGATATACGGAAAGTCCGTAAGCGTTGTAAACGAGCTCGCGGTTAAGGACAAAAAGCTCAAGGGCTTTATACGAATTGATCGGGAATGGGCGGAAAATATCCTATACCGCTATAAACGCGGACGTCAGGTCGCGAAACAAAATAGATTATAATTAAAAATAAATAACTAAATAAGGGACGGCTCAATACTCGAAGAGAGAAAGAGCCGTCCCAACGCATTATAATTACATTATATAAGCGAAAGCTAAATTGTTACAAAGTAACAGCGAAATTTTTCGGCTTTCCGAAAAGCTAAATTAAATTCGCTAAAAAGCGTACGAAGTACATTTAGCGCCTACCTGCATTTAGCTATGCAAAGCATAATTTAGCTCGCGCGGCGAATTTAGCTGTTTTACGCAAGCCCCTCGTTTTTCGCTTTAAAGCTTTCACAGTCTACGCACTGACATTCCTTCGGGTCGGTTTCGTGAGTACCGACCGTAATTGTACCGAGCGAACAGTAATTCTTATCGCAGTGGTGGAATTTACAGTCCGTTACGGAACAGCGGATACTCTCGTTCGCGAATGAATTATTAACCATTATTATCACCTCGTTATTAGCTTCTCAAAAACTCAAAAAATTATACTCACAATTAGTATTTTTTTAAATAAAATATAGTGGTGATACTTATGGTATATTTCAGTTTATGCGTACTTATATTTTTCGCGATTATAGGCGTGTGCCAGATTTGCAGAGGAATTATACAGGCGGTAACAAAATCGCGCGACGACAGGGAAATTATCCTGATCGAGCCGATATGTAAAAATCAGGAGAACGCCGAGTATCTTTTAAGAAACGCGGCGTGGAAGGTTATGTGGATGGGACGCTTCGCTCCCGACAAGGTAATCTGTCTTGACTGTAATATGGACTGTGAAACGAAGAAGGTGTGTAAGCTTGTTTGCAGCGAATACCCTTTTATGGAGATTTACACAAAGGAACAGTTTAAAGAACGGATAAATAATATAGCATAATCGGCGAGCCGCCGCAGCCAATCACGCCTTTCGAAACGTTTTATCTTTCCGAAAGATTTCCTAAACGGCGCGGTCTGAATAAAGCAATTTAAATTAAAAACACGGCGCGGTTTAAAAACCACGCCGTAATCTTGTTTATGCAGATTTACTCACAGTATATCTTCTATAATAAAACTGTGTATAATCTTTTCTGAACCTATATGCTTGTTATCCGTTTGCTCGGAAATAAGGAGAACGTCAACCTTATCAATTTCTTCAACTATGATAATTGGTTTTTCATATTTATTTTTCATTTCCGTCACTCCTTACTTTTTAACCTCAGTTTTAATATCGCCTGTTATTGCGTTCTTAACAGTATTAAAACTTGTCGAGCATCCGCCATATACATTAGTTCCGCCATAATCGTTATAGAATGTACGCAATAAACCGTTAGCGTCGTAGTATCTGATATACGCTCTCGCTACAACATCTTTACCTTTATCGGATTCTGCGTTTTCTCCAGTATAATTAACAACAAAGGTCATCAGTCGATAGCCGCTGAAATTCTTATGGTCAATTTTCACTCTCGGGTTATTGCCGTATACCTTGCCATTGCCACTGTCATATTTTGACGTACAATCAACATTAGTAACATAACGGAAATTGTTGGGGGTTTTTCTTTCCTCGGAAGTAGCGTTATTTAAGAGAGTATCTACTCCGTTTACGTTCTCACCCTTGTACTGAATCTTATATTTGCTTTTGTCAATGTGCATATCGGCGTTGTCCGCAACAGTATCAATTGTACTCTTCGCCGCGGTTACATAACCGTATTCAACGTTGTTAGATCCAACTTTTTCCGTAGATAGGTCGTCAATATCGGAGAGAAGGCTTTCGCTTATTGATGAAATAAATCTAAGTCCGCCGTAATAGTATTCGCCCATATTCTGGTCAAACTGCGCCTCGGGGCGAATCTGTACGCCGAATAATCCGAATCCGCTGTATTCGCTGTTCATATTATCGGGAAGCTCTTTATCGTCCTCGCCGTCTTTACTTACAGTACCGACGGGAATCCAGTGGGCGTAAACGTCGGAAAGATTAGCGGGGATTTCGCTGTCGAACTCAAACGGAATATCGCCGTCGCTTGTGCCGTCAGTATCGTAATACCAACCCGCAAAAACATAGTCGTCATTCGCAAACGCGGGGATATCGTAAAAAGCTTTAACTGTATCGTTTGTGAATGTATACTCTGTAGTGTCCTCTGCCTCGCTCGCGTCACCGTTATAAACTCGGAACAACTTATCCGACTTTTCGGGCTCGTTAACGTGGAAGCTTAGAGTCTGTAACACCTCAACTCCGAACATCGGGTGAACCGTAACGCCCTTTGAGCCATCCTCGGAAGCAGGTTTTGTCATTTTCCAGGTGAGGTAGCGGTATTCGTTTCCGTCTGCTTCAAGCTCCGCGTTTTTGTTACTTACCCATTTGTTCAAAGTTTTGAGCAGATTATCATTTAGCGGTTCGCTTGATATAATCTCACTCTGATTTGTTGTCATAGTAGCGGGATATATTATACCGTCAGTATTGGCTGATGTGAAATAGCCTATATTAGATGTGCTGTCCACGTTTCCTGAGGTTTTGGAAATTCTTTGAATACAATGTGTTCCATTTGGCGAAAAGGTGTTGTAAAGTGAAGAATTCTGAACTTCAGCGCAGATGTTACCTGTTTTTAATCCTCCGCTGATATTACCGAAGTTATACGCGTTTACTATAATAGAGTGCTCAGAGCTGGAGATAGTGTCTTGCAAAACGCCGCATAATCCGCTTACAAATTCGGTATTTCCTCCTATAATATTTCCCGTGTTATAGCAATTGATCATTGAGTTGTATTGCTCGGGGTTATAAATAATCTCTGTCCCGCCCGCGTAAACAGGATTTACGGTTTGTGCGGTTCGGAACTGACCGACAATCCCACCCAAAATATTAGCATTTAGCGCGGTTACATTACCTGTATTGTATGTGTTCTGTATTGAGCAACAAGCTACTTCGCCCGCAATACCGCCGCTACCGCTTGAGCAGCTTCCGTTAACGGTGATATCTCCGTGATTCGCGCATCTGTCAATATACACGGTCGACCAGTTTAAGCTTTTAGACAGAATACCAGCAATCCATTTTGTACCGTTACTGAGCGAGGGTGAAGCAATATCTCCATAATTAACGCAATCTTCTATTGTCAATGAATTACATTTAGAAACATCGGAGTTAGCGATTCCGACAATTCCGCTTGCAACATAACTGGATTCAACATCCGCTCGGTTTACGCAATTGCTAACCAAAGTGTTGTTATTATTAGCTACTCTTATAAACGCGAGGATTCCTGCGGCTGAGCGGTTAGCTGCTGCATTTGTTGTTCCTATGATAGTTACATCTTCACCAACGGAACAGTCCTTTATATAAAGAGTGCCGGAATAGTTTTGCGCTATAATACCAGCGGTGTAGTTATAGGAATTATTAAGGTTTTCATCAGATTTGATTAAACAATTACCAGTAAGATGACAGTTAATGATTTTATCGTCGCCCATAGACATAGCGGCGAAAGCGGCGTTATATGTTTTACCGTTTTCTATAGTAACATCTTTTAACGTTAAATCTCTGATTGTCGCGTCGCCGAGAATCGGTAAAAACGAAACGGTTGTATCATCAGAAGAAACCATATTAAGGTTGGAGATAGTATGGTTGTTACCGTTAAATGTTCCGAAAAAATAAGCATATCCGTATACCCGTGAATAAGACGATTCATATGTTGCGCCTGCGGAGATTTCAATATCATTTAGTAGGTTAATTTCTTTACCACTAAAATCATTATCATTATTAAGTTCATCCCTGAACGCGAAAAGATCATCCTCAGTGCTGATGTCATAAACCCCAGCGCTGGGATTCCAAGTGTTACCCGCCGCGGAAACGCTGAACGGTACAGCCGTGAACATAGTCAACAGCATTGCCGCTGTTAACAAGACTGATAAAATTGTTTTTGTTTTTCTCATAATCATAAACCTCTCAACCCTTGTATAACCTCTCATTGATTTAGTTATACTATTTTCACACTATTACGTAAATTATAACGCAATATTCACACTTTGTCAAAGTAAATATATGTAATATTTATCACATAACGCGGAACATCAAGAAAATAAGCACAACCAAACACCTTGAAATTCGGGCTGTTTCGGCACTTTTGCCAAGAACTGTGAGAGTAATACATTTTTGTGTTACAATATGCACAACTGAGCCTATATTTACTTGTGCAAAAGGTAGAATTTAAAAATTCAGCCAAAAGCATTGATTACACCTTTGGAGCAGTTTCCTATAAAGCAAAAAAGCAGGCTTAAAAGCCTGCCTAAAACACTTGTTTTAATTTTAGAAATGATGTATAATCTATATATATTATTTCTTTTTGCGGATAAGAACAATCGGGGTACATTCTTTACCCTGACCGCAGGGGTTATCGGCAATAAGTCCGTGGAGCTCTTCCTCGGAGAGAGTAATGTCGGAAGAATAGCCTAAAACCTCCTGTCCGAGGTCGTTAGCGTCAACAATCATTGTGCTCATACCGAGCTTTTCTTTAATCTCGTCGCATACGCCCGAGGGGTTTTCGGGATTCTCGATACCGATATCGCCGTACTCGTCCCATACTTTATTATAGAAGCCGTCGAGTCCCGCGACATCCTGTCCTACGATTTCGTAGAATACGCCTTTCTTTCCGAAAAGCTTACATACTCCGCCCGCGAAGCTTGCCCAGAGAACCTTGGGTAAACCCGCCTTAGTGATAGCGTACTGCATTTTAATAGTCTCGCCTACGCCGACACCTGCTGTTTCGGGGTGGGAAGCGAATTTCGAAAGGAACTTAGCCCAGAAGCCGATTTTTAAATCCTCACGTTTTACAACGCGGTTCTGACAAAGCGCGATAATCTTCTCGCTCGACGATACGATATCGCCCTCCTCGTAGATGGGAGATACGTATTTCTTAAATACCTCGATATAATCCTCGCCCTGCTTTACAAAATGTGTTTTAATAGCATGGCGCATATATGTAGTGCCGTTTACGGTAATCTCTACGTTTTTACCTTCATTCGCGAAAAATTCCATTGTTTTACCTCCGTACAAAAGTACATTCTTTTATCAACAGCTTTATTATATAATATAATTTAGAATTTATCAATTACTCATTAGTAAAATTACACAGTTTTTTTCAGGAGATTTTATGCAGGACAACGAATTAATGGAGCTTAAAGCCAACGTTGAAACAATTATATATCGAAATGAGCACAACGGCTACACCGTAATTGAGCTTGACGACGAGGATGAAACCACCGCTGTCGGAATTATGCCTGATATAAACGCGGGCGAGACGGTAAGGCTTATCGGATATTTTAAACCTCATCCTACCTACGGTATGCAGCTTGCGGTAACAACCTACGAGAAAAGTATGCCCGAGGATATAGCAGGAATATTAAACTATCTGAGCTCGGGCTCGATAAAAGGTATCGGCCCCGCTACAGCGGCGGCTCTTATTAAGGAGTTCGGCGCTAACACACTTACCGTCCTGGAAAATGAACCCCAACGCGTCGCTAAGCTAAAAGGTATTTCTCTTAAAAAAGCTACCGATATAAGCAAACAGCTAAGGGAAAATACGGGTATAAGGGAGCTTATACTCTATCTTAATCAGTACGACATCTCCCCCTCGGGAGCGGTTAAGATTTTTAAATCCTTCGGCTCGAATTCTATTGCCGAAATCGAGAGGAATCCCTACTGCCTGGTAAATTCCGAAACGGGAATTAACTTTGAGCAGGCGGACAGGATTGCTATAAAGCTTAATTTCCAAAGCGACGATAAAATAAGAATCCGCGCCGCGCTCGCTTATGTACTAAGCCATAACCTGAATAACGGTCACACCTGTCTCCCCAAGGACAAGCTTATAAAAACCACCGCGCAATTTCTCGCGCTCGAGGATGAAATGGTAAGCTACGCGCTCGAGGAAATGCTCGGGGAAAATTCGCTTATCGGATATGAAGCCGAGGGAAACGAGCTTATCTTCTCGACGGATATGTTCCAGTCGGAAAGCTATATAGCCGCAAGGCTTAAAATGATGATGCGGTTCCCCGCCGTACAGATCCAGGATATAGACAAGCATATCGAGGCTATTGAAAGCTTTAACAACATTGAATACGCCGAGATGCAGAAAGAAGCGATTACGCAGGCGCTTTCCAAAGGACTTCTCGTACTTACGGGCGGCCCCGGTACAGGTAAGACCACGACCTTAAACGCTATTATTAAGATACTTAAAGATAAAGGACAGAAAGTACTTCTCTGCGCTCCTACAGGCAGAGCAGCTCAGCGTATGAGCAAGGTTACGGGCGAGGAAGCTAAAACCATACACAGGCTTCTGGAGGTAGCGTGGAACAAAAACGATATACCCGAATTTAAGCGTAACGAGAAAAATATGCTTAAATGCGACGCGCTCGTTATCGACGAGGTAAGTATGGTTGACGCTAAGCTTTTCGAGAGCGTTATGAAAGCGCTTCCGCTCGGTTGCCGTCTTATTCTCGTCGGCGACAGCCACCAGCTTCCGTCAGTCGGCGCGGGTAATGTTTTAGACGACCTTATCAGCTCCGAGATGATTCCCGTAGTACAGCTTACGGAAATTTTCAGGCAGTCGATGGAAAGCCTTATAGTTACTAACGCGCATAAAATCGTAAACGGCGAGCTGCCTGAGCTTAAAAGAAAGGATAAGGACTTTTTCTTTCTGCACTCGGAGAATAAGGATATAATAACCCAAACCGTAATTGAGCTGTGCTCGGGACGGCTTTCTAACGCCTACGGCTACGATACATACAAGGATATACAGATTTTAGCGCCCGGACGCAAGGGCGACCTCGGCGTTAACGAGCTTAATAATAAGCTGCAATTCGTAATCAATCCCAAGGACAGTGAAAAGAACGAGCTCTCGTCGGGAAAGAAAATTCTCCGCGAGGGCGACAAGGTTATGCAAATAAGAAATAACTACGACCTTCTCTGGGTTAAGGATAACGGCGAGACTGGCGAGGGAATTTTTAACGGCGAAATAGGAATAATAGAATCAATAAACAAGCGCTCGCGTATTATTAAAGTCCGCTATGACGACAAGGTGGCGAGCTACGATTTCGACTTCGCGGTCGATTTGGATTTATCCTACGCCACTACCGTCCACAAAAGCCAGGGTAACGAGTTCGAGGCGGTTATTATGCCGCTGCTCGACGGAGCGCCGATGCTCTTATACCGCAACCTCCTCTATACCGCGGTAACAAGAGCTAAAAGCCTTATAATAATAGTCGGAAGCGATACGACTATCGAAAAAATGGTTAACAACAACAGAAAGAATAAACGCTACAGCGGACTTAAATACTTCCTCTGGGAGAATGACGATGAATAAGATTTTTAAAACATTTATCTCGTTCTTTTTCCCCGAAAGATGTCCGTACTGTCTTAAACGTATAGACTGCGGTAAAATAGCGTGTGACGAGTGCTCTGAACAGCTCCCCGAAACCTACAATATGAATTACGCGAAAGGCGGTTATCCGTGTTGCTCGCCGTTCTTCTATCAGGGGATTTTCGCCGACGGGATAAAGTATTTTAAATTCAGAGGCTACTTACAAAGCAGTGAGAAAATCGCCGTAATACTTTGCGAATGTATTAAAAAGTATTACGACGTTAGTACGATTGATTTCGTTACCTTTGTACCGATGCATAAGAAGAAACTAAGCGACAGGGGTTATAATCAATCCGAGCTTTTAGCGAAGGACGTTTCAAAAAAGCTGGGTATTCCGTTTAGAGCGCTGCTCATAAAACACAAGGAAAATATGGATCAGCATAAATGCCTTTCGAGCGCGAAACGAAGGGAAAATGTTAAGGGCGTATATAAAGCGGTAGAAGATGAAACAATAAAAGGGAAAACAATTCTTATTATTGACGATATACTGACAACAGGCTACACGCTCGGCGAATGCGCTAAAACATTGGAAAAGTATACTAACTCAAAAATTTTATGCGCAACAGTTTGCGCGAAAAATGATATTTACACTTGAAAATAATTGCATTTTAGAATATAATGTAAAATAACCTTATATAAAGGACGGTGTATGGATTTGGATATAGGTATAGATTTAGGAAGCAGCCGTACAAGGGTATTTGTAGATAAAAAAGGTATTATACTCGACGAGGCTTCCGTAGCGGCATATAATGTCGCTGAGAACAGAATTATCGCGGTCGGCGACGACGCTTACGCTATGATCGGAAAAACTCCCGACAGTATTCAGGCGGAGTATCCTTTAGCGGGCGGAGTAATAGCCCAGTCGCTTTTAGCCGAGGATATGGTGACTATCCTTTTACGTCACGTATGCACGAGTAAAATCGTTATGCCGAGAGTGGTAGCGAGTATCCCAGGGGATATTACCGAGGTAGAAAAGCGCGCGGTTGTAAACGCTATTTCGAGTTTCGGAGTACGCAGGGTTTTCCTTATCGAAAACACTAAGGTAGCGGCTATGGGCGCGGGGATCGATATAATGAGCCCGCACGGAACTATGGTAGCTAACCTCGGCGCGGGAACTTCTAATGTCGCGATACTCTCGCTCGGCGGACTTTCCGTTCATAAGACGCTTAAGCTCGGCGGAAACGATATGGACGAGGATATTGTAAAATATATCAGGAAGAAATATTCGCTTATTATCGGCAGTCCTATGGCGGAGAAGTGCAAAATCTCAGTCGGCTGTCTTTCCGAGCCCGAGGAGGAAAAGACCTTCCGCGTTAAGGGCAGAGACGCTATAAGCGGACTTCCGAGATTCGTTGACGTAACCTCAAGCGAGATTATGGAAGTTATTATGGAAACCGCTATGCAGATTGTAACGCTTATTAAGGACGTTCTCGAGGAAGCTCCTCCCGAGCTTGTCGGCGACGTATACAGCGACGGAATTCTGCTTACGGGAGGGCTCGCTAAGATAGAAGGATTTTCTCAGCTTATCGCGGATAATACCGATATTAAGGTAACGGTAGCCGAGAATCCCGAGGACTGCGTAATACTCGGCTGCGGAAGAGCTATAAACTATATAGCCGAGGTCGAGAGAAACGCTAAATCTAAAAATGATATAAACCCGCTTATGGCGGTGTATTAAAAAACGCTCCCGAAAGGGAGCTTTTTTAATGCGCAATTCGCTCGGGAGCCCCGAGAGCCAAAGCCGCCTTTGGAAAAGCTGTGTTAATTAGAAAGTATCATCAACGGCGGGACAAACTAAATAATAATTTTTACCAAAAAGGAGCTATTGCGTTTTGCAACAGCTCCTTTATTTGTCGGAATGTACAATTCAAGTTTTATTCCATATTATCAGTTGCTTTTCTTTATCTTATCATTATTTCCACCGCTATTCTTTTAAAAAGCTAACAGAATCAGCAATTTTATCTAATGTTTTATCATCAACATTCTCCCACGTATAAAACAAATACTCATTAGCGTGATCATCAAAGCTAACAAATCTTTCGCTATAGGTAATATCATCAACGGATATGACAGCATCACCTTTTGTTTGACCAAGAGAATTTGTTTCATTATTTAAACATACTATACTTTGAAATTTGTCGCTCAAAAAATTCTTTTCCGTGGTATGATTCAGTTGAGCTTTTTCTCCAAGCGGAAACATTTCATCTGATTTGCTTTGAAAAAACACAACATTATCATTATCATTTATATCGGGAACAGAAAAATATAATAAACCGTATTTTTCATTTTTTTCCCAATTTCCCGGTATCTTAATTGAAAAGGAGTTGTTTATTTTTACTTCCTGCCACCCGAAATACAAATGTAAATCAAAAGTATAGGTAATGGTACAAATCAGTTGAAACAAACAAATAATTGCAAAAATAATTACAACAGTTATAATAGACTGTCGGAATTTTTTAATTATACTGTACATTCTTTATTCCCCTTTAAATATCAAAACTCAAAACTGCAATCTATTCTTGTGAAATTATTATATTCAATCGGAATATCCTTAATATTCTTATAATAAGTAACGCTTTTACTTACTTTTTTATTACATTCAATAACACAAAAGTCATCGCTGTCTTTTACGGGAATAATAACAATATAATCTTCGTTGCTGTAGATAGTTTTAACAAGCCCCTCGAAGCAAGTCTCTCCAAGATTATAATAATCACTACTGGTATAGTTATCCATTGTTTCACCGTTTTCGAGTATATCTTTCATCCCGTTACGGTCAACCATACAAATATCATCCTTATGGTTTCCTCCGCTATCAAACATAATATAATCTTTATGAATTTTTACCAGGGATCCGTCAAGATTACTAGCCAGCACTTCTCCAACCTTCGAAGTTTCAAACGGTTTATCTACAGGAAGTAAATCATCTATACAACCGCTGCAATTTATAACAAACAGCATTATAACAACAATAAAAAGAGTCTTTTTCATTTCCTATGTACCGTTTAGTTTAATCCTCAAGAATATTAAACTTTATAACCGTATTCCCGAAAATGTCGTAAGTTCCCCGAATATCTAATTCTATTTTACTCCTGTTCTTCGGGATTTCGTAAACACGTTCGGAAATCATTGTTTTTCCCGCGGCAAGCTCATGGTCTATATAATCCTCCATATCGTCATATTCTTCGTATAATAAATCGTCAACATACACATCGGTTTCGGAGCTGACATAATTCCCCGATTTCGAGATATTAGTTATCCTTAGTTTAACCTTCATAAACTCATAACCGTTCTGCGGTTTATCGTCGTTATATGTATCTGTGTATGAAACATTTTCAATCGAATACCTAAATTGCTCCAACACAGCGGACTCGGTAATTGTATGCGTCTCTACCTTATCGGCGATATCCATTCGGTCTATAAAGTCAAAACACGCGAATAAGCCGAGAGGAGCGATATACATCGCCGCGCTTGCCAAAGCAACGACTGAAACTAAAACAATCGCTAAAACAACACCTTTTTTACGCTTACGCGGTTTAGGATTATTATAAGACTGATACGGCGGATTATACTGCGTCTGGTAATTCCCCGCGTAGGGGTTATTGTTCAAATGAGTCGAAACACTGGTTCCGCACATAGGACAGAAATTGCCCTCAAACTCATAGCCGCAATTATTACAAATCATATATAACACCTCTTTAAAATTTATATCCTATTCCCTATACTCTAAAATATCCGCGGGCTGGCAGTCGAGCGCCTTACATATCGCGTCCAGGGTAGAGAATTTAATACCCTTAGCCCGTCCGTTTTTAAGCACCGACATATTTACAAGCGTTATCCCGACCTTTTCGGAAAGCTCGGTAACGCTCATTTTTCTTTTCGCGAGCATTACATCAATATTAATAACTATCATACCGCACCTCAGATATAGCTCTCGTTTTCCTCGCGGATTTCGACCGCTTTTTTTACAAGCTCGGCGAGGATATACACAGCGGCGGCTATACATACGATAAATACACAAAACGCGGTTGACGCGATTACTACTCCCAAAAAGTTCAGATTATTCAGCCACAAAATTATATTTCCTAAAAAGAAATATGCCGCTTCGATAACAAGACATAGAGAGACGCCTTTAAGGCTTTTTACATTCTTTACAATAAATGTGTTATCTCTCGAAATCTCATTAGAAACGCTTATCCCCAATCCAAGAATAATATAAAGCGGAACCGCGGTCAATATAAGAAAAACAAGCCACGGTATATAAAAATATGAAAACTCGTTATAGGTTTCCACGAAAGTATTAAGCGTCCACGGAATCACAACCGCGTACACTCCGAGCCCTAAAACTCCGAGAATTATAACAAGAGCTTTAAGCGCTTTCCCGAGCTTTACATTCATATTAATCACCCTTTCATTAAGGAGATTATAACACCGTCTTTTAAAAAAGTCAATAATTATTTATCGTTTTACGATAAATTCTTGCTATTTCAACCTTTTGGTTGTATAATACCCGTATGAGAATCAAAGTTAATAATTTCACGCACTATAATATGGCTGTCGCGGGCGGAGTATTCGGCGGATTCGCTGTATGTAATCTCGGCGAGATATTCGGTAATGCGCAGACGCTTAATTTAATAGGGATTGTTTATAACCTCGTTTACTGTAATTTCGAGACGCTTTTACTCAGAATAATAGCCGCGCTCCTATACTTCTTAGGATTCGCGGCGGCGGTTGTTATTCCGAAAAAGCTACGGCTTCATTCGGATGTAATCAGTATTGTTGTAGACATTCTCGCGTTTATAACGCTTATGTTTTTACCGAAAAACGCTGACTTTTTAATCAGCCTCTACCCTATCTTTTTCGCGATGGCGTTTCAATGGACGGCGTTCGAATATATTGAAGGTTACTCCTGCTCTACAATATTCTCGAGCAATAACTACCGACAGTTCACCACCTCGCTCGTAGAATACGCGATTGATAAGGATAAAAGCAGGCTGACTAAGACAAGGGTTTTCGGATTAACGCTTCTGTACTTCCATATCGGCGTAGCGCTCGCGTGTATATCGGCGATACACTTCGGACGACTAAGCGCGTTTATCGGAATACTCGTTTTATTACCTACGATTTACCTGCTGATAAAGAAGCGTATAATTCGTTTAAAGAATATTAAAACTCAGACAAATGACGCTAAACGGGATACATAATTCTTCAGCTCGGACGGAGTCATTTTACTCGCTTTTTCAATAACTTTTTTTCGTTTCCTTTCGGGAAGGCTGTGGACGTATTTCATAGCGCAGAAGTTTTTCCCAAGCTCGTTTTTAACTTCCTCGGGCATTTCATATAAGTAATTCAGCATAAAAATCACCTCAAACCTATTATAGGAAGGGTGAAATGATTTTATGCAAATTACGATAATTAATATAATATAATGTTTTTAAAAACAGTTGACTAAAACAAATGTGCGTGTTATAGTGTTAACAAGAGCTATCCAAAAACGGAAGCGGTAGCGTTATGACCGCCGCCGGTGGCGGATAAAGGGAATAAAAGCGCTGCGTAAAAAAAGGAGTCCGACGAGCCCGTTCATAGGGTGAGACGGACGACTATTTTTTTCGCTGGGAACGCCCTCTGTCGAGGTACTGATAACCTTGTTTTACATATAACCCTTACGGGAATATGATAAGAGAGGGTGATTGTAATGGCAGAGTATTTATTGTGTCTTACAATTATTTTCTTCATAATTTTTTATATTATAAAAGAAAAATAACCGCCTCACCTGACAAGTAAGCGGTTATTTTTAAACCAAAACTATCGGGCTAACCGTTTCTCGGGTAGCTCTTTTTCTATTTTTATTATAGCATAATATTAAAAGATGTCAATACTTTTTGGATATCAGGGCTCCTGACGTCCGATTTTTCTGAATCTGTTATATCTTAGTTTAGCGAGCTGTTCGCCGTCTATAGCGAGGTTTTTCTCGAATGTACGACAGATAAGGAGCTTTAAGCTCTCGAACATCTTTCCGTCGTCAACACTCGGCTCACGCAAGATACGCTCGATTACTCCGAGCTCGAAAAGATCCTTAGCCGTAAGTTTAAGACACTCGGCGGCTTCGGGAGCTTTAGTGCTGTCTTTCCAGAGAATACTCGCGCAGCCCTCGGGAGAAATAACCGAATAAACCGCGTTTTCCATCATCCATACCTCGTCGGCAACAGCGAGCGCGATAGCTCCGCCCGAGCCTCCCTCGCCGATAAAAATCGAAAGCACGGGAGTTTTTAACGCCATCATTTCCATTAAGTTAGTGGCGATAGCGTGGCCCTGGCCTCTCTCCTCGGCGCCGATACCGCAGAACGCTCCGCTGGTATCCACGAACGTAAGAATAGGACGGTGGAACTTTTCAGCCTGCTTCATAAGACGGAGAGCTTTTCTGTAGCCCTCGGGATGAGCCGCGCCGAAATTACGCTCCATACGCTCGAAAGTATTTCTGCCCTTTTCGAGACCGATAACGGTAACGGGAATATCGTTAAGCATTCCTACTCCGCCGACTACAGCCTTATCATCGCTGTAGTTTCTGTCGCCGTGTAGCTCGATAAAGCTCTCGCCGAACATAGCGTTGATATAATCTACGGAGGTCAGCTTTTTTGTACTGCGCGCGGCAGCGACTTTATCAAAAGCGCTCATCACTCTACCTCCCCGTAATTATGTATTCTTAAAAGGTGCGTCAGCGTTTCTTTTAGATGACGTCTGTCGACAACCTTATCAACAAAACCTTTTTGCTGTACAAACTCGGCTGTCTGGAAGTCCTTCGGGAGCTTCTGGCGGATAGTCTGCTCGATAACGCGCGGACCCGCGAACGCGATTAACGCCTTAGGCTCGGC
Source organism: Ruminococcaceae bacterium UBA2854 (assembly GCA_002350765.1). Lineage (GTDB taxonomy): Bacteria > Bacillota > Clostridia > Oscillospirales > Acutalibacteraceae > Ruminococcoides. Next base: position 44,157 of record DEFK01000038.1, read on the forward strand.
GAGGATAATATCCCCCTCCATAGCGAACGACGCCGTTACTCCGCCCGAGGTAGGATCGGTAAGTACTGTTATGTATAGAAGTCCCGCGTCGCTGTGCATTTTTACAGCGCCCGAGGTTTTAGCCATCTGCATAAGCGAGAGGATACCCTCCTGCATTCTGGCGCCGCCCGAAACGGTAAATACGATAATCGGGAGCTTATGCTCGGTAGCGTACTCGAAAGCGCGGGTGATTTTATCGCCCGTAACAGTACCCATAGAGCCCATCATAAACTCGCTGTTCATACTTACGATAACGATATCAATACCGTTTATCTTACAGGTTCCGCAGATAACGCTTTCCTTTTCCCCGCTCTTTTCTTTATTCTTTTTCAGTTTTTCATCGTAGTCGGGAAAATCTATAATATTTACGCTCTCGAAATCAGCGTCCATTTCCACGAAAGTATCCTTATCGGCGGTCATTTTAATTCTTTCGCGCGCGTTAAGGCGGAAATGGTGGTTGCATTTAGAGCATACGCGGAGGTTTTCCTCGATATCCGTAGTTAGAAGCAGAGTTCCGCATTCGGGACATTTCTCCCACATTTCGTCGGGAACAAACGGCTTTTTAACATCGGACGCGTCGCTGTTCTCAAGCTCATTTTTCGGCTTCATAAAAGTAAATAAATCCATAAACAAATCCTTTACTTAATTACTTATCTTCTTCTCTTCTCAAAATCTTCCATAAAATCGGTAGTGTAGCTTCCGTCAACAAAATCCTTTTCGGAGAGAATATCTATCATCAAATCACGGTTAACCTTAACACCCTTTACGTTAAGCTCGCAAAGCGCCATTTTCATCTTTCTAATGGCGGATTCCCTCGTTCTTCCCTGGACGATAACCTTACCGATCATCGAATCATAGAACGGCGGGATAACGTAGTCCTGGGATAAAGCGGTATCGAATCTTACAAACGAGCCTCCGGGTACGTGCAGAGCCGTTACCTTTCCGCAGGACGGACGATAGTTATTATCGGGATCCTCGGCGTTAATACGGCATTCTATGGCGTGGCCGTGGAAATAAACCTGCTCCTGGGTTCTGTTGAGCTCAACGCCCGCGGCAACTCTTATCTGCCACTGCACCAAATCGGCGCCCGTTACCATTTCGGTAACGCCGTGCTCAACCTGAAGTCTTGTATTCATTTCCATAAAGTAGAAATTGCCCTCGGAGTCGTATAAAAACTCAACCGTACCGACCGAGTTGTAATTAACGGCGTGAGCCGCCTTTACCGCCGCTTCCATCATCGCCTGTCGTGTTTCTTCGGAGATAGACGGAGACGGGCTTTCCTCGATAAGCTTCTGGTTATGTCTTTGGACCGAGCATTCACGCTCGCCGAGACAAATCACGTGGCCGTGCTTATCGCAGAGAAGCTGCATTTCTATATGCTTTACGGGTTTTAGAAACTTTTCTATGTATAACGCTCCGTCGCCGAAAGCGGATTCAGCCTCGGCGTAGGCGCTGTTATATGCGTTTTCAAATTCATCGGGCGAGCTTACAAGACGGATTCCACGTCCGCCGCCGCCAGAGCGCGCTTTAATAAGAAGCGGATAGCCGACTTCCTCGGCTAAAGCCTTAGCGCTTTCCACGTCCTCGAGCACATCGGTACCCGGAGTAACGGGAACACCCGCCTCGCGCATTGTTTTACGCGCCATATCCTTATCGCCGAGAAGATTAATCATCTCGGAGGTAGGCCCGATAAACTCTATATTACATTTTTCGCAAAGCTCAACGAACTTAGCGTTTTCGGAAAGAAGTCCGTACCCAGGGTGGATAGCCTGGGCGCCGCTCTCAACCGCCGCGGTTAAGATAGCGGGCATATTAAGATAGCTGTCCGCAACCTTAGCGCCGCCTACGCAGTAGCTCTCGTCAGCGAGCTTTACGTGCATAGCGTCCTTATCGGCTGTGGAATAAATAGCTACGGTATCAATACCCATCTCACGGCAGGCGCGGATAATTCTAACCGCGATTTCTCCGCGGTTAGCGACTAATATTTTACTAAACATTTATTAATTCACATCCATTAAACTAATGCAAAGCTGAAATCAGCGCTTACACATAATTTACCGTTAACGTATCCCTTAGCGTTGATAAAATAGAAGTTGCCGCGGCTTCTTGTAAGAGTACAGGTGCTCTCCAAGGTATCGCCAGGCTTTACCATACCCTTAAACTTAACGTTATCCATCTTAGTAAAATACGGGGTTTTACCCTCGCATTTATCGGCGAGCATAACGCAGCTCGACTGAGCCATCATCTCGCAGAGAATAACTCCGGGGACTACGGGGTTGCCCGGGAAATGTCCCTTTAAAAAGAACTCATCGCCGCTTATAGTATACTTTCCGTGGGAAGTAGTATCGTCAACCTTCTCCGCTTCCTGAACGAGAAGCATATTATCTCTATGGGGTATAATCTTTTTTATCTCTTCCTGGTTCATAATTTACCTCTTTAACCGATTGTGAACAACGGCTGGTCGTATTCGACAACGTCGCCGTTCTCTACTAAAACTTCTGTTATTGTACCGCTTTCTGTCGCGGTGATTTCATTCATAATCTTCATAGCCTCGATAATGCAGACTACATCGCCCTTTTTAACGGTATCGCCTACGTTTACGAACGGCGGTCTGTCGGGAGAGGGAGCCGCGTAGAATACGCCTACCATCGGGCTTTTGATAGCCTTTCCGCTTGTAGCGGGAGCTGCCGCGGGAGCAGCCTGAGCCGCCGCGGGAGCGTTTGACGGAGCAAACGCAACTACGGGTGAGTCAGCGCTCGGCTTAGCGAGGCGGATTGAATCCTCCTCGTCGCTGATTTCAATTTCAGCGAGAGAGCTGTCCTCTAATACTTTTATATAATCCTTCAGGGTTTCTATATCAATCATCTTATTTCCTCCTATATCTTCTTAAACACAAGACAGGTATCGTGACCGCCGAAGCCGAGGTTCGTGCTCGCGCTGATGGTTAAATCTCTCTTTTTAGCCTTGCCTAAGGTGTAATCGAGATCACATTCGGGGTCTAACTCGTCCGTACCGATTGTCGGCGGAACTATTCCGTCCTTAAGAGCCATTACGGAAACAATCGCTTCGATAGCGCCTGTCGCGCCGAGCATATGACCTGTCATAGACTTCGTAGAGCTAATGCTTATATCGTAGGCTTTCTCGCCTAAAGCGGCTTTAACCGCCATTGTCTCGGTTTTATCGTTCATCGGAGTTGAAGTTCCGTGAGCGTTCAAGTAAACGACATCATCATCAGTAACGCCCGCTTCTTTAAAAGCTACTCTCATAGCCTCGGCAAGACCTTCGCCGTTCGGTTCGGGAGCAGTTACGTGGTGAGCGTCGCAGGTATTACCATAGCCCGAAAGCTCGGCATAAATCTTAGCGCCTCTGGCTTTAGCGTGCTCATATTCCTCTAAAATAAGAACTCCCGCGCCCTCGCCCATTACGAAGCCGTTACGCTTAACGTCAAACGGAATGGACGCTTTCTTCGGATCCTCGGTAGTTGAAAGCGCTTTCATATTAGCGAATCCCGCAACGGTAAGCGGATGTACAACATACTCCGCGCCGCCCGCGATAATCGCGTCGGCGTAGCCGTCTTTAACAGCGTGGAACGCTTCGCCGATTGAGTTCGCGCCTGTAGCGCAGGCTGACATTACCGAAAGGCTTACACCCTTGGCTTTATACTTAATAGCAACCTGACCTGTGGCGATATTACCAATCATCTTAGGAATAAAATGAGGGCTAACCTTACGGGGGCCTTTCTCGATAAGGTTCTGGGTATTTTCTACGAAGGAGTAAAGTCCGCCGATACCCGCGCCGATATATGAGCCGAGGCGTTTTTCATCGACCGTGCCGATAATTCCGCTGTCCTCAACCGCTTCTTTAGCCGCCGCTAAGGCGAAAATCGTATACATATCGGTTTTTCTTAAATCACGCTTTTCGACAACGGTTGTCGGGTCAAAATCCTTAACCTCGCCTGCGATTTTAACAGGTAGGTCATCCGTTTCAAACTTTTTGATTTTATCTATACCGCAAACGCCGTCAAGCATATTCTTCCACATTGTCGGAACGTCGTTTCCGACAGGTGTAACAGCGCCTACGCCTGTAACTACTACTCGTCTCATATTTTTCAGCCTTTCATAATTTTTATTATCAATCAGCAATGTAAAACGCGAAGCGTTTTACATTGCTATTCCACCGTCAACTCTTATTACTTCGCCTGTAACATAGGAAGCGTAATCGCTGCATAAGAACGCGATAACATTAGCTACGTCCTCGGGAACGCCTCTGCGTTTCATCGGGATAGACGAAGCGATTTCATCCTTGATCTTGTCGGATAAAGCCTGTGTCATAGCTGTATCTATGTATCCGGGAGCTACGGCGTTTACTGTAACGCCTCTAGCCGCGAGCTCGCGCGCAACGGATTTTGTAAGCCCGATAACACCCGCCTTGGACGCGGAATAGTTAGCCTGACCCGCGTTGCCGTTAATGCCGACAATTGAAGCGACGTTTACGATACGTCCGCTTCTCTGACGCATAAAGGGTTTATAAACGTGCTTTGTCATATTGAAAGCGCCCTTGAGGTTAACGTTGATAACCGCGTCGAAGTCCTCCTCGGGCATATTAAGCATAAGCTTATCGCGGGTAATTCCAGCGTTATTTACGAGAATATCAATCTTTCCAAACTCGGAAATAATCTCCTTAACTACAGCTTCGCCCGCTTCAAAATTACTCACGTCGCAATCGTAAGCCTTAACCTTTACTCCTAAAGCCTCGACAGCCTTTAAAGCCTCGGCTTTATCCTCTTCCCTGCCAATACCGACAATCGCGATATCCGCTCCGAGAGAGGCAAGTTTTTCGCATACGCAACGACCGATTCCGCTGTATCCGCCTGTAACTACGGCAACTTTATTTTTAAAATCCATAACTTCTCCTTTAAATATCAAGCGCCTCAAGGTCGGAAAGATTCTCAACCTTAATAGCTTTTATTTCTTTATTAATTCTTCCATTTAATCCTGTAAGCGTTTTTCCTACGCCGACTTCGATTATGGTATCCACGCCCTCGTTTACGAGGTTTTCGATAATAGTCTGCCAGCGTACGGGGTTTTCAACCTGAGCTTTTACAAGCGCCTTATAATCGCCCTCGTAGGGTTTGGCTGTGTAATTAGAGTAGATAGGAATTTCGGGCTCGTTAAACTCAACCGAGCTCATATATTCCATAAGTCCGTCAGCCGCTTCGGACATAAACGGAGAGTGGAACGCTCCGCTTACCGCCAGGCGTTTAGCCCTGCCTTTTTCAGCAGAAAACGCTTCTGTAAGCGCGTCAACGTTTTCTTCTTTAGTCGCTACAACAGTCTGCGCGGGACTGTTGTAATTAACGGGATATGTATCGGAAAATCTTTCGCAGATTTCCTCGATTTTATCGGCGGGCAATTTAAGCACCGCAAGCATAGCCCCAGGGTTCTCCTTAGCCGCCTTGTCCATAAGCTCGCCTCTTTTACAAACGAGCTTAAACGCCTCTTCGTCGCTTAACATTCCCGAAAACGCGAGCGCCGCGATTTCTCCCAGAGAAAATCCCGCGACATAGTCGGGCTTAATACCCTTTTCGGCTACGGCTCTCGCCGCGGCTAAATCAGCCGTAAAAACGCAGGGCTGGGTATTAACCGTTACGGAAAGCTCTTCCTTAGTTCCGTCGAAGCACTGAGCGGAGGTTCCCTTTCGGATACCGTCCGCCATATCGAAAACGGCTTTCGCCGCCTTTGAATTATCGTAAAGTTCCTTTCCCATCCCTGGGTACTGAGCGCCCTGGCCTGAGAAAACAAATGCTATTTTACCCATTTATCGGCACCGCCTAAAACTTCTTCCGCCTTGGTGAATAAGTCGAGAATAATATCACGGGCGGGTTCTTCCTTCTTAACCATAGAAGCTACCTGTCCCGCGAGAACGCATCCGTTCTTAACGTCGCCCTCACGCGCCGCGAGTCTTAATACTCCCGCGCCCTTGGCTTCGAGCTCCTCGTCGGAATAGGTTGTTGAATCGTATTCCATCTTAGTATACTCGCGGGTATAGCTGCTCTTAATACAGCGCACGGGATGGCCTAAACGCTTACCCGTAACCACGGTATCTATATCCTTGGCTTTTAGAATCTTGTCCTTGTATTCCTGAGCGATTGTACATTCCTTAGCTACCAAGAAACGAGTACCGACCTGTACTCCCGAAGCTCCGAGCATAAAGCAAGCCGCGACCTGGCGTCCGTCGGCGATACCGCCCGCCGCGATAACAGGGATACTAACCGCGTCTACAACCTGCGGTACAAGAGCCATTGTGGTTAAATCACCCACGTGGCCGCCGCTCTCTCCGCCCTCCGCGATAACCGCGAAAGCGCCGAGCTTTTCCATTCTTCTCGCCAAAGCGGTTGAGGGTACAACGGGGATAACCTTAATTCCCGCCTGAGTCCATTTATCCATATATTTTCCGGGATTACCCGCGCCTGTGGTAACAACCTTAACGCCTTCTTCAACAACGACGTCGGCTACCTCGTCGGCAAACGGGCTCATAAGCATAATATTAACTCCGAACGGTTTATCGGTAAGCTCTTTGCACTTCTTAATTTCCGCGCGGAGCTGTTCGCCGTTGGAGTTCATAGCGGCGATGAGTCCGAGTCCGCCCGCGTTGCTTACGCCCGCGGCTAAGGATGCGTCGGCTACCCACGCCATTCCTCCCTGAAAGATAGGGAATTCTATATTCAGTTTTTCGTTAATTACGGTTGAAATCATTATGTATCCCCCTTTGTGAGATAAAAACATATAGTAAGTCATACTAAACCAATTATATTTCATTTTACTATATGTGATTAAAATAGTCAATGATTATTTTTATACAAAGAGGGCGCTGTATCTAAATCAGCTGCAATAATCCTCGAGAACAGTCCTGAGTTCCTTATCGCTTTTTACCTTTATCCCGCGGCTTAACAGAGCTCGGTCGCCTTTCGGCAGAATTGAGGCGAAGGTGTCGGTTTTCTTAATTATCTCTCCCGTTTTCGCGTTTTCGACCGCTATTTTCTTGTCAACAATTTTGACTACATACATATCCGCTTCCTCCGTTACAGCAGCGGGCTTCGAGGGATAGGCTTTGAAGCTCACCCGCTCAACGGGTTTATCCGCGTTTCCCGTATTAAAAAGCATAGCCGCGGCGAATAAAGAGTATATAGCAATCCCTGTTATAAGCATTAATCGTTTCATCATTACACTTCCGATTTCAAAAAATAATATATTTCAAGGATAGTTTTAGCCTGTTTATAGCCATTATTCATACAATTTATATAAATCTCCGAAAAAAAATCTATATATAATGAAAAGAAAATCGTTAGAAAAGGTTTATTTTTTTTCGTTTTTGTGTTAGAATGTTAGGGTATAGTGTGTAAGTTTGCATAAATGTATAGAAATTTAGAATGTTTTAATAAGGAGAATTCCTATGCGTGAAACAGATATCAGTAAATTTACAAAAAAGAGAAAAGACGACCTCGCGCATGAAAACGGAGCGAAAAGATGCTTTAAAGCGCTCGGCAGAACGCTTTTTACAATTCTTATGGTGCTCGTTTTCGCGGGAACGATTGTCGCGATATCCCTTTCGATATACGTAGCTAAGATCGCTTCCGAACCCACGGGCGTTAACCTTAAAGCTAAATCCGTTAACCAGACAAGCTTTATCTACGTTAAGAACAAGAAGGGTAAATACAAGAAATATAAATCCCTCTATTCTTCCGAAAACAGAGTATGGGTCAATTTTAACGACATACCCGAGAATATGAAGCAGGCTCAGATAGCGATTGAGGACAAGAGATTCTTCGACCACCACGGAGTTGACCTCAACCGAACAGTCGGCGCCGTTCTTCATCTTACCAGCGGACAGTCAAGCTACGGCGGTTCTACATTAACCCAGCAGCTTATTAAAAATATCTCGGACGACAACGAGGTTTCGCTAAACCGAAAGCTGAGGGAGATTATTAAAGCGCTGAAGCTCGAGACCGAGTACACTAAAGACCAGATTCTCGAGGCTTACCTGAACGTCGTTAACTACGGCAACAACTGCCAGGGAGTTCAATCGGCGGCTAACCTGTATTTCGCTAAGGATATTCAAAAATGCTCGCTGGCACAATGCGCGGCGATAGCGGGTATTACGCAGAACCCCAGTAAATTCAATCCGCTCTATCATCCCGAAAACAATAAAAAAAGGCGCGAGCTTGTGCTTTCGGAGATGTACGACCAGAAGATGATTACCAAAGAGCAGTACGACGAAGCTCTTAAGGAATCAAAGAATATGAAATTCGTCGGGTTCAAAAAGAGCAACAAAAAGAATATCGGAAGCAAAATACAGAACTGGTATATGGACGAGCTCCAGCGTGATTTGCAGGCTGACCTCGCCACATATTACAACATAAGCGAAAAAGCGGCTTCCAATAAAATCTTTACCGAGGGATTAAAAATCTACTCCGCTATGGACAGCGAAATGCAGTCCTATATTGAAAAAGCGGCAAGAAATATTAATACAAGCAGTGACTCGGGAATGCAATGCGCCGCTACGATGATTGGAATGGACGGCGCGGTAATAGCTACCACGGGTTCTTCCCAGGAAAAAACAAAGAACCTTGTATTCGACAGAGCTACACAGTCAGTCTTACAGCCGGGTTCGTCAATCAAACCCGTAGTTGTTTATCCTTACGCTATAGAAAAAGGAAAGCTCCACTTCAGCTCGGTTGTAAAGGATGAAGCGCTCCCGAAATATAAGGTTGTCAATGGGCAATATGTAGCAGGTCCTAACAACTGGTACCGAAGCTACAAGGGTAATATGCTTCTCCCCGACGCTATAGAATGGTCGGCGAACGCGACCGCGGCTCAGGTAATGAACACTATTACTCCCGAAGCGGCTTACAATCAGGTAGTTACTCTACAGGGCTTCGAACATCTCGACGTTAAGGACAGGAGCAACACAGGTGGACTTTCAATCGGTGGTCTTACAGGCGGTGTTACTGTTCGTGAAATGGCGGCGACATTCACATATATGGGCAACGGCGGAAAGTATTATAAACCGTTCACCTATTATTACGTAACCGATTCCGAGGGCAACGTAATAATTGATAACCGTGACGCGATACCGAAAGCCTCCTACTCGCCTGACACAGCCTATATTATGAACAGGCTTTTACATTACAATATGACCTACTGCGCTCATACTAACGCGGCTAACGCGAGAGTAAGCGGTTGGGATATAATAGGAAAAACAGGTACAACCGACGCGGATAAGGACTCCTGGTACTGCGGACTCAGCCCCTACGCTTCACTCGCGGTATGGACAGGCTTCGATAAACCGAGGACAATTTCAGGCGTTGGACAAAGAAACGCTACGGTACTGTTCAGCGATGTAATGGGGCATTATCTGGCGAATAAAAAGAAAAAAGAATTTACAAGACCCGCTACTATTGTAGAAGCGAATTTCAATTCTTCCAACGGAGCCGTTTATAATGTCGGCAACGCTACGGAAGGACGGTATGTCGGCTATTACTCCGAGAAGAAAGTACCGACGGGCAGTTCATCATACGTTGACTATTACGCGGGCGACAGCTACGGCGGAAACAACTATTACGACTACGATGACGACGATGACTACGATTCCGACAACAGCAGCGATGATGACGACGACAGCGACGATAATGACAGCGGCGGCAACAGCAGCAACAACGACGAAGACAGCGGCGGCGGTAACGACGAGGACAGCGGCGGTAACGAAGACGACGGCGCTGATGACGACGGCAGCGGCGGCAGCAACGAAGTAGTAGACGGATAATTATTCTCCAGATAAAGAAAGGGTGGAAATAAATGATACAGGTTGCAATAATGGGACACGGAGTGGTAGGCTCAGGTGTTGCCAACATTTTAACAACACATAAGAAAAAACTTTTCGAAAACTTAGGCGAAGAAATTTATATCAAAAAGATATTGGATTTACGCGAGTTCCCCGACTCTCCTTTAGCGGATCGTTTTACTAAGGATTTCAACGAGATTCTTAACGACGCAGAAATAAGAGTAGTCGCCGAGGTAATGGGAGGAACACATCCCGCCTACGATTTTACCAAGGAGCTTCTTAAAGCGGGTAAAAGCGTAGTAACCTCTAACAAAGAGCTCGTAGCCGCTAAGGGCGCGGAGCTTATACAGATCGCTAAGAACAACAACGCCAACTTCTTCTTCGAGGCGTCGGTAGGCGGCGGTATTCCTATTTTACGCCCCTTGGTTCAGTGCTTAGTAGCTAACAACGTAAAGGAAATCGCGGGTATATTAAACGGTACTACCAACTTTATTCTCTCCAAGATGATTGACGAGGGTATGGAGTTCGACGCGGCGTTAAAGCTCGCGCAGGATTTAGGCTTTGCCGAGAGAAATCCCGAGGCGGATGTTGAAGGACACGACGCTTGCAGAAAGATTTGTATTCTCGCTTCTCTCGCTTACGGAAAGCACATCTACCCCGACAACATACATACCGAGGGTATTACAAATATCAGCCTTAAAGACGTAGCGTACGCCGCTCAGTACAAGAGCAAGATCAAGCTTATCGGCGACGTTAAAAAGCTCGAAAACGGCAAAATTGATATTTTCGTATCCCCTATGTTCGTAAGAGATAAAAGCCAGCTCGCCAACATCAGCGACGAGTTCAACGGTATTATGGTTCGCGGCGATTGCACCGACGACGTTCTTTTCTATGGAAAGGGCGCGGGTTCGCTCCCCACAGCCTCAGCCGTTGTAGCTGATATTATAGACAGTTGCAGACACTTAAAAGAAAGAAAGTATATTTTCTGGGCTGACAGCAACAACGAGAGCGTTCTGCCATATAATGAATCAAGAACAAGAATGTATCTCCGCTTAGAGAATCCCGATTCTCTCGAAGCCGTTAACGAGGTATTCGGAGATGTTTATGTTATCGCTAAGGACGAACAGCTCGCCGTAGCTACCGACCTTATGACAATAGGCGAAATCGAGAGCAACATCGAAAAGCTCGAGAGAAAAGGAAATAAAGTTCTTTCCAAAATCAGAATCAGCGATTTATAATCTACAATATACAAGGTAATTAAAAGGAGTAAAACAATGAGTTTAATTGTACAGAAATTCGGAGGTTCATCCGTCGCGGACGCAGAGCGCGTTTTTAACGTCGCTGGTATCGTAACGGAAACCTACGACAAAGGCAACGATATCGTAGTCGTTGTATCCGCTCAGGGCGATACGACAGACGACCTTATCGCCAAGGGCAACGAAATCAACCCCAACGCCTCCAAGCGTGAGCATGATATGCTTGTATCCGCGGGAGAACAGATTAGTATTTCTCTTCTCGCTATGGCAATTGAAAAGCTTGGCTATCCCGTAATATCGCTTTTAGGCTGGCAGGCAGGCTTCCAGACAAGCTCCGCCCACACCTCGGCGCGTATCAAGAGAGTTATCCCCAACCGTATCCGCAAGGAACTCGACAAAAAACGTATTGTCATCGTAGCGGGCTTCCAGGGACTTTCAAAATACGACGATATTACAACTCTCGGACGCGGAGGCTCGGATACCTCGGCGGTAGCGCTTGCGGCGGCTATGCACGCGGATTTATGTCAGATTTACACCGACGTTGAGGGTGTATACACAGCTGACCCGAGATTAGTTAAAAACGCTAAAAAACTTCAGGAGATTTCCTACGACGAGATGTTGGAGCTCGCGACATTAGGCGCGCAGGTACTCAACAACCGCAGTGTGGAAATGGCAAAAAAATACAACATCGAGCTCGAAGTTCTTTCAAGCCTTGTAAAAGCTCCGGGCACTATAGTAAAGGAGAAAGTAAAAATGGAGAAAATGTTAATCAGCGGTGTCGCTAAAGACACAGATATTGCGAGAATTTCAATTGTAGGCGTTCCCGATGAACCGGGCTTCGCGTTTAAGCTTTTCTCAAAGCTTTCCTCGAAGAATATCAACGTAGACATTATTCTTCAGTCTATCGGTCATAACGGCAAAAAGGATATTTCCTTTACTATCCCCAAGGACAGAGCGGCTGACGCGGAGGCTATCGTTAAGGATTACGCCGAGAATATTGAAGCAAAGAATACATTCATCAGCACGGAAGTCGCTAAGATTTCAATTGTCGGCGCGGGTATGGAAAGCCACGCGGGCGTTGCTACAAAGATGTTCGAGGCGCTCTACGACGCTCAGATCAACATCCAGATGATTGCTACATCCGAAATTAAGGTTAGCGTACTTATCAACAAGAAAGACGCTGACAGAGCCGTAGCGGCTATCCACGAAAAATTCTTTGAGCAATAACAGCGAGCTGCAGCAGCTAATCACGCCTTTGGAAACGCTTGATATTTCGAAAAATTTCTTTAACGGCGTGGTCTGAAAACGGCAATTTACTATTGAGCAAATAACAGCGAGCCGCAGCAGCTAATCACGCCTTAGGAAATGCTTGATATTCCGAAAGATTTTTTTAACGGCGTGGTCTAAATAAAGTAAAAAACGCCCGCAAGGGCGTTTTTTGGAATGGAGAATTGAGAATTAAGAATTGAGAATTAATGGCGGGCAGACAGCACGGTATAATAGTATACAACGGTAGCCCGGCAGTATTCATATGCTCCGCAAGCGGAGCTTGCATAATAATTCGGTCGGGAAAGAATCTTATTTCTATATTAATCTTTCTACACGACCGAAATTCTCCATTCTCCATTCTCAATTCTCAATTATATTACGGAGTAATAAAATGGAAAATCAATTTGAGCGTACCGAACTGCTTCTCGGTAAAGAAGCTATAGATAAACTAAAACACTCGCGAGTCGCGGTATTCGGAATAGGCGGAGTAGGCGGATTTACCGCCGAGGCGCTTGTCCGAAGCGGAATAGGCGCGATAGATATAATAGATAACGACACCGTCGCTCCAAGCAACATAAACCGCCAGATTATCGCCGTACACAGCACTTTAGGCAAACTAAAGGTAGATGTCGCCGAGCGGCGTTTTCTTGATATAAACCCTGATTTAAAGCTGAATAAGCACGCTGTATTCTATACTCCCGAAACATCGGAGAAGTTCGACTTTACACAGTACGATTATATCGTAGACGCTATAGACACGGTATCGGGAAAAATAGAGCTGATTGTGCAGGCTGATAAGGCGGGTACGCCGATTATAAGTTCAATGGGCGCTGGCAACAAGCTCGATCCTACGCGTTTTGAGGTAGAGGATATATACAATACTTCCGTATGTCCTTTAGCGCGTGTAATGCGCTCAGAGCTCAGAAAACGAGGTATTAAAACCCTCAAGGTCGTTTACTCAAAAGAGCCTCCCCTTTCCCCTATATCAAAAAACGATAATAAAGAACGTAAAAAAGCTCCCGGGAGCACGGCATTCGTACCGTCCGTAACGGGACTTATAATCGCCTCGGAAGTTGTAAAGGATATAATAAAGGATAAAATCAAAACCACCCGTTGAACGGGTGGTTTGACCAGCCCCTAGAAGGGGCTATTACAGGCATGCCCCCTGCAGCTGGGGGCATCGAATGAATGACAACGCATTACCATTTCAAGCAGCCG
>DEFK01000005.1 GCA_002350765.1 Ruminococcaceae bacterium UBA2854
CTTTTAATAGTTAGTCTTTCTGAAAAGTATTATAAACTATTTCATTATAGTAGTGTCAAAAAACAAGAAAAAAGTTTCAATTTTTAAATAAATAACTTCACTTTTGTATAGTTGCACAAAAACAAAGTGGGTTTTTTGTATAAGTTAACATGCTAAATTATAATACAAATTTAGATCCGCCGTTGATGAACATAGGTAAATAATAATACTTTTCCATAGGCGGCTTTGGAAAGATTTCATATACTCTCTAACATCATCAACGACGGGGTTAAAAATTCTGAGAACTGAGAACTGATTACTGTGAACTGCAATACAGTCCCCCGGAGCGTTTTCTTAACGGTAGCGTTGCGACCGCCGCCTGCGGCGGATTAAGGGAGCAAAAGCGCTGTGCAAAATAAGGAGTGTCACAAGCCCGCTCTTAGGGCGAAGTGAGACGACTATATTTTGTACTGGACGCCTTCGAATCCCTCTCTCTAATTGCTTCGCAATCGGCGCAGAGAGAGTATATTCATCTATGCGAGAACTTTCATCTCGAACCTTGGGACGTGTTGTGGAGCTATGCCGTTCATAAACGCTCCTCCCTAAAAACGCTCCCCCGGAGCGTTTTCTTAACGGTCGGCTTCGAATCCCTCTCTCAGCTATAAAAAACAAGACACCCGTTCGGGTGTCTTGTTTTTTAATGGCGCAGAGAGAGGGATTCGAACCCTCGGTACGGTGATTACCGTACACATGATTTCCAATCATGCTCCTTCGGCCAGCTCGGACATCTCTGCTTATCGACCTCGACTATTATATATCAATAATGAAGAAAAATCAAGTTTTATTTGAAACTTTTTAGATTTTTATTTAACATATCGGTTTTTACAACGTCAAAACACACGTCGATATCGTAATATCTCTCTATAGCTTTCTCTATAAGAAGCGGATTTATATTAGTAACGCTGCCTGCTGGTAAGGTAATATTAAGAATCGCGCCGCCTATATTACGCTCAAGCTTATAATTATCGAGATACTGCTTTATATCAATCTCTCGTATACCTTTCTTTTTAGTCTTTTTCTCGACTAAAACCTCGTCTTTATTAAAAAGCTCGTTTGTAATATTATAAACCTCGTCAGCGCTTATATCCTCGCTCGTAATTTTAATTCTGAACACGGCGTAGGTTATTTCCTTAGCTTTCATCACGGGCTCGGTTACGTCAAACACTCTTACTCCCTCGGGAAGGCTTTTATTAAGGTTGTCTTTTATTTCTTTAAAAGAATAATCCTCAAGCAGTCTTATATCCATACACTCGCGCTTACCCTCGAAGCCTAAAGAAAGCGGTAACGGAAAAGTCGCGTACGGATGAACATGGAAGCCCTCGGTATGCCATATCGGTATTCTGCTTTTATGGAGCGCTCTAAGCATACAGCGGTTCAAGTCAAGATGTGAGATATATTTACACTCGTCTTTTTTAGTAAACCATACTCTAACGTCTTTCAAAGCACACACCTCCGCCGTATCTGTTAGCTCCGCAATTAGAGCATTTCTGCCTGCAATTCGGCGTAGTTGTATCCTGATACGCCTTTTCGCACTCTTTTTTAAGGAACTCCTTACTTACACCGTAGTCTAAAAAGTCCCAAGGCAGGATTTCATCGAAGCTTCTTTCTCTGCACGCGTAAAAATCGGGATCTATACCGCATTCGTCAAATATCTCAAGCCACTTTTCGAGCGAAAAGCAATCGTTCCAGCCATCGAAATGGAAGCCTTTTTCAAGCGCCTTTTCCATAACCTTACACAGCCTGCGGTCGCCACGGGCAAATACAGCCTCGAGATAGCTTGTATCGGCGTCGTGGTAATTATAATTAACCTTTTTGGTAGTTATAGTTTCTTTAAGGTGGATTTGCTTATCCATTAGCTCCTTGCGCGAATTTTGCGGGAACCACTGGAACGGAGTAAACGGCTTAGGTACAAATGACGCGGTTGAAATTGTCACCATAACGCCCTTACCCTTTGGCTTATTCTCGCAGCGGTAAAAGGTATCTACTACCTTCTGCGATAAATGCGCGATCCCCTCTACATCCTCGTAGGTTTCTGTCGGAAGTCCAATCATAAAGTAGAGTTTAACCTTAGTCCAGCCCGCGTTAAAGGATTTCGAGCACGTTTCCATAAGCTCGTCCTCAAACACATTTTTATTAATAACATCGCGCAGACGCTGTGTACCCGCTTCGGGAGCAAAGGTCAGTCCGCTTTTGCGTACTGTATTTATTTTATTTAAAATATCGTCGCTGAATCCGTCAACCCTTAGCGACGGCAGGGATAAACTAACCTTATCGTCAACCGACCACTCGGTAAGCTTATCTAAAAGATTTACAATTTTAGTATAATCCGACGAGCTCAACGAGGATAAACTAACCTCGTCGTAGCCAGTATTATTACACAGAGCATGGCATTGTTTATCTATTACGTCAATGGACTTTTCGCGTACGGGACGATATAAAAATCCCGCCTGGCAGAATCTGCACCCTCTTATACAGCCCCTGAATATTTCCGAAACAGCTCTGTCGTGTACTATTTCTATATTAGGAACTACGAAATTTTCGGGATAATAGCTCTCGTCCATATTGAGCATAAGGCGTTTTTCGACAACAGCGGGAGCGTTATCCTTAGGAGTAAAGCTTTTAATCGTTCCGTCGTCGTTATAATCGACATCATATAAGGCGGGTACGTATACACCCTTAATCTGAGCCGCTTCTTTTAAAAACTCGGCTTTGGATTTATTCTCCTGTTTGCATTTTCTATAGAGCTCTATAACCTCTAAATCAACTTCCTCTCCCTCGCCGATAAAGAAAATATCAACAAAATCCGCGAGCGGTTCGGGATTGCAGGCGCAGGGACCTCCCGCGACTACAATCTGTTTAAGCTCTTTTCGGTCCTCGGATCTTACAGGGATACCCGCGAGCTTCAGCATATTAAGCACATTGGTAAAGCTCAGCTCATATTGAAGTGTAAAGCCAATAAAGTCAAAATCAATAATAGGCTCTCCGCTTTCAAGCGCGAAAAGCGGGATATTACGCTCCAGCATAATCTCTTCCATATCAAGCCAAGGCGCGAAAACACGCTCGCACCAGATATAAGGAACATCATTAAACAGGCTGTAGAGAATCTTCATTCCGAGATGCGACATTCCTATTTCGTATGTATCGGGAAAGCAAAAAGCGAATCTAACGTCAACATCTTCTTTATTCTTTACGACAGAATTCATCTCACCGCCGACATAACGCCCTGGCTTTTGAACCTTTAAAAGTATTTTTTCTACATCCTTGTTAATCATAAATCCTCCGTCAGAGATATTTTTCATCCCTAATAAAAAGAGTAAACACTAAATATAAAGCTATAAACAGCAGAGAAAAGTTGTATTTTGAATACAACAATACGAGTATACCGATTAAAAGCAGCGGAAAAGCGATTATAATTGTTATAATATCAATTACTTTCGCCGAAAATTCCGCGTTATAACGTTTTAATAAAAAAAGATATATAATCTGTCCGCCGTCTAAAGTCGCGGCAGGAAGTAAATTAAAAAGTCCTACGAACAGATTTACAAAAGCAAAATTATTATAAACTCTATATAAAATAATAAAGCATATTATATTAAACGCAGGTCCCGCGAGAGTAATTATAACATCCTTGTAAAAACAGGTGCTAAATCTTTCTCTTTCGATAATCTTAATATTAAAAATCTTAATATCAATACCGTCAGGATTTTTCTTTAAAAGAAACATAAAAGATAAATGCCCGAGCTCGTGGATTATAACAGCTATAATACAAAGAGAATAGTTAGTAAAACAACCGCTTATAATCATTATCGAGAAAACAGCTAACGCGGGAAATGAGATACTAATATAAAAACTATTTATTCTCAACCGCATTTATTATTTTATCCAGGCTGAATTCCTTAAAGGTTTCGGAAATTATTATTTCATTATTCAGGTTATCTTCGTACCACTTGTAAATACTGTTAAAAACTCCGATGTCGATAGACTTTAGTGCGTACAGCGATAAAAAAGCAACAGCGCAAATTATAATCTGAATAATTAAAACCATAGGCTTACCCGAAGCTTTCTTTTTCTTCTCGGGTATAGCTTCTTCATTTTCTTCGTTATTATCCGTACTTACCCTCTCAAAGGTTTCGGGATTATATACGGGTTTCCAATCGTCCTTATAATATACGGTTTCGGGATTGTCCATAATATCACCTCGCAAAATTATATGCGAGGCGATAATTATTTTTGACTATTTCTCATCAAGTTTTTTGAAATCGGTTTTCGCAAGCTGAATGAACAGAACGAACGCGAGAATCATCGAGCCGATTTCCGCAAGCGGGAATGCCGCCCAAATCTGATTTTCATAACCTAGCACCTTGGAAATTATAAATGCGATCGGAAGTATAAAAATCAACTGTCGCGTAAACGAAAGAATAAGAGCTCTCATTCCCTTACCTGTAGCCTGGAATAAGGAAATAAAGATAATACCGATTGCCGCGGGGATAAAGCAGATGCAGATTGTTCTGAACGCGGCAACACCCGTATTCATAAGCTCCTGATTCTCGCTGTTAAACATAGAAATAAGCTTATCGGGGATTGTTAAGAACAGCGTTGTTCCAATCAGCATTATTACAAGCGCGATTATAAATCCGCATTTCATAGCGGAATAAATTCTCTTTTTATTCTTAGCGCCGTAGTTAAAGCCCATTACGGGTAAAAGTCCCTGGTTAAGACCGAAGCAAGGCATAAACACAAAGCTTTGCAGTTTAAAGTATATACCAAGTACCGTAACGCCGATTTCGTTTAGCATAGCGTTCATACCAAGAAGCATAAACGAGGAAATCGACTGCATTATTATCGAAGGAAAGCCTACTGAGTAGATATTTTTTACTGTCGAAAGCTCAAACCTGAATCCCTTAAAGGTAACTTTTACCTTGTTTTTCTTAAAGAAAATAATACATAACGCGAATACCATCGCTACACACTGTCCCAAAACAGTAGCGATAGCGGCTCCCATAACCTCGAGTTTCGGGAAAGGTCCTATACCGTAGATAAACAGCGGATCCAGTATTAGATTTGTTACCGCGCCCGAAAGCTGGAAAAGCATAGGAAATATCATATCTCCCGTAGCCTGGAGAGATTTCTCTATGCTGCTCTGAACAAGCGGAAACAACGCGCAGCAAAGAACAATCGTCAGATACTGATAGCCGTACTCGTAGGTTTTACCCGTACATCCGTATACATTCAGATACGGCGATACGGCGAATAATCCGACAAATATAAATACTATCCAGGTACAAACCGCTAAAATCAGTCCGTGAGTAGCGGCGCTGTCAGCTTCTTTCTGAAGTCCTGCGCCGAGACGGCGTGATATAAGCGAGTTGCTTCCTACCGCTGTACCGACAGCGAATGAAATCATAAGCATCTGCAGCGGGAAAGCGTACGAAATAGCGTTAAGTCCCGTTTCACCGTAAACGGGGATATTACCTACAAATATACTGTCTACGACATTATAAAGCGCCATAACCGTCATTGAGAACATAGCGGGCAGCGACATAGACAATATAAGCGGGAACATCGGCGCGTATCCCATTTTATTCCCCTTTTTAACCTGTTCACTCATTATAAAACATACCTTTCAAATTCTATTTAGCTTTTTTAAATAATCTTACTATCGCGAATATAATCAGAAAGATTATAACTCCCGTCACCGCGCCGCAGAAATCGAGCGCGACATCCGTTACCTCAGCCGAACGGCCTTTTGAGCCGATTTGTACAAGCTCGTCAATTACAGCCGTAGCTAAACACACAAAGCCTATCGGCATAAGATTTCTGATAATCTTTTTATTGTTAAGATAAGCGCTCCATAATGTCAAAAGACCTAAAAGCGCGAATTCGCAAAAATGCGCGGATTTACGTATTATATGGTCTGTCAGCTCGAGAGTAAAGCCGAGTCCTTTTAGAAGATTTACCACAAATAACAATACGTTGGTGCTTTCTACGGTAGACTCCTCAGCCGTTAAGGTAGAATGCCACCATATAAAAATTATGTATAAACCCGTAATAACGAGCATAATTATTGAAAAAACGCTGTGTTTGTGGATTTTACTTTTACTCATTCATAATACCTCATTTATTTATCCTTATTATTTTACAATTTATTTAATAATAAGTCAATTACAGAGGTTGAAAAATTTTTATTTCTAATGTATAATATCACAGTAAAATAAATTATTTGGAGTAATTATGTATAAGTATTTATTAGTATTTTTGATTTCAATGGTTCCTATAGTTGAACTCAGAGGAGCGCTTCCTATCGGAATAGGAATGGGACTTAATCCGTTAGCCTGCTATATTATCTGTATTCTCGGTAATATGCTTCCCGTACCTTTTATCTTTTTCTTCGCGAGAAAAGTTCTTATCTGGGGTAAGGACAAGAAATATATCGGAAAATTCTTTACATTCTGCTATGAAAAAGGTGAAAAAGGCGGAGAAAAGCTTAAAGGTAAATCAGGTAACGGTATGGGAATATATATAGCCCTGTTACTGTTCGTCGGAATTCCGCTTCCCGGTACAGGCGCGTGGACAGGTACATTAGCCGCGAGCTTTCTTGACCTGGATTTTAAAAAGAGCGTTATCGCCTGTATGGGCGGAGTGCTTTTAGCGGGAATTATTATGGGACTTGCGAGTATGGGAGTATTCGGAGCTATAGGCGCAATATTTTAAAAATCAGGGCGATTAATTTCGCCCTTAATTTATAGGAAGTAAAAAATATGGTTAACAAGGATATTATTATTATCGGCGGCGGCGCTTCGGGAATGATGTGCGCTGTAAAAGCGAAAGAAAATAATCCCGATAAATCCGTACTTATACTGGAAAAGCAGAATAAAATCGGAAGAAAGCTTTTATCTACAGGTAACGGCAGGTGCAACCTTACTAACCTGGACGCTGATAATACAGAGCACTATCACGGAAGCTTTAAGAAAAATTTAAAAACAATGTTTAAAAGCTGTGATATGATGAATTTGATGGAACAGTTTTCAAACTTGGGATTAACAGTTTTTTCCGATAACGAAGGTCGTTATTATCCGTTTTCCAATCACGCGGGAACGGTTCTTGATTTACTCAGATACAGACTTAAAGAGTTAAAAGTAGAAATCGTCTGTGATTGCAAGGCTGATTCAATAGAGAAAAAAGAGGATTCATTTATTGTTTCTGCGGGTAAGGATAAATACAGCTGTAAAAAGCTTGTTGTATCAACAGGCTCCCCCGCTTCTCCTAAGCTCGGCTCGGACAAAAGCGGACTTAGCTTATTAGAAAAGCTAGGTCATAAAATTGTACCTCTTTCCCCCGCCTTATGTCTGCTTGAGGTTGAGGACAAGGCAATTATGCCGTCAATTAAAGGCGTAAGACAAAAAGGTATTGTCAGCTTATACGACGGCGATGAACTTATTAAAACTGAAAGCGGAGAGATTCAGTTTACCGACAGCTCGCTTTCGGGAATCTGCATTTTCAATCTCAGCTCATACGTACAGGAGTTAAAAAATCCTATAGTCAGCCTTAATCTTAACTACGATAAAGACAACTACGGACAGCTTCTTTATATATTAAAGCTCAACAAAACCAGATTTAAAACACGCGAGATCAAGAATTTTCTCGACGGTTTTTACGTTAACAAGCTCGGCGTAGCGTTACTTAAAAGCGCGGGCATTAATAAGCTCAACAGACCTGTATCCGCATTATCAAAGGACGAAATAGATAATATCTGCGATACGATTTACAACTGGAAATTCGCTGTTAAAAAGCCCGCTGATTACAGCAAAGCGCAGGTATGTTCAGGCGGAGTTTTCGGAGATGAAATAAATCCGAAAACAATGGAAAGCAAGAAAGTTCGAGGTTTATATATTTGTGGCGAGGCTGTGGATATTAACGGCGACTGCGGCGGATTTAACCTTAATTTCGCGTTTACAAGCGGAATTATAGCGGGTGAAAGCGTATGATAAGAATTAATAATATAAGGCTTGAGCTCAATTATAACGATAAAGCCGTTAAAAAGAAAATAGCCAGAGAGCTAAGGATTGACGAAAAATCTATAGACAGATTTTCGCTGTTCAGACGTTCTATAGACGCGCGCCATAAAAATGATGTTCATTTTACGGCGGCGATAGACGTGTATCTGAATATTAACGAGCATAACGCTGTCGCTAAAGCAAAATCAAATAAGCTAAAAATCACCGAGCCGTACGAGTACGTACTGCCCGACAGTAAAAAGCTTAATCAAAGACCTGTTATAGTCGGATTCGGACCCGCGGGAATGTTCGCGGGACTTATACTCGCTATGGCGGGAGCTAAACCGATAATTATTGAACAAGGCTCGGATTGCGATACGAGAGTAAAAGATGTAGAAAGCTTTATTAAAACAGGAAAGCTTAACACCTCCTCGAATATTCAGTTTGGAGAAGGCGGAGCGGGTACGTTTTCCGACGGCAAGCTCAACACGGGCACAAAAGATATAAGAGCGAGAAAGGTGCTTATTGAGTTCGTAAATCACGGCGCTCCCGAAGAAATCTTATATAACGCCAAACCGCATATCGGCACGGATAATTTAAGATATGTTATAAAAAATATTCGTAATCATATTATCAACCTCGGCGGCGAAGTCCGTTTTAATACAAAGTTTACGGGCTTTAAGACTAAGGATAACAATATTATCGGGATTTACGCCAAAAATGACTATATAGAAACGGATAATGTAATTCTCTCTATTGGTCACAGCTCAAGAGATACGCTTGAAATGCTTTATAACGAGAATATTATTATGGAGCAAAAGCCGTTTTCTGTCGGCGCGAGAATTGAGCATTTAAGAGAAAGCATAGATAAAAGCCAGTTTGGAAAGTTCGCGGGCAACGAGCGTTTAGGCGCGGCATCTTACAAACTGAATATAAAAGCGTCAAACGGACGAGGAGTTTATACATTCTGTATGTGCCCTGGAGGCGAGGTTGTTCCAGCTGCGAGCGATGAGAATATGGTATGTACAAACGGTATGAGCTGTTTTGACAGAAACGCGGTTAATTCCAATTCCGCGCTTTTAGTCGGAGTAAATCCCGAGGATTACAAAAGCAATCATCCCCTCGCGGGAATTGAGTATCAGCGGGAAATCGAGAGAAATGCCTACGACCTCGGCGGCGGAGATTATATCGCTCCTGTTCAGAGGGTTGAGGATTTTATCAACAATAAAAAAACTACCGCATTAGGCGAGGTTAAGCCAAGCTACGGCAGAGGATATAATTTTGCTGAAATAAGCGATATTCTTCCCGATTACGTAACGGAGAGTATGAGAGAAGCTATATTAAAGATGAATAAATATCTCGACGGGTTCTCTGCTCCAGACGCGATATTGACAGCGGCAGAAACAAGAAGCTCCTCCCCTGTCAGGATTTTAAGAGATAAAGACAGCTTGCAGTCGGTATCAATAAACGGGCTTTATCCCTGCGGAGAAGGCGCGGGCTACGCGGGAGGAATTATCTCAGCGGCGGTAGACGGTATTAAATGCGCCGAAAAAATACTAATAAAATATTAATACTATAAAGAAAACAGCCTCCTTTTAGGAAGCTGTTTTCATATTTGCGACTAAATCTATAAGCCGGGTTCTGTCGTGAACAGTCATCTATCTTGGCAAGCCGTTGCCGACTTGCTCAACGCCACCTCCACGGGAATGCCGAGCAGACAATTATCCCTCCACGGTGTTGCTCCAAGCAGGGTTTACACGCCAGGTATGTCTCCATACCAGCGGTGAGCTCTTACCTCACCTTTCCATCCTTACCGTTAAAAACAGCGGTTATTTTCTGTTGCACTATCCCTAAGGTCGCCCTCGGCGGCCGTTAGCCGTTACTATCGCTCTATGGAGCCCGGACTTTCCTCAGCTATATTCTTTTCAAAATATAACCGCGACTGTTCAATTTACTCGCAAGTATATTTTAATCTAATTTTCATTAAATGTCAATTACACTTGCGTTTATTTAAAAATCGCTGTATAATACTCATTGGTAATTTTTTAAAGGAGTATGGATATGGATATTCGACAGGAAAGTTTAAAACTTCATTACGACTGGAACGGAAAAATCGAGGTTGTATCGAGAGTTCCGATTAACACAAGCAACGAGCTCGCGCTCGCTTATACCCCAGGCGTTGCCGAGCCTTGTATGGAAATTAACAGAGAATACGATAAAAGCTTTGAGCTTACGAGAAGAAATAATCTCGTAGCGGTTGTTACCGACGGTACGGCTGTACTCGGGCTCGGAGATATCGGTCCCGAAGCGGGTATGCCCGTTATGGAGGGTAAATGCTGTCTGTTTAAAGAGTTCGCCGATGTTGACGCGTTCCCTATCTGCGTAAGAAGTAAGGACGTAGACGAGATAGCGAGAACGATTTATCTTATAAGCGGAAGCTTCGGCGGTATTAATTTAGAGGACATAGCGGCTCCGAGATGCTTTGAAATAGAGAGAAAGCTTAAGGAAGTATGCGATATTCCCGTATTCCACGACGACCAGCACGGTACGGCGGTTATCGTAGCAGCGGCGCTTATGAACGCTCTTAAAATCGTAGATAAAAAAACCGAGGATATTAAGGTTGTTATCAGCGGAGCGGGTTCCGCGGGTATCGCTATCGCTAAGCATATTATGAATATCGGCGTTAAGAATATTACTATGGTTAACAGCCGAGGAATTATATGCGAGGGTGACGAAAGCTTAAACTCCGAGCAGGCGTATATGTCTACTATCACGAACCGCGAGCATAAAAAAGGACTTTTAAAAGACGCTATGGTAGGCGCGGACGTATTTTTAGGAGTATCTGCTCCTAAAATCGTTACACAGGATATGATTAAATCTATGGCTGAAAAGCCCGTAGTTTTCGCTATGGCGAATCCTACTCCCGAGATTATGCCCGATTTAGCTAAAGAAGCGGGCGCCGCCGTAGTCGGCACAGGACGTTCGGACTTCCCGAACCAGATTAATAACGTGCTCTGTTTCCCCGGAATGTTCAGAGGTGCTTTAGATTGCAGAGCTACGGAGATCAACGAGGAAATGAAGGTAGCGGCTTCTTACGCTATCGCTGAACTCGTAAGCGACGATAAGCTCTCAGCTGAATACATTATCCCCGAAGCGATTGATAAGCGCGTCGGCGAAGCTGTAGCTAAAGCGGTTATTAAAGCCGCGAGAGATACGGGAGTAGCGAGAAGTTAAGAGTTAAAAGGTAAAAGGTAAAAACAATATTGCGGATATAGTTTAATGGTAAAACATCAGCTTCCCAAGCTGAGGTTGCGGATTCGATTTCCGTTATCCGCTCCAAATAAAAAGAGGCTCCGAAAGGCTACTGCTCATAAGGATATTATGAGATTAGCTTAGGGAAGCCGATTGGGAGACTTAAAAAGAAAAATATCGCGTGGACATTGTCTGCGCGGTGTTTTTTTGCTCAAAGGTTAGAAAAAGGACTTTGTGTTTAATAAAAAGTATTAAAGTATAAAACGTGTTTGCATTTTTTTTATGATATATCATTTGATTTGTACAGTAGTGCATATTAAAAATGCAACCTATGTCAAATATAATGCAAGTTATTTGTAAACCATTGCCCTTGAAAAAACAATGTGCTATTATAAATACCGCAAGCTTGCAAGGAGGAAGAAATGAAGATTAAATTAATGGTAAGCCACGCACGGTATGATGAAATAGCTGACGAGCTTCAACATTTAGGTATTGAGCTTGACAGTTCTTCACCGCTTGTACTTACTGAAGAAAACACCAGTGCAGACTTTATAATGGGCAGACAAAATGACTGCTACAGCCCTGTGCCGACTGAAGAGATCATATATATTGATACTCTTGGTTCGGATGTGATTATGCATACGATGAGCGAGGAATACACTGTTTCAGAAAGACTAGTAAGACTGGAAGGTATGCTAGACACAAAACTGTTTCTGCGCATTAGCAACTGCGCTATTGTAGCGGTTAAGCGTATACGCAAAATCCGCCCGACGTTTTCAAGTAAATATATACTGACACTCGACAACGGCGCCAGTGTTGATGTAACGCGAAGCTATTCAGCACGGTTTAAGGAATTTTTTGGATTATAAGGAGAAATATATGACTGATATTATAAACTTTTTAATAAACAACAGGGATAACTGGCTACCACTTTTGCTTGTTTCCGCAATAGTAACGGCAATACTAAGCTTTCAGTACTTTTTTATTTACGCGTACATCATTAACCGCAGGCTTAAAAATCCTGAAAAGAAGCACAGGTTAAAGCTGATTATGCCCAGATTTGCCTGTATTGTTTTTGCGATTATAGCTTTGCTCGGTACGGCAAAGTTTTTGCCAGGCTTGTGGTGGCAGCTTGATTATTCTTATGTTCAGAGTGTTCCGGACGGCGAAAATTATGAAGACTATGCCTATACCCGTGAACAGCTTGATAATAATGAGGATTTCAAACTTTATACAACTAAATCCGAAAACTTTGAGTACAGTCTTTATCGCAACGAGCATTTTAACGGAATTATTGATTGCCGCTATGGAAAGAATCATGAGTATTATCTGTTTATAAAGTATATCGGTAATTCTAAAAAGCTCAACGGTAATGACTATCTGGATACATTGATTGTTAATTATTCTTCAAACGGAATCGGACAAACACGCGGAGGCGGATATACGTTTCAGCTTTCCGAAGAGGCTGACCATTTCGGTTCACCGTATCACAGCGATACCATCGGCATTGATTTGAATGTGTATAAAGAAAAGGATTATAAGAAATATGTAGCGACTGATTCTGACGAAAAATCACTAGATGAAATTTGTGTTTTGAATGAGAAAACGCAGTTTAGCTTTAAAGACAATACATTCAGTAAACCGGTTATATCCGGCTATACTGTAAAGAGCTGATTAAATATAGAATTTTAAAAACGAGCAGCGTACAAGAAACGCTGTTCGTTTGCTTTAAAGATATTTGTCATCAATTGTATCATATTATATAATGGAGCAATTTTTTTAAAGGTTTTGACTTAATGCACGAAAAAGGGTATGCTAAAACGTGTTATAGGTGAAAGGGGGTTATTCAAACGAGGATCGGTACCGAAAAAGCAGAACAAATAATAAAGCAATACGCCGATATGATATATCGTATCGCGCTTCATAATCTTAAGAACACGGCGGACGCCGAGGATATTATGCAAGAGGTTTGTATTGAACTCCTTACAAAATGTCCTGCCGAAAAGGACGACTCCTACATAAAATGCTGGCTGATCCGTGTAACAATCAACAAATGCAATTCCTTTCACCGCCTTGTCTGGCAAAGCCGCAGAGAGAGCCTTGATGATTATACTCATTTAGAGGCTCCGCAGCAGGAAAGTGTTATGGAAGAGCTGTGGCAGCTACCGAAAAAACAGAGGAATATAATTTACCTGTATTATTATGAATCCTACACAATTGCGGAAATTGCGGAGATTTTGAGAATGAACCCCAATACCGTCAGTTCAAATCTCACCCGTGCCCGCAAAAAACTCAAAACGATTTTAGAAGAAGGAGGAACAAATAATGCGTAAAAGTATCTACACACAAGCGGTCGATGGTATAAAGGCTCCTGACAGAGCTGTCGGCAAAATGCTTGAAACCGCTCGGAACTCAAAAAGCAAGGAGAAAATTATAGATATGAAAAATTTCAGAAAGGCAGTTATCGCCGCTTCTCTGGCGGCAGTACTCGCCGTAGGCGGCGCGTTCGGAATAAGTATAATGAATCCAAAAGCAGAGAACGCATTTGTATTAAAAGTTAATGCCGCCGAGCTGGGCGGAGATAATACCGCGGAGATCGGCATCAACGAGGATAAAGGGCTGAGCCTGAGCGAGGGCAGCGACAGTATCGCGGCTTATTCGATCGGAATGCCGATGATATGCGAAGGAAAAAATATTGACACCGTCACATATTCGGTGGACAGCGGCGTACTTGTGGTTTCGTCACGCAAGGATAACGATCCTGTCATCAGCGGTGTCATATCGAAAGATAAGCGGAGATTTCCTTATTCTGTCAGTATGACCGAAAAGGACAGAAAAGCGATCAACGCGATTATCGAGAAGGAATCCCCGGACGGAGCTACGCCCGAACAAAACGCCGCCGAGGACGCTATTTGGGCAAATTATACGCAGGAGGTTTATTCCTCGGTCACATTTGCTTATGATAATCAAAAGCCGGAGGGCAGCTGCTTTTCTTACGCAGGCTTTGCCGAGGATCTGTCCGAAGAGGATTATAACTATCTGAAAGCGCACAAGGACGAATTATATAACATATACGGGGACGAAAAATTGTTTGACGCGCAAAGAGACTGCGTTGAGCGCTTAATTGGAAAAACGGTGCATTGTACTGTTCGATTTAAAGACGGAAGCGAACAAACACAGGATGTAAAAATCGGAACGACAGTCAGCATATACAGCAAAGAATTCCCTGGGGAAGCTAATTCACTTCCCGAGGACATAAAGAAAGCAAAGGATTACAAAGGCGTGTTTGTAACATACTCAATTGAAAACTAACGCAATCGCAAAGCCGCGGTCGGGAATTCCCGACCGCGTTGCTTTTTGGAAAAAGCAACCTATTTTGATAATTGAGCAATTTTAAAGGGGCTGTCGCACTAAGC
>DEFK01000024.1 GCA_002350765.1 Ruminococcaceae bacterium UBA2854
CCGTGGATATGTCCGTAATAGCACTTTTTAATACTGTACTCTTTAAGTATATTTACTATCTCGTCGCAGACATTATCACCGTATATCGGCGGGTAATGCAGAAAAACTATCTTTTCTTTATTACTCTCACAAGCGGAGTCTAGCGAAAGCTTCAGCCGACCGCATTCGCGGTTCAGGATTTTTATATCCTCATTTTTTTCGCAATCAAGTCCCCAGCCTCTTGTACCGCATATAGCGTAGTCGCCGCTCTCGTAGCTGTTGTTAAATAATACTTTTATTGTATCAAACTTGTTTTCATCAAGAAAACGGTTTATTTTACTTACCGTATCCCACCAGTAATCGTGATTACCTTTCAGCAGGATTTTAATACCGGGCAAAGAATTAAGATAAGCAAAATCCTTTTCGCATTCGCTAAGCTTCATTGCCCAGGAAATATCTCCCGCTATAACCACTGTATCGTCGTCAGTAATCAGCCTATTCCATTTATCGGTAATACGCTCGAGATAATTATCCCAGCCGTAGAATATATCCATAGGCTTATCCGTACCGAGCGATAAATGTAAATCAGCTATGGTGAAAAGTGACATTATTTTACACCTAAGGTTTTTAAAACATACTCGGGCATATCTTCGGACTTAACGACATTGGAAAATCTCGCTTTTTTATCCTTTAAGCTTGAAAGTGGTTTCGGAATATCAACGCCTGTCAGCTCGTTAAGCTTATCTACCATATCAAACTCGCTTAAATCGGCGCTCGAGCCGTCAACCGCGTTTAATACAGCGTTTGAGAATTTATAAGGACTTGCCGTAGAAGCGATAATTGTCGGCGTCTTATCCCCTGTTTCACTTACATACTTGTCGTATACCGAAACGGCGACAGCTGTATGTGTATCGCAGAGATAATTCTCTTCCTTAAACATTTTAGCGATTGTATCCTTAGTTTCACTATCATCGCAATATCCGCCGTAGAAAGAAGATTTAACAGCGTTTTTAACCTCGTCTGAAACCTCGTATTTACCCTCGGTTTTTAATTTGGTCATCCAATCCCTGGTTATGGTATCGCTGTCGCCCGAAAGCTTATATAAAAGTCTTTCAAGGTTAGAGGATACGAGAATATCCATAGATGGTGAAATCGTTGTATAGAACGAGCGGTTCTTATCGTAAACTCCCGTTCTTATAAAGTCGGTAAGAACATTATTGGAGTTGGACGCGCAGATAAACTTGTTTACGGGGATTCCCATACAGCAAGCGTAGTAAGAAGCTAGGATATTACCGAAGTTTCCTGTCGGAACAACAACATTGATCTTATCGCCGAGCTTAATCTTATTATCATTAACAAGCTTGCAGTAGGATGAAATATAATAAACTATTTGCGGTAAAAGCCTGCCCCAGTTAATTGAGTTAGCTGAGCTGAACATCATATTGTTGCTCTCGAGCTCGTTAGCGATTTCTTCGGTTGTAAATATTCTCTTTACGCCTGTCTGAGCGTCGTCGAAATTACCCTCAATAGCGCATACATTTACATTAGCGCCTTCCTGAGTAACCATCTGATGCTTCTGCATAGGACTTACGCCGTCTACGGGATAGAAAACGATAATCTTAGTATGGTCTACGTCTTTAAAGCCCTCTAAAGCGGCTTTACCGGTATCACCCGATGTAGCGACAAGGATTACGGCGTCTTTACCGTCGTTAGTCTTTTTTAAGGATTTTGTAAGCAAGTGCGGTAAAATCTGAAGCGCCATATCTTTAAAAGCGCATGTCGGGCCGTGCCATAACTCGAGAATACCGACGTCGTTGCCGTTATATTTTTTATAAGAGATAGGCGCGGGATCATCGCTTCCAAATTTCTCGGCGGTATACGCTTTTTCCACACAATCGTTGATTTCATCTTCTGTAAAATCCGTTAGGAAATCAGAAAATACTTTTTTCGCGATTCCCTTATAATCAAGCGCGGTTAAGCTTTTGATTGTATCTAAATCATAGCTCGGAAATTCCTGAGGTACAAACAGTCCTCCGTCCTTAGAGATACCCTGAGCTATAGCCTGAGAAGCTGATACAACTTCTTTTTTATTTTCAGTGCTGTTATACAACATAAAATCACCCTTTCAAGGTCGTAATCAACATCTTAATATTATAACCTAAAACGTGCATTTTGTCAAAGAATTGACAATATTTATTTTGTGTGAATTATCGTTTATAAATATCCGTCTTTTCCGCGTAAAAAGCGTTTTCTAAATACTCTATACTAAACTTGTTTTTATCGTTAACAAAAACCTCGGCTATATCGTATCTTTGTATAAGATCTGTCTTGTATTTACGAAGAAAGAATTCGGAAGTATTTATTATCTTTTTTTGCTTTCTAGTATCTACAGCGAATCTCGGTAAAAGCATTGAATCTTCTTTTCTGGTTTTCACCTCAACAAAGACAATATAATTATCTTTACGGGCGATAATATCAATTTCACCGAAATGGCAGCTGAAGTTTCTTAGAATAATTCTGTATTTATTCTTTTTTAGGTATCTTACGGCGAATTTTTCACCCTTGATTCCAAGCTCTTTTTTATCAGTCATTATTCAATATCTTAGTTAAAAAACTCATCCTGTGTATTTCACACGGGCCGTATTCCTTTATAGCCTGAGTATGCGCCTTAGTGCCGTAGCCCTTATGCTTGTCAAATCCGTACTGCGGATACTTTTCGGCGTATTCGTAGCAAAGTCTGTCTCGGCTCACCTTAGCGAGTATTGACGCGGCGGCTATCGACATAGACTTAGCGTCACCCTTAATAACATATTCGCAGGGAATATTAAGCGGCGGAAGTCTGTTGCCGTCTATTAAAGCGTAATCGGCTTTTGTTTTCAGTCCTTCTACGGCTCGTTTCATAGCGAGCATAGTGGCGTTTAGAATGTTTAATTCTTCTATTTCCTCTACTGTAGCGAAGGCGATTGAATACGCGAGAACTTCATTCTTAATAACGTCAAAAAGCGCTTCTCTCTTTTTTTCGGAAAGCTTTTTTGAGTCGTTTACACCCTCAATAATCTGATTGGGCTTTAATATAACCGCGGCGGCGCATACAGGTCCCGCTAAGGGTCCTCTCCCCGCTTCATCAACTCCGCAAATATTATTAAAGCCTTTTTCACTTGTTATTTTTTCGTATTGCAGCCAGTCTATATTATCCATTTAAGTCCTCCGGAAATTCAAGCGTGATATTACCGAATTTACCAGCGCGGTACTCATCCATTATAAGATTAGCGGCGCGCTCGGTGTCAATTTCTCCGCCAGATATAAGCATACCTCTTTTTCTTCCGACAAGCTCTAAAAGCTCATACGGCTGGATATCTTCTATATCTTCGCGTTTGAGCTTAAATCGGTCAAGAAACTCCTGCGTCGGCGCTTTCTGCATAGCGTCAAGAAAATCCATAGCCAGAAGCTCAATATCAAGCACCTGGTCCTTAACCGCTCCCGTAAAAGCTAAATGCAAGCCTACTTTTTCGTCGTCGAATTTTGGCCAAAGAACTCCTGGGGTGTCGAGCATTTCCAAATCGTTCGAGATAGTATACCATTGATTTCCGCGTGTAACGCCAGGTCTGTCCTCAACCTTGGCGCGGGTTTGCTTTGATACCCTGTTAATAAACGAGGATTTGCCGACGTTCGGAATACCGACGATCATCAATCGCAGAATCGGATTTTTAATCCCTTTAGCTTTCTGAGCCTCGAATTTATCGGCAAGTATTTCTCTTACCGCGGGTACGAATTTGTTTAGTCCACGTCCTGTTTTACAGTCTACAGGTAACGCTTTTACGCCTTTTTCGGAGTAATAATTTACCCACTTCTGTGTCGCGAATTTATTAGCTTTATCACATTTATTAAGCAGTACCAGCTTCGGCTTATTTTCGATTATCTGCGCTAAATCGGGATTACTGCTGCTAATCGGTATTCTCGCGTCGATAATCTCTACAACAACGTCAATAAGCTTTAATGACGCTTGAATCCTGCGTTTGGTTTTAGTCATATGACCTGGGAACCATTGGATATTCTGATTTTTACTCACAGTATCACATCCTTTATATTTAAAGAAAACTCACATCCATATAAAAACAGATGTGAGTATAAGAAGCGTATATTAAGAATAAGGATTAGCGAGGAATTTTATATGGTCGAACGGGAATACAACAAATTCCGCTTTTCCTATAATATCTTTAGCGTCAATAAGTCCTATAGCCTTTGAACGGCTGTCCATAGATACACCTCGGTTATCGCCGAGAACAAATACCTTTCCTTTCGGAATAACGGAAGGTATATCACCGTCTTCTTTATGGGTATGGCCCTGGATATAGTCTTCTTTTAGTTCAACGCCGTCAACATAAACCTTTTCTTTATCAAAGTCAATTTTTAAAGACTGACCCTCGGTCGCGATAACGCGCTTGATAATAGGCTCCTGATATTCCTCGCCGTGGCTTATTACAACAATATCACCCAGCTTGGGCTGGTATAAAAAGTTAGATACTATAACCTTATCCGCGCTTTTTAAAGTCTGGAGCATAGAAGTACCGCTTACATCTACGAGTCTTACGAAAAATGTAAGCAGGATTACTACAATCGCTACAGCGAAAACGAGCGAATGAACCCATTCGTATATACCTGAAGTACCTTCAGATTTCTTTAAATGGATTACACGGGGCTCTATAACCTGTCTTTTAGCAAATAATTTTTTCTTTTGTTTATTATCTTTTTCAGCTTCTTTTTTCTCGGTGTTAACAGTATTCTCTTTTATCTTTTTTTCTTTTTTCTTTTCGGATGCCATTTTTTCACCTTCAATAATAAAACACAATATAATTGTGGAAATCTAAAGTAAAAAAGGGACTTGAACAGTCCCCTTGCTTACTATTAGACCTGTTCTTTAACTTTTGCAGCTTTACCAACACGGTCACGGAGATAATAGAGCTTAGCTCTTCTGACTTTACCGCGGCGTACAACCTCAACCTTTCTTACGTTGGGGGAATGTAAAGGGAATACTCTCTCTACACCTACGCCGTAAGCAACACGTCTTACGGTAAATGTCTCGGCAACTCCTGAACCTCTCTTGGCGATAACAGTGCCTTCAAACATCTGGATTCTTTCTCTCTGTCCCTCACGGATATTAACGGAAACCTTTACAGTATCACCGATTCCGAAAACGGGAACTTCTGCTTTTACTGAATCAGCAGCAATTGTTTTTAATGCGTCCATATTGAACCTCCTAAAAATTTCAGACGTTCATACATAAAAATGCAGAGGACCATCCGCTTCAAATTTCAGCTCTCGCTGATTATTGAACCCCATTACATAGTAACGGTATCCAAATGCCATAATATAATATCACAATAGCGGGATAAATGCAAGTGTTTTTTTATAAAAAAGAATAATATCAGCTCATTCTATTTAACTTTAATAAAAATTCCTTAAAATACTCGGGCAGTTCTGCTGAAAACTCCATATATTCCTTAGTGAAAGGATGAATAAAACCGATTTTGCCCGCGTGAAGGCATTGACCAGTGAAATTTACCTTTTCCTTTTTTACGCCGTAAACATCATCCCCCGCTACGGGATGACCTATATACGCCATATGAACTCTTATCTGATGTGTTCTTCCTGTTTCGAGAATACACTTTATATGCGTATAGCCTTTATATCTTGCAATTACTTCATAATGAGTAACCGCGTTTTTTGAATTGCGCTCGGTTACAGTCATACGTTTTCTGTCTATATGATGTCTGCCTATAGGAGCGTTAATAGTGCCTTTGTCGTCTTTTATATTGCCTACGACTACAGCCTGGTACTCTCTTGTGAAGCTGTGCTCTTTAATCTGTTCGGCTAAAAACCTATGTGAGTTATCGTTTTTTGCGACAATTAAAAGCCCGCTTGTGTTTTTGTCTATACGATGGACAATCCCAGGACGTAAAACGCCGTTTATTCCCGATAGATTATCCTTACAATGGTATAAAAGCGCGTTAACGAGAGTACCCTCGTAGTTTCCCGCCGCGGGATGGACAACCATTCCCTTGGGCTTATTTACTACGATTAAATCATCGTCCTCAAAAATAATGTCGAGCGGGATGTTCTCCGCCTTAGCCTCATATTCAACAGGATCGGGAATTATAACATCAACGCTGTCCCCCGCTTTTAGCTTGTAGTTTTTGGAAACGGCTTTTTCATTAACCTTAACATTATCCTTTTCGATCAAGGAAACAACTGCCGAACGGGTTATATCATCTATATTATCCGAGAGAAATTTATCAATTCTTATAGCGGAAAAGTCATTATCAATTATAAAATTAAGCTTTTCCATCTTTTATTCCCTTATCCTTTTTCATATAATCGGAAAAGAACAATAAGTAAATAACTAATAGTCCTGCGCCTACAGTTACGCAGTAGTCGGCGAAATTACATACAGGCGGAAAAAAGCTTAAACTTAGATAATCTACAACATATCCGTAAAAAATCCTGTCTATAAGGTTTCCAAGTCCTCCGCCGATAATAAGAATTAAAGCGACATTAACAAGCTTGCTCGTCGGTTTTTTCCAAAAAAGAAAAATAATCAATAAGATAATCACGGCTAATGTGAATACAATGAATATCCATCTCGCGTTAGCGAGCATACCGAAAGCGGCGCCCTTATTCTCAACGTAAGTTAGCGAGAATAAACCAGGGATTAAGGTTATACTTCCAATCGGTTTTAAATTATTAATTACTAGCAGTTTTATAATATAATCAATTAAAACTACCAGCAAGGAAAATCCTAATACAATAAAAGGCATAATAATCTCCAAAAAAGTCGGCGCAGCTAACTACACCGACTTTTTATTATTCAAAAAATTTACAACATTTATCGCAAAGCGTGGGATGAGCGGCGTTTAATCCAACGGATTTGCTGATACTCCAGCATCTTTCGCATTTTTCTCCCTCAGCTTTTTCGACTTTAATCTCGAGCTCGCCTGTTCCCTCTTTAACCTCTACCTCGGAGACAATAAGAGCGGGCTTAATCTCGTCATATACGCTGTTAAGGAAGTCGAGATAATCTCCCGAAGCGGTAAGAGTAACCTTAGCCTCAAGCGATCCTTTAATGGTTTTATCCTTAACCATAGGCTCGATTTCCTTTTTAACGTCGTCACGAAGCTCGGAAATCTTAGCCCATGTATCCATAAACTCGTCGCTGACATCAATATCAATCGTAGTCGGCATATCATTAAAGAGAACATTTTCGGTATTATCAGACTCCTTATGAGGCATATAGCTCCAGATTTCATCGGAGGTATACGCTAGAATAGGAGTTAACATTCTTGTCATAGCGTCGAGGATAAGATAGATAGCGCTCTGAGCGGATCTTCTCTCAAAGCTGTCAGGCTTTTCGGTATATAATCTATCCTTTAAAACGTCAAGATAGAAATTCGACATATCTACAACACAGAAGTTATGGATGCTGTGATAAACCTGATGGAACTCGAATTTATCGTAAGCGTTATTCGCCTTTTCAATAAGAGCGTTAAGAGTTTTAATCGCCCATTTATCAATCGGCATCATATCGTTAGCGGCTACCATATCCTTATTCGGGTCGAAATCGCTGATATTACCGAGAATATATCTCGCCGTATTACGGATTTTTCTGTACGACTCGGAGGTCTGCTTTAAGATTTCCCTGGAAATATTAACGTCACTCTGATAGTCGCAGGAAGCAACCCAAAGTCTGAGCACATCAGCGCCGTATTGGTTGATAACCTCCTGAGGACTGATACCGTTTCCGAGCGACTTACTCATCTTACGTCTTTCCATATCGAGGATCATACCGTGAGTAAGTACGGTTCTGTACGGAGCTACGCCTTCCGTAGCGACAGAAGTTAACAGCGAGGACTGGAACCAGCCTCTGTACTGATCGTTACCCTCAAGATATAAATCAGCGGGGAAACCAAGATAATCACGGCGTTTGCATACGGCTCTGTGCGAAGAACCGCTGTCGAACCAAACGTCCATAATATCCTTTTCTTTTTCGAATTCTGTACATCCGCAGTCGGGACATTTAGTGCCCTCGGGTAAAATATCCGAAGCGTCCTTCTCGAACCAGGCGTTTGAACCTTCTTTTCCGAATAAATCAGCGACCGCGAGCATAGCTTCCTTATCTACATAAGGCTTGTTACAATCCTTGCAGTAGAAAATCGGAATAGGTACACCCCATTTACGCTGACGGGAAATACACCAGTCTTTTCTGTCACGTACCATAGAGGTGATACGTTCCTTACCCCATGCGGGAACCCATTCTACAGTATTAATAGCGTCAATAGCCGCGTCCTTAAAGTCGTCTACCGAGCAGAACCACTGGTCTGTAGCTCTGAAAAGGATAGGAGATTTACATCTCCAGCAATGCGGGTACTGGTGGATAATCTTTTTAAGCGAGAATAAAGCGCCTGTTTCATCTAAATGAACAGCAATCTTTTTATTAGCTTCATCTGTTGTTAATCCCTCGAACTGTCCCGCTTCTTCGGTTAAAACACCGTCAGCGTTTACAGGACAGATAACGGGAATATCGTCATAATTACGGCATACATTATAGTCGTCAACACCGTGACCGGGAGCGGTATGTACGCAGCCTGTACCGCTTTCTAATGTAACGTGCTCGCCGACAATAACGACAGATTCTCTGTCAAGGAAAGGATGAGCTGTTTTCATAAACTCTAGCTCGCTGCCCTTAATCGTAGAAACTACCTCGTAATCAGTAATTTCAGCGGCTTCCATTGTATCCTTGATAAGGTCGGTAGCCATAACATAGAACTCATCGTTGTACTTAACGATAGAATACTCAAATCTCGGGCCTACGCAAATCGCGACGTTAGCGGGTAATGTCCAAGTGGTTGTTGTCCAGATAACAAAGAATACCTTGGATGGGTCAATACCCATAGCCTCAAATTTACCTAAATCATCTGTTACCTTAAATTTAACGTAGATAGAATGGCAGGGATCCTCGGCGTACTCAATTTCAGCCTCCGCGAGAGCTGTTTTACACTCGGGACACCAGTAAACAGGCTTTAAACCTTTGTAGATATAGCCTTTCGTAGCCATTTCCGCGAATACTTTAATCTGTTCAGCCTCGAATTCATGCTTTAAGGTTATATAGGGATTATCCCACTCGCCTATTACGCCGAGACGCTTGAACTGCTCACGCTGGTCGTTAATGTAACCGTTTACGAACTCGCCGCACATCTTTCTTAATTCTAATACGGAAATATCAGCAGAGCTTCCGATACCTGCTTTCTGACGCGCTTTAAGCTCGGTGGGGAGTCCGTGAGTATCCCAACCCGGTACAAAAGGCGACTTAAAGCCGGCCATATTCTTATGGCGTACAATAATATCCTTAAGGATTTTATTTAAAGCGTGTCCGAGATGGATATCGCCGTTAGCGTACGGAGGACCGTCGTGTAATACATAAAGAGGCTTACCCTCGTTATGCTCCATTAATTTTTCGTAAACATTATTCTCTTCCCACTTATTCAAGGTAACAGGCTCACTCTTAGGTAAGCCTGCGCGCATTGGAAATTCAGTTTTAGGAAGATTTAATGTCTTATTATAATCCTGAGACATTTTATCTACTCTCCAAAAAATAAATTATTCATCGTCTACGTCGTAATTATCGCCGAATTTTAAATCATCATAAAAGCTGTTATCGTCAGCTTTGTTTACAAACTCTACGTCCGAAGCTGTATCAGCGGCGGGTGTGTATTCTTCTTTAACATCTTCAACTTTAACAACGGGTTCTTCCGCAATTTCTTCTACTGTAACTGTTTCTTCTACAACAGGCTCTGTGGGATATTTCTTATCGAGCTCCTCCTGCTTTCTTAAAACAACCGCGTCGGTCGGAAGATCGTTAATAGTTTTTAAGTGTTTATTGTAAAGCTCCTCGAGCTCTTTTCTAAGCTCAGCGGAATCGCTTTTAAGCTTTAAGTATATTTCCTTCTGCTTAACTGTATTAGCATTAGAATCCTTTAAAATAGCCTGAGCCTTTGTTTCAGCCTCAGATACTATCTGAGCGGCTTTCGCTTTAGCTTCCTTGATAGACTGGTCAGCAACTCTCTGCGAAGAAAGTAAGGCGTTTCTTACAGTTTCCTCGTCAGCTCTGTACTGCTCAACTCTTGTAGCTAATATATCCATTTTTCTTATTAAATCAGCTTTTTCTTTCTTCATCTGTTCGAAAGAAACGATAACCTCATCAATAAACGCGTCTACGTCTTCTCCGCGATAACCTCTACCCTTTCTGAATGATACATCCTTGATTTCATCAATAGTTAACATATCTAACACTCCTTATATATAATGATTGATAACAATTTTTAACCTGTCTTTTTTAGTAAATCCCGTTTGTTCCTTAATAACAAACTTTCCATACCCTCTTATGGTTAATATATCGTCAGTTTTTAACTGATGACTTACATTTTTATTCTCCGAATAATTAGTTAGAACCTTACCCGATAAAATAGTATTAGCGGCTTTTTCCCGCGAAAGCTTTGTTATGGCGGCGACTATAGCGTCAAGCCGCATAGAGCTTACAATCAGCGAAAGCTTCTCGATACTGTCCGTGAAATCAATATCTAAGCTTTTGCCGTCTACAATCCTTACGCCGACTCTGCCAACTTTAGAAATCTGGGAAACTATATAATCTTTAATCTCGTCTTTAACGAAACATACGGCTTTCCCCTCGTTAACAACAATATCACCGATACAGCTTCTTTCGATTCCGAGATTCATTAAAGCGCCGAGAAAATCCCTGTGGGATAGCTTATCTGTTTTTCTGAACTGAAAATATATACCGCTTAAAGGATATAAGGATAAATTTACTTCTTTTTCGAAAAAACAGAGAAACTTTCTTTTAGCGTTCTCGAACCCGCCGTAATAGCTTATATAAGAGCTGTAAAACGGAAAGCTGTTATTGATTATGTACTGTTCTCTTTCGTTAAGAAAGCCGAGAAAATAAGGTTTGTTTCTTGTTAAAGATAAGTCCGCTATATCTTCTACTCGGGATAAAAGCTCTTTATCCTCTTTATCAGAAGTATACGCCACTGCTCTCTAATTCGTCGAGAAGGTCGTCGCCTGTAAGATCTACATTATTGGGGATAATAATAAATGTGCTGGAAGCAACTCTCTTTATCTTTCCGCGGTTAGCGTAAGCAACGCCGCTTAAGAAGTCGATAATTCTTCTTGACATATCCTTATTGGTTTCTTCGAGATTTAAAACTACGGTATGAGTTTTAATAAGCTCGTCAGCGATAGTTCTTGTTTCTTCGCCGAATCTTTCGGGTTTAAACAGCGCAACCTGGAGTTTAGCTGTAGCGCTTATATTTACAACTTTATTTCTGTGGTTATCCATATAGGGAGCAACTTCCTCGTAATCGTCATCGTCGTTCTCCGCGTAACCATACTCGTCGTATCCGTTATAGTACTCCTCTTCGGGAGCGTCCCACATACGTTTAAACTTGTCTACAAATCCTGCCATTTCTTATATCCTCCTAATTTATCAATTATAATTACGGGCGCCGAACAGTGATGAACCTATTCTCACCATATTGGCTCCGCATAAAATTGCTTCGTAATAATCGGCAGACATTCCCATTGAAAGAATATCCATAGATATATTATCTATGTTTTTGTCCGATATGTCAATAAATATATTGTTCATTTTATCGAAAAATTTCAGATTTTTTTGTGGACTATCACAAATCGGCGGTATACACATTAAGCCTTTAACCGAAATATTCTCTAAATCTTTTATTTCATCAAGCAATTCGTGAAGATTTTCGGCGTTTATACCGCTTTTGCTTTCTTCTTCGCCGATATTTACTTCGATAAGCACATCGGAGTTGATATTATTCTTCTTAGATTGCTTGGAAATCTCCTTAGCGAGCTTAACGGAATCTACGGATTGAATCAAATCGACCTTACCGACAATCTGTCGTACCTTATTGCTCTGTAAATGTCCGATAAACTGTAGAGAAGCGTTATTGAGGTCGTAGTCCTCGTACTTGGAAAGAAGTTCCTGCACCTTATTCTCACCGATATATTTAAGTCCTAATGATATAGCGTAATTAATTCTATCGGCGTCAACGGTTTTTGTAGCGGCGAGAAACGTAATATCTTCCCTGTTTCTTCCCGACTTAACCGCGGCTTCGCTTATTCTTTCCTCTATAGTCTTATAATTATACTCAATATCATTGAATAATTTTTCCGTCATATAAATTATCTCCTTTAACAACAACTTGATCGTAAAGCTGGAGCGTCTCATCGCTGAACAGCACGCCGTCGTTGGGTTCGCTGTCACAAAGAACGTAGTCGTTCGCGGAATATTTAATAACTATTTCTTTAAATATCAATTCCGAACCGTGTAATACATATACGCCCTGAACTTTTTTCTTCTTTTCGATCTTATTGCCTTTTTTATCCTCGACAACCTTTTTAACGTATTCATCGTGAATCGCGCGCTTCGATACCTTTAATCCCGTATATGACATTGTTGTGATATCAACGTTTTCAATTCTTGCATTAGCTATATATTTATTCATATAGTCGCAGCTCAGTACAAGCAGCGCGTCGCTCTTTTTGGTTTTCTGATTTATCGAGAAAATTGTACATGGTATTTTTTCAGAAGTAATAGACGGCATCGAAATAGATAGAGGTATTTTATCACTCTGTAGTTTAGAAAGCATAATCGAATCG
Organism: Ruminococcaceae bacterium UBA2854; assembly: GCA_002350765.1. Lineage (GTDB taxonomy): Bacteria > Bacillota > Clostridia > Oscillospirales > Acutalibacteraceae > Ruminococcoides. The sequence continues at coordinate 12,730 of DEFK01000024.1, forward strand.
TCGGAAGATACCTTACAGGTAACGTACCAAATAGGATCGGTAACTATTTTACCGACTACATTTTTCTTTACTTTCTTTTTCTTTACTTTATTCATACTGTTAGCGGTAAGATATTTTAAATTATCTACGTTAAAGGATTTTTCATATCCGTCACATGTGGAAATAAAATACCCTGCTTTAGGCGCCGCTAAAGTTCCTATACTCGGAGAACAGTTGTTAAGGATTTTATACTTTTCCGATTTAAGCTGATTGATTTTACTGCTGAAGCTTTTAACGGAGCCTGTTGTAATCTGGCGGCCGCAAATTGAAATCAATAAATCCTCGCAGGAGTTACGTGCGTCAATAAGCTTCCCGTTATTTACATCCTCAGATATTGTAAAAATATTATTGCTGATCTGAGCGTTGATTGTATCCAGTCCTACGCTGTCCTTATAATAGGAATTAGAAAGTGTTTTTAAAGTTTTAATCTGTCTGTTTATATTTTCTATTTGTTTACGCGATACCGCGTCGTGTTCGTTGCGGTATATATCGGCTATAGTCTGACCTCCGCTTACATCATCGCCGTCGTTAATGTTATAAGATAATACGCCTTTTGATGAATTTGTAACGTAAGATTCGTTACGTATAATAAACGCTTTCGCGGAGATTGTCTTGGACACGGTAGTCTGTATAGCTTCCTCAGTCTGAACAGCGTTAACGAAATTAGCGCTTACTATCAAATAGACAATATATGCAATTATAAGAACTGATAATAAACCAATTATAATTCTTTTAAATAATAATTTATCCATATAAAAATCCTTTGTTTTCAATATACCCTTTAATATAATCTAGCTGTTGCTCGGTAGAAGTCAATTCGTCGATATTCAGCCAGATTATACTGCTGTTACGCTTAAACCATGTCAATTGTCTTTTAGCGTAATGGCGGGTTTCCAATTTTATTCTGTCAATACACTCTTCCAAAGTTGCCTCATTATTAAAATACGGCTTTAATTGCTTATATCCGATTGCTTTCGAAGCGGTTTCGCTCATATCGGATTTAAGCATATCCTCCGCCTCTTTAACAAGACCGTTTTCAATCATTATATCTACGCGCTTATTGATTCTGTCGTATAAATACTGACGGTTATTAGCTTTTAATCCGAAAATGAGATACTGATATTCGGAGTCAACATTCTTTCTTTTTTCAATCTGTTCGGTAATTGTAACGCCTGTAGTTTTGTAGAACTCAATAGCTCTTACAATACGCTTTTGGTTACGGCCTTCATAAAGACGCATATATGAAGCGGGGTCGATTTCAATTAGCTTTTTAAGAAGATAATCTATACCTTTTTCATCGGCAAGCTTATTGAGCTCGGCTCTTAGTTCTAAATCGGCGCTGTTATCTACGAAATCAATACCGTTTAAAAACGAGTCGATATATAGCCCAGTACCTCCGCAAAGAATCGGGAGCTTTGAATCGTTGATTATTTCGTCAACGGCAGCTTTAGCGTCGTTTACAAACTTTCCTACAGAGTAGGTTTCGCTTATATCCAGGAAATCTATTAGATGATGCTTAATACCCTGCATCTCTTTTTCGTCAGGCTTAGCTGTAGCGATATTCATTCCGCGGTATATCTGCATACTGTCGGCGGATACGATTTCGCCGTTATAAGTTTTAGCGAGTTCAATCGAAAGGCTTGTCTTACCCGAAGCTGTAGGCCCAACAATTACAAGAAGTTTTTTCATAATTCTACACTCTGCCGAATTGTTTTTCAAGTTCGTATTTACTCATAACCATACAAACAGGTCTGCCATGCGGGCAATATCTGAGTGTAGGGTCGTTATCAAGCTTGTTGGCTATATCAATAAGTTCTTCGCGTGTACTTATATTACCGCCTTTGATAGCGGCTCTGCACGCGACGTTATGGTATATCCAATCCATTTTTTCGCTTCTGATATCCTTTTTGTTCTGAGCGATATATCCTGCCATTTCAATTACGGAGGATTCTATATCGTCAAGCTCAAGGTACTGCGGAGCTCCTCTTACGATAAGCGTTCCGTTTCCGAAGTCCTCGATATCGAAAGCACATTCCTTAAACATATCGAGATTGCTTATAGCCGCTTCGTAATCGTTTTTGTTAAGCACAACTGTTATCGGCTGTAAAAGCGCCTGGGAATAACCAGCGCCTCTCTCCTCTTTCAGCTTTTCGTAAATCATACGCTCGTGAGCGGCGTGCTTATCTATAATTATAATCTCTTTGTCATTTTTTTCTACGAATATATAGGTTTTAAAGGCTTCGCCTATGAATGTGAGTTTGTTTTTCGGAGTTTCGTATAAAGGCTTAGGCTCCTCAACTACAGGTTCAGTCTCTTTTATCTCAGGTTTTATTTCCTTCGGCTTTGATACAATAAGTTCCTCGTCGGGAATATTTACCTTATTCTCTTTTACCACGGATACGATAGTGGTATCCACAGGTTCTTTTTTATCAGCGTTTTCCTTTATAACGTGTTCGATATTTGACTGCCGTTTAACCGCTTCTTTAGAGTAAATATCGAGCGGTTCGCTTCGGTTGCTGACCGAGACGTTAAGACTGCCTATGGGCTTAGTGTTGTTTATAACATCATTAAGCGATTTAATAGGATCATCATTTTTCTTCTCAGGTTCCTTTTTATCAAAAACCGCGGGTGTGGATACAAACGGCTTAGGCTTTTTTATATCCGCGAAAGCGTTGTTTGTACTCTCGTTTCTGAAAGTAACGGCTTTTCTCTCGTCGTTATTGTTAAGACAGGTTTTAACGGCGTGATATACGGCGTCAAACACAGGTCTTTCATTAATAAACCTTACCTCAATTTTTGAGGGGTGAACATTAACGTCAATTGCCTCAAACGGAATAGACATATGTAATACACAGCCGGGGAATTTGCCTACCATTACGCTTCCCTTGCACGCTTCCTCGATAGCCGCCATAGCGGTTAAGGACTTAACATATCGTCCGTTTATAAAGAAATTCTGCATAGACCTGTTGGGACGAGCGTTAAAAGGCTTTGTAATATAGCCCTTGATCGCGATACCGTTTAATTCATAATCAACAGGGATTAATCCGTTCGCGAAATCTCGTCCGTAAACAGAATAAATAGCGGATTTAATTTTTCCGTCGCCCGAGGTGTTTAAAGCGCGTTTTCCGTCACGAATAAAGGTGAATTTAATCTCGGGGTGTGATAAAGCAATTTTATCAATAACATTAGCGACAGCGTTACCCTCGGCTCTGTCTTTTTTCAAAAACTTCATTCGCGCGGGAATATTATAAAACAAATCCCTTACGATAATTGTAGTTCCGACGGGACAGCCCGCGTCCTCAAAGGATATTTCCTCTCCGCCGTCAATCTCGTAGGAAATGCCTATATCCTCGGACTTGTTTCTTGTAAGCAGCTGAAGCCTCGATACGGAAGATATTGAGGATAAAGCCTCGCCGCGGAAACCTAAGGTAGCGATACTGTCAAGGTCGTTTTCGAGTTTTATTTTACTGGTGGCATGAGGTAAAAAGGCGAGCTTAACATCGTCGCGCATAATACCGCAGCCGTTATCGGTTACTCTCATAAATGTGATGCCGCCGTTTTGAATCTCTACGGTAATATCAGTCGCACCCGCGTCTATTGAGTTTTCCACCATTTCCTTGATAGCGGAAGCGGGACGTTCTACTACCTCGCCCGCGGCTATAAGCTCCGCGACGTGTTTATCAAGAACGTTTATGACACCCATTTATTTCACCACCTAAATCATATTTTTTAATTCATATAAAAGGTTTATAGCTTCTATCGGAGTTAAAGTGTTTATATCAACATTTTTAAGCTTCTCCGAAATAGCGCCGTCCATACTCGGCATTAAAGAAAGCTGTTCAATATCCTGAGCGGATTTTTTAACCTTCTTTTCTATATTGATTTTACTGTTGCCGCTTTCGAGCTCAGAAAGTATCTCTTTAGCCCTGTCGGTAATATAATCGGGTATTCCCGCAAGCTTCGCTACCTCAATACCGTAGCTGTCGTCAGCGCCACCCGGAACGATTCTCCTAAGGAAGGTAATATCGTCTCCCTTTTTCTTAACGGCTATATTGTAGTTGTTTACACCGTCTATAACTTCTTCGAGCACCGTAAGCTCATGGTAATGCGTAGCGAATAACGCTTTAGCGCCGAGCTTCTTCTTATCGGCGACATATTCAAGCACGGCTCTCGCTATACTCATACCATCGAATGTAGAAGTACCGCGGCCGATTTCGTCAAGGATAAGGAGTGATTTTGACGTAGCGTTGGAAACGATATTAGCGACCTCGCTCATTTCTACCATAAATGTCGATTGTCCCGAAGCTAAATCATCGGAAGCGCCCACACGGGTAAAAATACTGTCTACAATACCGATTTCCGCGGATGAAGCGGGTACGAAGCTGCCTATCTGTGCCATAAGTACAATTAAAGCAACCTGTCGCATATATGTAGATTTACCTGCCATATTAGGACCTGTTATAATAGCTACTCTGTTCGCGGAACAGTTTAAGAACACATCGTTCGGTACAAACGGAGCTCCGTTTAAAAGCTGTTCTACAACGGGATGACGGCTGTCTTTAAGGATAATATTATCCTTAAGATTAACGTCAGGTCGCACATAACGGTTATCAGCCGCTACATTAGCAAGCGACGTCAGAACGTCAAGCTCGGCGATAGCGGACGCCGTAGTCTGAATACGCTCGAGTTCGGAAGCTACTTTCTTTCTGATATCGTCAAAGAGTCTGTATTCAAGAGCGACGGCCTTATCCTTGGCTCCTAAAATCCTGCCCTCGACATTCTTTAGTTCTTCCGTTATATATCTTTCGCAGTTAGTTAAGGTCTGCTTACGTATATAGGTTTCGGGCACCATATCCTTATAGGAGTTGGTAACTTCGATATAGTAGCCGAAAACTCTGTTATAGCCAACTCTTAGCTTGGGAATTTTTGTAAGCTCTCGCTGTTCTTCCTCGATTCTGGAGAGGATACCTGTCGAGTTGTTCATATCCTCGCTGACTTCGTCGAGCTCTTTATTATAGCCCCGCTTAATAATTCCGCCCTCTTTAACGGAAAACGGCGGTTCCTCGACAATAGCGTCGTCAATAAGCTTGTAAATATCCTCTAAGGTATCGAGCTTGTTGTAAAGCTGTTTTAAAAGGCTCGAGGAACAATCCTTTAACAAATCTTTTATAATCGGCAGTTTTTCTACCGCGCTTGCGAGAGAGCGAAGCTCTCTGCCTTTAGCGGAGCCGTAAACGATATTGGTCATAAGTCTTTCGATGTCGAAAATACCGACTAAAGCGGCGGTTAAATCAAGTCTTAAAACCGTTTCGTTTACTATTTCCTCAACAGCGCTCTGGCGGTTGATTATCTTGGTAACGTTCATCAGCGGCTTTTCAATCCAGCTTCTTAAAAGCCTTTTACCCATCGATGTTTTAGTTTTATCAAGTACCCAAAGAAGCGAGCCTTTCTTTTCCTTGGTAAGCATTGTTTGGGTAAGCTCTAAGTTTCTCTGCGTGTTAAAATCGAGCTTCATAAACTGGTTCTCGGAGAACAGGTTAATATGATTGATTCTCTCTAAACCGTTTTTCTGAGTATCTTTAAGATATGAAATCAAAGCGCCGAGCGCGCAGATAATCAGCTTATTATCTTCTATTAATTCATAATCATTGCTAAACTGTGTTTTTACAATATCCTCACAGGTCATTAAAGCAAAGCTGCTGTCGTCGAGCATTTCTACTGTAGTGGAAAGCTTGTCCTTTATAAACGCGGGGAGTTCTTTAAACTCTATAACATCTCCGCCTAAAAGTATCTCTCGGGGGTTATAGCTTGTCAGCTGGCTTTTTATCTTCTCTACACAGTCCTTGCCCTTAAAATCGGTAACGTATAATTCTCCTGTAGAAATATCGCAGAAGCACATAGCTACGTTTTTCTTTTCGGAATAGATACAGCAGATATAGTTGTTTCTGCTTTCGTCCAGCATACTGCTCTCGATAACCGTACCTGGGGTTACAACTCGCACTATATCTCTTTGTACTATAGTTTTAGCCTTGGAAGGATCTTCCATCTGCTCGCAAATCGCGACCTTATAACCCTTTTGCACAAGACGGGCTATATAGCTTTCACAGCTATGGTAAGGTACTCCGCACATCGGAGCTCTTTCCTCGAGGCCGCAGTCGCGACCTGTAAGAGTTAATTCCAATTCTTTAGAAGCAAGTTTAGCGTCGTCGAAAAACATTTCGTAGAAATCGCCGAGTCTGAAAAACAGAATACTATCGCTGTTTTCTTCTTTAATTTTTAAATACTGCTGCATCATCGGTGATAGCTTTTCCATAAACTCACTCCTTTCATAGATTTATTAATGTATCAGCCGCAACCGCCGCAGGTAGCGCAGCTTCCCGTACAGGATGAATCGAAGTCTGTAGTTTCGGGATCTTCGCCCGCGATACAATTCTGTAATATAGTCATAACTCTACCCGATACCTGGTCGAAAAGCTGTTTCGATTCGTTATAGGCTTTCATATTCTCGTTAGCCATAATATCGGCGTAAACCTTCTGCATCTCTTTATTAAGCTCGGCTATTTTTTCGCCGTCTTTCTCAGCTTTCTGTGTTTCTACATTAATAGAAAGTCTTTTTAAATTAAACTCTTTAATTAATTCCTGAAGCTCAGTATCAGCGTCAGCCTTTTTCTCGGCTTCTTTCATACTCTTATAGCTTTCTTCATCCTGGAGAAGCTTTCCTAGCTCTCTTGTTTTTTCTATTAAATCCATAATTACTCCTTTACTAAATCACCTTTTAAAATCCAGTTACCCGCTTTGGTAACTTTTACATTCCGAAAAGTTCCTATTAATTCCTTAGGAGCTTTCGTTTCTACTATAATATTTCCGCTTGTACGGCAGTTTAATATATCGTCCTTTCCTTTTTCGGACTCTACAAGAACCTTTTGCACTGTTCCTACCATTGATTCACAGCGCCTGGACGCGATTTCTTCCTGAACATCAAGCAACTCTCTGAACCATTTAGACTTTTCTTCAGCGGGAATCGGGTCGTCCATTTCAGCCGCGGGAGTTCCTACTCGCGGAGAATAGATAAATGTAAACAGCGAGGTAAACTCAACCTCTCTGATTAAAGACAGGGTTTCTTTAAAATCCTCGTAGGTTTCGCCCGGGAAGCCTACGATTACATCGCTCGTTAAGCTTACGTCGGGGATTTTCTCCTTAGCATAATTGACAATATCGAGATACTTCTCCCTGTCGTAATGACGGTTCATAAGCTTTAATATACGGCTTGAGCCCGATTGAAAAGGTAGATGTAAATGCTTGCTTATATGCTTCGAGGAAGCTATAGTATCAATAAGCTCCTTGGTACAATCCTTAGGATGCGAGGTCATAAACCTGAGCCAGTAATCTCCGTCGATACTGTCAACCTCACGTATCAATTGCGAGAAGCTTGTTTTATCCTTTAAGGTTTTACCGTAGGAATTTACATTCTGTCCGAGTAAGGTTATATCCTTATACCCCGCGTTTATCATCTCTTTAGCTTCCGAGATAATAATATCTTTTTCACGGCTGCGTTCCCTACCTCTTACATACGGTACGATACAGTATGTACAGAAGTTGTTACAGCCGTACATAATAGGTAGCCAGCCTTTGAAATTACCGTCACGTTTTAAGGGTAAACCCTCGTGAATCAGGCTGTCGTCATTATCTCTTAGATAAACTCGTTTTCCGCTTGACAGGGCTTTATACAGAAGCTCAGGGAAAAGATGAAGAGAATGTGTTCCGAAAACAAGTCCGACATAAGGAAAGCTTTTATACATTCTTTCGGCAATATGCTTTTGTTCCATCATACAGCCGCAGAGCGCTATTAGTGTATCGGGATACTTTCTTTTTAGATTCTTTAGCGCGCCGACATTACCGAATACTCTGTCCTCGGCATGTTCTCTGACAGCGCAGGTATTAAAAAGAATAAAATCAGCGTTATCGGGTTTATCCTCGAATACAAAGCCCGCTTCTCCCAGCATACCCTTAATATGCTCGCCGTCGGCAACATTTTGCTGACAACCGTATGTGCGGATAAACGCTACGGGTTTAGCGCCGCGTTTACGTTTTTCCATTATTTCATATATAAGATTCAGGTACTCGCTCTGTGATTCGTTGAAGTCAGTTAGAGTACTATATTTTTCCGTCAAGACAAATTGCCCCAATCATAAATTACATTCCTAGTGATTATACCATAAAACCAAAAACATTACAATAGATTTAAAACTATTTTTTACTATATTTTGTGTTTTTTTATAATTATCTCACAATATCTGCGTATGTTGACGGGGTTGAACCTACTATTACAGTCTGGGCTATCTCGTAATCCGTTTTATAATTTACCTTTTCGCTGTACTCGGGACTGATTGTTATAATCTCCGTTTCCACTACAAGAAATATATGATGAACGGTCTGGTTTACTCCCCCACTCTCAAATTTGCTTTCGATTTTACAGTTCACCGAACCTGTTAAAACGAAGCTTATTTCTATATCGGGACCGAAGGTGCTGAATAATGTAATATCTGTAAACGAGCCTAAAGGTAATGAAAATTTATATACTTTATTTTTATCGAGCTCGTTTTGTATTTTATCAATTGTATTTGACTTGATTCTGTTAATGTTAATTGAATTAGCGGATATTGAATTTACCTGACCGTTATCAGAATAGTTTATTACGGCTAAATCCTTATACTTATAGTTTAGCTTTGTAACTACACTGTCTACAGCCTTTCCTATAATTCTTGCCGAAATAGTTTTAGCCTGTTTTCTGACGCATTTTTTTGTAAACGGAATCGCCTGCGACTCAAAAACTAATATAATAACGGTAATCAGTAAGATCAGTATTATTGTAATTCTTCTAAGTCTTTTATGTAATCTTGACTTTTTCTTTTTATATAACAAAAAAACACCCCTCGTTATACTACACGAGAGGTGTTAGTTTGTTACATTTTAAAACTTAATATCGCAGTTTTCAACGTCGCAATTTTCGCAATCTTCATCGCAAAACTCGTCAGCGAATAAGCTAGAGAAATCAAATTCCAATTCACCGCCGCAGTTAGGGCAATTCATCTCGCCCTCAATAAGAGTATCCTCGTCTACAACGATCTCAGCTCCGCAATCGGGGCACTTGACCTCGTATTCGGGGTTATCCTCATTAAACGCGTCGTATTCATCATCTACGTCATAGCCGATTTCGTCAATAATCTCGAAAAGCTCGTCGTTCTGTTCTATAAGGAACTGAACATCTTCCTCGATATATGTAATCTCATCGGACATATCATAGATTAAATCGAGCATTGCGTCTATAAGCTTACCCTCAGGCTTAGATTTATCTAAATCAAGTCCTTCGGCTAGACCCTTTAAATACGCGGCTCTTTCGGAAACATTCATAAAATCAGACATATTATCTCCTTAAGCTCTGCCTAAATACTCGCCTGTACGTGTGTCAATCTGGATAATCTCGCCCTCGTTGATAAAGAGAGGAACCTTAACCTCGGCGCCTGTTTCAACAGTAGCGGGTTTAGTAGCGTTAGTAGCAGTGTTGCCCGCAAAGCCTGGATCAGTCTTAGTAACCTCGAGTTCAACGAAGTTAGGCGGTTCAACACCGAATACATTGCCCTTGTAAGAAAGAATCTTACAAATCATATTCTCTTTAACAAATTTAAAGTTATCGCCGAGAACAGAAGCGTTAATCGGAAGCTGCTCCCATGTTTCTGTATCCATAAAGTAATAGAGCTCGCCGTCGTTGTAGCTGTACTCCATATCCTTACGGTCTACAAAAGCCTTGGGATACTTGTCGTTGGGGTTGAAAGTTTTTTCAACAACCGAACCTGTAATAACGTTTCTGATTTTTGTTCTTACGAACGCCGCTCCCTTTCCGGGTTTAACGTGCTGGAATTCAATAATAGAAACAACCTGACCGTCCATTTCGAAAGTTACGCCGTTTCTGAAATCACCTGCAGAAATCATAGTCATACCTCCTGATAATTTAGTACAAATTAATTATACATAAAAAAACGCTAAAATGCAAGTATTATACAATAATTAGTTCTTTTGTAATTGAAGCAAAGTTTTTATAATCGTTTTCTTTAACAAGAACCATATCCTCAATCCGTACTCCGAACTGATTTTCAAGATAAATTCCCGGCTCTACGGTAATCACCATATTCTCGGATAAAATGGTATCGCTTTTGGTGCTGACAAATGGTAATTCGTGTATATCAAGTCCTACCCCGTGACCTGTGGAATGTCCGAAATTATCCTTATATCCCGCGTTATCTATAATATCACGCGCGGTTTTATCTATATCCGACGCCTTAACGCCTGCTTTTACGGCTTCAAGCGCCGTAGTCTGCGCTTTTAAAACTATATTATAGATTTCTCTCTGATAATCGTTACAGCTCTTAACGGCGACGGTACGTGTCATATCGCTGTGGTAGCCTTTGTACAGTGAGCCGATATCGAATGTAAAGAAATCGCCTTCTTTTACTATCCCGTCAGACGGAACACCGTGCGGAAGCGAGGTTTTCTTACCTGTAATTGTAATTAAATCAAAGCTTACTCCCGAAGCGCCGTATTTTTTTATAAGACGCTCGAGCTCAATACAAATATCCCGTTCTTTTACTCCCGGCTTAACGTAGTTCAAAACTTCGTTATAAGCTTTTTCGGTAATTTTCTGAGCCTTATCAATAAGCTTTATTTCATCCTCGCTTTTAATAAGCCTTAAATTAGAAACAGTTTTACTTAATGTATCGTCGCTAATCAAGGATATTCCGTGTTCGTTAAACCTGCGAAGCATTATATTATACTGACTTAGCGTTATATTATCCGATTCAAGATAAATAGAGTTAACGCTGTGCTTTTTACAGATTGAGTTTATATCGTCGTAAAGCTTAGTATATAAAACGACCTTGCAGCTTTTACAAGTGTTTTTCGCAAGCTCAATATACCTGAAATCGACTAAAAGATAGCTTTTGTCTTTAGCAATTAATATCTTGCCCTCGCAGTTTAGAACCCCGCTAAGATAATATACGTTATTCTCGTTTGTAATAAGCAAGGCTTTTTTGTTGTCGTCTAAAAGGGCTATCAGCCTGTTTATACGATTAATATAATCATTCAATTAAATCATTTCCTTTAAAGCGTTAAAAGCTAAAAGATAGCCGATTTCACCAAATCCGCAAATCTGTCCTTTGCATACGGGAGCGATTACGGAAGTATGGCGGAATTCTTCCCTAGCGTGAATATTGGACATATGAACCTCAATAAACGGAATACTAAGGCACGCTATAGCGTCACGCAGAGCGTAGCTGTAGTGCGTTAACGCTCCCGCGTTAATAATCACGCCGTCAAACTTATTAAAAGCCGAATGGATTTTATCTATTATATCTCCCTCGTGGTTGGATTGATATATTTCACATTCAAAGCTGTTTTCTTTAGCGTATGATAAAATGTCTTTATTTATAGTTTCCGCTGTTTCGGTACCGTATACTCCTTTTTCTCGCACGCCAACCATATTTAGATTAGGGCCGAGTATTACAAGTGCTTTTTTCATATTTTACTCCTTTTAGCTAAAAAAGAAAGCGGACAAAATGTCCGCTTAATTTTATCTGTATTTACGTTTACGAGCTGCTTCGGACTTCTTTTTGCGCTTTACGGAAGGCTTCTCGTAAGCTTCTCTCTTGCGAACTTCAGCGATAACGCCTGCTCTCGCGCACTGCTTCTTAAATCTTCTTAATGCGCTTTCAAGAGATTCGTTTTCTTTAAGTCTTACTTCTGACATTCTATATCCCTCCCATCGATATGGGTAATTTGCAAACTAATGCAATAGGTATTATACAACAAGTAGACATAAAATGTCAATACCTATCAAAAAATTAGTTAAAATACGCTAAAAACAATATTATTACGGTTTAACGACAATATTTACAATTCTGCCCTTAACGTAGATTTCTTTAATAATATTCATACCGTCTATAGCCTTAGCCACAGCCTCGTCAGCCTTAGCCATATTAAGAACATCGCTCTGCTCGGCGTCGGGAGCTATATTGAGCTTAGCCTTAATTTTACCGTTAACCTGTACGGCGATTTCAATTGTCTGCTCAACACACTTGCTCTCGTCGTATTCGGGCCAGTTCTGCTCTGCGACTATACCCTCGCCCAGCGAGCACACATCCCAGATTTCCTCACTTACGTGGGGTGAGAACGGATTTAAAAGAATAGCGAATATAGCAAGTTCTTTCTTATTGATTGAACCGAACGCGGTTATATCGTTAATAAGCGACATTAAAGCCGCGATAGCTGTATTAAACTTAATATTTTCTATATCGTCGCCGACCTTTTTAATCGTTTTATGGAAAGCGCTTTCGAGCTCGGGACGGATTGTATCGCCGTCTACGAGGATATTCTGTAAGTTCCAGAAACGCTCGATAAATCTTCTGCATCCTCTTATGCTGGAGGTTTTCCAGGGCGCGGCTTTCTCGAAGTCGCCGATAAACATTTCGTAAAGACGCATTGTATCAGCGCCGTATTCGTCAACGATTTCGTCGGGATTAACTACGTTGCCTCTTGATTTAGACATCTTCTCGCCGTTCTCGCCTAATATCATACCATGGCTGGTACGTTTAGCGTACGGCTCTTTTGTAGGAACGATACCTAAATCGTACAGGAACTTATGCCAGAAACGGCTGTAGAGCAAGTGAAGCGTGGTATGCTCCATACCGCCGTTATACCAGTCTACGGGCGACCAGTACTCTAAAGCTTCCTTGGATGCTAAAGCCTCGTTGTTATGAGGATCCATATATCTTAAGAAGTACCATGACGAACCTGCCCACTGAGGCATAGTATCGGTTTCTCTTAAAGCTTTTCCGCCGCAGCACGGACAGGTTGTGTTGATCCAGTCCGTCATCTTAGCGAGCGGAGATTCGCCCGTATCTGTAGGCTCATAAGAATCAACCATAGGAAGCTTAAGCGGAAGCTCGCTCTCGTCAATCGGAACATATCCGCATTTCTCACAATGAACAATCGGAATAGGCTCTCCCCAGTAACGCTGGCGAGAGAATACCCAGTCGCGGAGCTTATAGTTAACCTTTGCTCGTCCGATTTTATTATCCTCGAGCCATTTAATCATCTTTACTTTAGCGTCCTCAACAGATAAACCGTCGATAAAGCCTGAGTTGGTTAAAACGCCTGTAGCGCAGTCGGTAAAGGCTTCTTCCTGTACATCCTTACCGCCCTTAACTACTTCGATAATAGGTAAGTTGAATTTCTTAGCGAACTCCCAGTCACGGGTATCGTGAGCGGGAACCGCCATAATAGCGCCTGTACCGTAGGATACAAGTACATAATCTGATACGAAAATCGGGATTTTAGTATTGTTAACAGGGTTAATTGCCTCAACACCGTCGAGCTTAACGCCTGTCTTTTCCTTAGCGACCTCAGTACGCTCGAAATCAGATTTCTTTGAAGCCTCGAGCTGGTACGCTCTGATTTCGTCAATGTTATTGAGCTTATCCGCCCACTTCTCAATAAGCGGGTGCTCGGGAGAAATAACCATATATGTAGCGCCGAATAATGTATCACAGCGGGTTGTATATACGGTAAGCTTATCGCCTGTTGTAGCTGTAAAATCAACCTCAGCACCAGTTGAACGTCCGATCCAGTTAATCTGCTGCGCCTTAACGCGCGCGGGATAATCTACTAAATTGAGGTCGTTTATAAGTCTGTCGGCGTAAGCGGTGATTTTAAGCATCCACTGGGATTTATCCTTACGGATAACTTCGCTTGAACAACGCTCGCATTTACCGTCAACGACCTCCTCGTTAGCTAAAACGCACTTACAGGAGGTACACCAGTTAACGTTCATCTTTTTCTTATAAGCTAAGTCGTGCTTGAACAGCTGTAAGAAAATCCACTGCGTCCATTTATAGTAATCGGGATCTGTTGTATTGATCTCCCGACTCCAATCGAAAGAAATACCGAGCGACTGGATCTGCTTTTTAAAACGAGCGATATTCTGCTTGGTAACTACTTCGGGGTGAATGTGATTCTTAATAGCGTAGTTCTCGGTAGGAAGTCCGAAAGCGTCCCAACCGATAGGATAAAGCACATTATAACCCTGGAGCCTTCTTTTACGGGCAACGGTATCGAGCGCCGTATACGGACGCGGATGTCCTACGTGAAGTCCCTGTCCCGAAGGATAAGGAAACTCTATAAGAGCGTAAAACTTTTCTTTCGAGGTATCGTTACTCGCGTGGAAAACACCCTTTTTCTCCCAGATATTTTGCCATTTTTCTTCTACAGTCTTATGATTATATTTCATATTTACCTCCCGATTAATCTAAAATTTCCGATAAATCAAGCTCTTTACCATCCTGCCACAGACGCTCGAGATTATAGAACTCTCTCGCTTCTTCGTTAAATACATTAACGATTATATCGACATAGTCAAGTAAAATCCAGCTGTTGGAGCGATGTCCTTCAATATGGCTTACGGAAACTCCCGCTTCGTCCATCTGATACTCAACCTCATCAGCTAATGATTTAACCTGTGTACTGCTTCTACCTGTTGCGATTACCATATAATCAGCTAAGATAGTAACGTCGGAAATCTCGATAATCTTAATATCCTGAGCAATTTTTGAATCTAAAATCTTCGCTATTTTTACAGCTTGTTCGTAAGTTGTCATTACTGCAACCCTTTCTCTTTTAAAGTAGTTATTATATCGTTATAGCAATTAATAGCGTTGCTATGTATTGTTAAATTTCTTTTTGCTAAATCGGTGATTGTAAATTGCAAGCCGAAAAGCATAGCGTCCTCCAAAGAGTGGTTATATGCTTTATCTCTCATAATCTCAACACCGTTATAGTCACGTTCATCTCCGATAAAATCAGCGACAAAAATAATTTTCTCCAGCAAAGACATCCCTGCTCTGCCTGTAGTATGATACATTATAGCGTTTAATATATCCTCATCTTTAATACCAAGCGTATTACGCGCGTAAACGCTTCCCGCGATTGAATGCCACAGCTTCGAGGTGCCTTTTTCAACCGCGTCAAGTATTATACCACCGCTTAAGATAATTTGCAACATTTCATCCTTGGGTATTTCCTTACAGGAATCGTGCAATATACCCGCGATTTCCGCTTTTTCCACATCAGCGCCGTAAATTTCAGCGAGCTTAACCGCCGCTTTCGCTACATTAACGCTGTGGATATAGCGTCTTTCCCCCATCCGTGTTCTAATTAAAGAACGGTATTCTTCCGCGTTCACAATTTACCCCTTTTTATTCTTTGCTTTAGGAAGCGTAATCTGAGGCTCGTCGGGATTAGGTCTGTATAAAACGAATTTAGAGCCGATAACCTGTACTACATCGCAATTTACAGCTGGTTCAATTAAATCGGCTGCTTCGCGGGAAGATAAAGGACAATGCTCAAGGCATTTACCTTTTATAAGCTCTCTCGCAGTTAAAGCGTCGTCAACCTGCTTTATAATCTGTTCATTCATTCCGCCTTTACCGACGAAAACAATTGTATCTATTGAATTAGCTAAGCTTCTTAAATAAGCTCTCTGTTTACTTGTTAACATCGTTTTCCTCCAGATACTTTATAAGTTCCGCTTTAAACTCCCTTAAAGCGTTTCCCCTATGGCTTACTTTATCCTTTTCCTCGGCTGAGACATTACCGAATGATACGCCGTTGTAAAGGAATATAGGGTCATATCCGAAACCGCCGTCGCCGTCAGGCTCATAAGCGATTTTTCCGAAGCACTTTCCCTCTACCTGTATTACGTCATCGTTCGGAAATACGCACGTAACAGCGCAGGTGTAATGAGCGCCTCGTCCGCTTTCGGGAGTATCCTTTAACTTTTCTAAAATAAGATTATTCTTATCTTCATCTGTAGCCGTTTCGCCCGCGAATCTTGCCGAGAATATCCCCGGAGCGCCGTCTAAAGCGTCTACACAGATTCCTGAATCGTCAGCTATAGCGGGATATCCTGTTTTATAACAGGCGGCTTTAGCTTTAATGTATGAGTTCTCCTTAAAGGTTGTACCCGTTTCCTCTACATCATCAAGAGATATCCCCGCGTCTTTCGGAGAAACGGCGTCAATCCCTAACGGAGAAAGAATTCTTTCGAGCTCAACGAGCTTTTGCGCGTTGTTTGTAGCTATAATAAATTTCATATTATTCCTCGTTACTGAAATCGAATAATGCTTTCGAGAAAGCGTCAGGGTTGAACGGCTGAAGATCGTCGATCTGTTCGCCTACTCCGATATATTTTACAGGAACGTCAAGCGTGTTCTTAATAGCAAGAACAATACCGCCCTTTGCCGTACCGTCAAGCTTGGTAAGAACTATACCTGTGATACCTGTCGCTTCCTTAAAGTGCTCAACCTGGGAAACGGCGTTCTGACCAGTTGTAGCGTCGAGAACGAGCAACACTTCCTTATCAGCGTCGGGGAGCTCTCTGTCGATTATACGGTTAATCTTGGCAAGCTCGTCCATAAGGTGCTTTTTATTATGGAGTCTGCCCGCTGTATCGGCGATAATAATATCCGCGCCTCTGGCTTTAGCGGCGGAAATTGCGTCATATACTACAGCGGCGGGATCGCTTCCCTCGTTCTGTTTAATAATATCGCAACCGCTTCTGTCAGCCCAAATTTGCAACTGGTCAATAGCCGCGGCTCTGAATGTATCTGCGGCGGCTAAAAGAACCTTTTTACCTTCGTTTTTAAACTGGTAAGCCATTTTACCGATAGTCGTAGTTTTACCGACGCCGTTTACACCGATAACAAGAATAACGGACGGATTTGTGTTAAGATTAAGCTCCTGGCCGCCTTTAAGCATTTCGCTTACAACTTCTTCCAAGAGATTCTGAATCTCTCCTGGATCGGTAGTGCCTGTTTCTTTAACCTTAGCTTTTACCTTATCGCAGATTTCCTCGGCAGTCTGTACGCCGACATCACCCATTACCAGAAGCTCCTCAAGTTCTTCGAAAAGCTCCTCGTCGATTTTGGTGAATGATTTAAGCATTGAGCCAATCTGACCGATAACGCTGTCTCTTGTCTTTTTTAATCCTTCTTTAATTTTACTGAAAATTCCCATAATTTCATTCCTTTATTAAATTCCGAGTTTAGCGCTGACTTCGCTTGCTCTTAATTCAAGCAGCTTTGAAACGCCTTCGTCCTGCATTGTAACGCCGTAAAGCACATCAGCTTCCTCCATTGTACCGCGTCTGTGGGTAATAAGGATAAACTGTGTTTTGTTGGTAAGATTTCTTACATACTGCGCGAACCTGTCTACATTAACCTCATCCAGCGCCGCTTCAATCTCGTCCATTACGCAGAACGGAGCAGGTCTTACCTTCATAATAGCGAAGTATAAAGCGATAGCTACAAGCGCCTTTTCTCCGCCCGATAAAGCGTCGAGATGTACGACGATCTTTCCAGGAGGATGAACTATAATATCTATTCCGCTTGTAAGAATATCTTCGGGATCCGTAAGCGCCAGAGAAGCTGTACCGCCTCCGAAAAGCTCCTTAAAGGTGTAGGTAAAATTCCTGTTGATTTCCTCGAAGCTCTTTATGAACTCCTCCTGCATCTGCTTTGTAAGGTCTTTTATAAGACGTTCGATTTCTTTCTTCGACTTTTCTACGTCGTTAACCTGAACGCTCATAAACGAGTATTTTTCGGAAACCTCTTTATATTCCTCAATAGCGCCGACATTAACGTTTCCTAAAGCTCTGATTTTCGATTTAAGCTCGTTTAACCTTGATTTTGATTCTGAAATACTTTCTAAATCAATCGCCTTTTCCTCAGCCTCTTTTTTGGTAAGCTGGTATTCCTCCCAAAGCTTGGAAATTATATTGTCGTATTCTTTTCTTAAATTTATTCTTCTTTCTTCAAGCCTTGCGAGCTCCTGACCCGCGGCTTCTCGCTCGTTATTCTTCTCTCTTTCGAGAACTCTAAGCTCTCCCGAACGTTTTTCAAGCTGAGCTTTTTTCTCGTTAATATCTTCTATCTTTTTGTTAAAGGACTTAATGCTTTCGTCGGAACTGTTGATATCATTTTTAAGAGATTCGATTTTACTTTCAGTATTAGCTATAACGGAATTTAAGCTTTCTATCTCTCTTAAAATATCCGACTTTCTTGAATCCCTGCTTTCTTCGGTGGAAATAGCGTAGGAAATCTCGGAATTCAAGGTATCAATATCCTTTTTTGCGGTGACGATTTCCAGCCTGATATTCTGGAGCTTTTCGCTCATACTCTCACGCTGTTCGGTGAGCTTGGTACGGTTGCCCGTAATCTCCGACATCTGCGCTTCGTATTCAGAAATCGACCAGTTAATATCATCGAGCTGTTCTTTAGCTCTCTGTTCATCAACTTTAAATTGTTTGATTCTCTCTTTACAGCTTTTAATCTCTGCTTCAGCCTCGTCTATAGCCTGTTTCTGTGTATTAAGTTCATTCTCGCAAGCCTTAGCCTCGGTTAGAATACGAACCTGCTCCTGTTTAGAATTGGATAAATCAGCTCTTGTCGCAAGGATTTCACCTTCTATAGAAGCGAAATCAGAAACAGCTTTTTCGAGAAGTTTTTCGGAGTCTAACGCCTTTTTGTTTAAATCCTCGGCTGTTTTCTTATGCTTCGAAATCTCGCTCGCTCTTGAAAGCAAGCCTGATTTCTTACCGAGCGAACCGCCTGTAAGAGAACCGCCCGCGTTTACAACCTGACCGTCGAGAGTTACGACCTTAAAGCGGTAGTTATATTTCTTAGCTATTGTAGTAGCGCTGTTTAAATCCTCGGCAACTACAATACGTCCGAGAAGTGATTTAAGAATATTATTGTATTCGGGCTTACAATCACATAAATCGGAAGCGATTCCGATAAAGCCGTATAAATCGTCAACGCCTTTTTCGGTGAATTCTTTAGGCTTAATCGTATTCATAGGCAGGAAAGTCGCTCGACCGCCGTCACGTTTTTTAAGGAATGCGATAGCGGCTTTAGCGTCCTGCTCTGTAGCGGTAACGATATTCTGCATAGCCGCGCCTAGAGCGATTTCGATAGCTACAGTATATTCGGCAGGAACCTCTATAATTCTTGATACAGGCCCTCTTATGCCTTTAAGCTGACCGTTTTTGGACGCTTTTACTACATTCTTTACCGAATACGAGAATCCCTCGAGGTTTCTCTCTAAATCTTCAAGCAGTTTAACTCTTCTTAAAGCCTGCTCGGCGTCTAACTTCAGATTATCGGTTTTTTCCTTTAACTCGTCTCTCTTTTTCTTTCTTGACTCGAGCTTTAGCTCCAGTCCTTTTACGGAGTTTTCTAAAGACTCAACCTCGGAATTGATCTTATCAATTTTAGTTTCGTATTCCTTAGAAATCTCGAGAGTTGTTTCGTACTGCTCGCCGCGCTGAGAATTTGATTCCATAATATTCTCAATACGGGATTGCAGCTCTGTTACAGATGTGACGCTCGTCATTTGTGTAACACGCGCGTCAGCTGACTGAGCGGTAAGCTCCGCGAGCTTAGAGCTTAATTCCTGTATTTTATCGCCGCTTCTGCTTGAATCGGTATTGATAATATTCAGCTTGTCCGAAACCTCATCATATAATTCCTGCTTTTCGGAAATATACTTATCAAGCTCGGAAATCTTTTCTTTCTTAGCCTCAATACTGTTTAAAGCGTCCTCGGCGTCGATATCAACCTTTTTAATTTCTTCTTTTAATCTTTCTATATTCTCTTTATTATGAAGAATATCATTCTCGCAAACGGAAACCGAGGATTTTTTAGAGCTCATCTCAGCCATCACGTTGTTGATATTCTCTCTTATATCCTCTATATCGGAGGAGAATTGCGCGTTTTTAAGGTAAATGCTTTCGGTTTCGTTCTGGATATCGTCTAAAGCCTCGCCCGCCTGCTTGTGCTGGATACGGGAGATCTCGATTTTATCCTCTTCCTCTTTTATAACCTTATTGCTGTTATTAAGAGTATTTACCCAAAGCGCGATTTCGATATCTTTCTTCTCGTCGGAGTATTCAAGAAATCTTTGAGCCTTATCCGACTGTTTTTTAAGCGGGCCTACACGTTCCTCTAAGTCGGAAACGATATCCCTTAAACGGAGGAGGTTGTCATCGGTATGTTTTAGCTTTCTTTCGGATTCAATCTTCTTGTATCTGTATCTCGAAATACCAGCGGCTTCCTCGAAGATTTCACGTCTGTCCTCGCTTTTCGAGGAAACGATACTGTCGATTTTGCCCTGGCCAATCATAGAATAACCGTCGCGACCGAGACCTGTATCCATAAACAGCTCGTTAATATCTTTAAGACGAACCTGAGCGCCGTTTATTAGATACTCGCTCTCACCGCTTCTGAAATATCTTCTTGTAACGGCTACATTATCGCCGTCATACGGTAAAAACCTGTCTTTATTAGAGATATTTAAAGTAACCTCCGCGTAGCCTTTCGCTTTTCTGTCATCGGTTCCGTTGAAAACAACGTCTTCCATTTTAGAACAGCGCAGGCTTTTAGGCGACTGCTCGCCGAGTACCCAGCGTATAGCGTCGCTTATATTACTTTTACCTGAACCGTTAGGACCTACAACAGAGGTCATACCTGTATCGAAGGTTAATTTAGTTTTATCGGGAAATGTTTTAAAGCCTTGAATTTCAAGGGATTTTAACAGCATTTTATCACCTGTTTATTAATATATCGTATTTACTAAGATTGTTGTCGGTTTTAAAAACCACATTATATCCTAGGTTGTTTAACTCTTTTATATTACTTTTATTCTGTCCGATAGCTTTAGATAAGGATTTTTTATTAACATAAACGGTAAAATCCTTACTATCGTAGTTTTTAACTTCGCTTAATATTTTGTTTAAGAAAATTTTACTTTCGCAAAGCTCCTTAAACGCGGGATGATAGTTTTTTGCTACATCATTTTCTTTTAATGAGTCGCTGTAATGAAGTCCTACGCGGATAACATCAATACTATTTTTATAGAACATCGTTATTATTTCAGAGCAAAGCTCTACCGACTCGGATAAAGTCATCGGAACATATAAGCCTTTATTGTATAAGGTTTCAAGCTCCGTGTTTTTCATAACTACGGTCGGATAAATCCTTACGCAATCTGGCTTTAATTTTATAAACTCATTAGCTGTATATAAATCGGAATTATAATCCGACTTATAAAGCCCCGTCATCATCTGTAATCCGAGGTTGAAGCCGTAGCTTTTTATAAGCTTTGAAGCTTTTACTACATCCAAAGCGTTATGACCTCTTTTATTAGCTTTAAGCACTTCATCGTTCATCGACTGCGCTCCGAGCTCAATAGTAGTAACATTATATTTCTTTAAAAGAAGTAAAACTTCATCGTTAATATAATCAGGTCTGGTGGAAAGGCGTATCCCTTTAAACAATTCAATATAAGGAACCGTTGCATCGAGCAGCGAGAGCATATATTCTCTTTTAATCGCCGTAAAGCTTCCGCCGAAAAAAGCGATTTCAGATTCTTTCGTTAATTCTCCTAAATCCTTTATAGCCTTTTCTACAGCCGATTTTACATCCTCGGTCGAGGGTTGTTTAACCTGACCTGTAATTTTAGTCTGCTCACAGAACGAGCATTGATGGGGACATCCGTTATGCGGAACGAAGATCGCGATATTACTGTGATTAATAGCCCATCAACTCCAAAGCTTCCTTAGCGGCGTTCTGCTCGGCTTCTTTTTTACTTCTACCGCCGCCTTTACCGATAGCGTTGCTGTTTAAAAGAACTTCAAATACAAAATGCTTATCGTGGTCGGGACCTGTCTCGGAAACAAGACGGTAGGATATTTTTTCACCCGGGTTTTTCTGTACAATTTCCTGTAATGTTGTTTTATAATCCTTAAAAGGCTTTGTGTTTCTGTTATTTATTTCGGGGATTACAAATCTTAAAATATGCTTTCTAGCGGGCTCAATACCGCCGTCGAGATAAATCGCGGCAATTACAGCCTCGAACGCGTCCGATACAATTGACGGACGTTGCGCTCCCCCGCCGTTTTTTTCACCTTTACTAAGCTTTAAGTAGTCGCCGAGGTTAATCTCCTTGCCGAACTTAAATAAAGCTTTCTCGCAAACGAGAGAAGATCTTAGCTTGGTAAGCTCGCCCTCGGGCAATTCAGGCATATTCTCAAATATGTAATCAGCTACAACGATAGATAAAACCGCGTCGCCTAAAAATTCCAGGCGCTCGTTGCATTTTACGCCCTTGTCCTTCATCTCGTTAGCGTAAGAAGAATGAGTCAGCGCCACTTGTAAAAGCTTAGGATTATTAAATTTATAATCTATTACTTTTTCAAAATCTTTCATACTTTCCTCATTTTACATTTACAGCGTTTGTAATTTCGCTTATAACGTCAGCCTCTACATAATTCTTGGTAAGTCTTATAGCGTTCTTAAAGGTTTTTGCTTTAGAGCTTCCATGAGCTTTAAATACAGGCTTTGCCGTACCCATAATCGGAGCGCCGCCGTGCTCATTATAGTCAAATTCCTTAACCATAGATTTTAAATCTTTCATTACTAAAGCGGCGGCAAGCTTGTTTTTCGCGCTCTTGGAGAACAGCTCTTTAACCTTTACCATAATAGCCTTCGCTGTACCCTCGTAAGTTTTAAGAGCGATATTGCCTGTGAATCCGTCGCATACAGCTAAATCACAGCAGCCGTACGGTAAATCTCTGCCCTCTACGTTACCTATAAAGTTAATGTCAGCTTCTTTTAACAGCTCGTACGCGTTACGCTGAAGCTCCATTCCTTTATGTTCCTCGGTACCTACGTTAATAAGACCGACTCTGGGGTTATCAACCTTCATCACGTTCTTCATATAAGCCGAAGCCATTACGGCGTACTGTACAATCATTTCGGGACGAGATTCAAGATTAGCTCCCGCGTCAATAAGCATAAAGCATCCTCCGCCGAAATGCGGTAATATAGGAGCGAACGCGGGTCGTTTAATACCCTTTATACGTTTAGCTATAAGAGTACCGCCTACACAAAGCGCGCCGCTGTTACCCGCGCTTACAAAAGCGTCGCCGTCGCCGTTTGCGAGCATTTTAAGTCCGACAGACATCGAGCTGTCAGGCTTCTTTTTTAATACCGCGTCAGCGTCCTCGTCGGTTGCGATTACTTCGGTAGCGTTAACTATTCCCATACTTGAAATATCAATATTGTTCTCGGAGGAAACTGATTTTATAACGTCTTCCTGTCCTACAAGAATAATATCTACACCATATTCGTTGTGAGCGTCCAGGGCTCCTTTTATTATTTCGAGAGGAGCGTTGTCTCCGCCCATCGCGTCAACTATTATTTTCATAATCTCACGCTTTCTAAATATATTTTTAAATCAGCTAAAGCTCTGTCGGCATACGCTTGTCCGCGCTCGCGTTTATCGCGGGGACGGTCTTTAAGCTCGGGCAGTACGCCGAAATTAGCGCCCATAGGCTGAAAGTCTTTTACTGTATCGTCAGCTATATAACGGCTTAACGCGCCAATCATAGTAGTTTCTGGTAATACTATCGGGATTTCATCATTCAGCTTTCGAGCCGCGTTTATTCCCGCGATTATACCCGAGGAAGCGCTTTCCATATAACCCTCAACGCCTGTGATCTGACCCGCAAAAAAGATATTGCCGTTTTTCTTTACGCTGAAATCACTGTTAAGTATCTCGGGAGAGTTCAAGAAAGTGTTTCTGTGCATTACACCGTAGCGGATAAACTCCGCGTTTTTTAAAGCGGGTATCAGCCCGAAAACCCTCTTTTGCTCGGAGAATTTAAGGTTAGTCTGGAATCCTACTAGGTTATACATAGTACCCGCTGAATTCTCCTTACGAAGCTGGAGTACCGCCCAAGGTCTGTGACCTGTGTTCGGGTCGGTAAGTCCTACGGGCTTCATCGGGCCGAAACGGATTGTATCGTGGCCTCTCTGCGCCATCACCTCAATCGGCATACAACCCTCGTACACCTTAGGATCTCTGACATCAAAATCATGTATAGGAGCTCTCTCGGCGTTAACAAGCGCGTCGTAGAACACTTCGTACTCCTCTTTATTCATAGGA
The DNA here is from genome assembly GCA_002350765.1 of Ruminococcaceae bacterium UBA2854. GTDB lineage: Bacteria > Bacillota > Clostridia > Oscillospirales > Acutalibacteraceae > Ruminococcoides. The sequence continues at coordinate 36,880 of DEFK01000024.1, forward strand.
CAATTAAGGTAATCGGTTTTATCGCCCTTGCCGTACCTTGATTCAAAAAACGCCCTGTTCATATCAACGCTTTTAAAATCAACAATTGGAGCGGCTGCGTCAAAGAACGATAGCGAACCGCCGATTTCTTTATTGATATACTCCGCAAGGCTGTCGGATGTAAGCGGACCGGTAGCTATAACCGTGATTTTTGAAAAATCAATCTTAGTAATCTCTTTATTTATAACGGTAATGTTTTTATTCGCCTTAATTTCATTGGTTACGAGCTTAGAAAAAATATTTCTGTCAACCGCTAAGGCTCCGCCCGCGGGAACTCTTGCTTTATCAGCTGCTTTTAAGAGAATCGAGTCAAGAACCCTCATCTCCTCTTTTAAAAGTCCCGCCGCGGAATTTACCCTGTCAGCTTTAAATGAGTTCGAGCATACAAGCTCGGCGAATAAATCGCTTTTGTGTGCGGGAGAATGTTTCTCAGGCTTCATCTCGTAAAGATTTACCTTTATTCCCCTTTTCGCTAACTGATAAGCCGCCTCGCATCCCGCGAGACCTGCGCCGATTACGTTAACGCACATCAGCTTTTAACTGCTTTCTCGTAACCGCAATCCTTGTTTTCACAGAAAAGGACTTTTTTCTTACCCTTTTTCTTGAACAGGATTTCTCCGCACTGCGGACATCTTTCGTTCACAGGTTCATTCCATGATACGAAATCACATTTCGGATAGTTACTGCAGCCGTAGAATACTGTCTTTTTCTTCGTTGTCTTTACTATAACGTCGCCGTCGTCACATTTAGGACATTTTACGCCGATTTTCTGAACGTACTTTTTAACATTCTTACATTCGGGATAACCGGGACATGCGATAAATTTACCGTATCTGCCGACTTTAATAACCATATTTCTGCCGCAGTTTTCGCATATAATATCAGTTTTATCTTCCTCAAGCTGGATTTTAACGCCGTCCATATCTGTTTTGGCTTTTTCTAAGGTCTTTTCAAAATCCTTGTAGAAATCGTCAATAAGAGCTTTCCACTCAACCTCTCCGCTTTCTACTGTATCGAGGTTCTGTTCCATCTGGGCGGTGAATTTAAGGTTAACAATTTTAGAGAAACGCTCTTTCATAAGGTTAACCATAGCTTCGCCGAGCTCGGTGGGAATTAAAGTTTTACCCTCACGTTTTACATACTCGCGGCTTGTGATTGTTGAAATAGTCGCGGCGTATGTAGACGGACGTCCAATACCGTTTTCCTCGAGAGTTTTAATAAGAGAAGCTTCCGTATATCTCTGCGGAGGCTGTGTAAAGTGCTGGTTAGGCACAATCTCTTTCTTGCGTACGCTCATTCCCTTTTCTAAATCGGGAAGCTGGGAAGCCTTTTCCTCGGCGGTATCCTTACCCTCTACATATAAAGAGGTAAAGCCGTCAAACGATACGGTATAGCCTGAAGCTTTAAAGATATGATTATTACCCTCGATTTCGGCTCTGGTTGTTTTTTGCAGACAATCCGCCATCTGTGAGGCTACAAAACGCTTCCATATAAGGTTGTAGAGCTTATACTGGTCGGAGGATAAGTTATTTTTAATCTTATCGGGCTCTAAAGACGGCATTGTAGGACGAATAGCCTCGTGACCGTCCTGAGCGTTTGAACGAGATTTAAAGAATCTGGGCTTAGCGGGAAGGTATTTCTCGCCGAATTTTTCATTAATGTACTGGGTAACCTCGGATACAGCCTGCGCTGAAATTCTTAAAGAGTCGGTTCTCATATAGGTTATAAGACCTGTAGCGCCCATATTGTCTATTTCAATTCCCTCGTAAAGCTCCTGGGCTACACGCATTGTACGGCGTGACTGGAAGCCCAGCTTTCTCGAAGCTTCCTGCTGTAGAGTTGAGGTTATAAACGGAGGCGCGGGAGATTTCTTTCTAGTACCGTGTTTAACGTCTTTAACAAAGAAATCAGCGTCCTCGAGCTCGGAGAGGATTTTTTTAGCCTGTTCCTCATTTTCGATTTTATCTTTACCGAGATATAATGTCGCGGGGAAAGATTTTCTCGAACCTTTGGGGATAAATTTAGCGTCAATTGTCCAGTATTCTTCGGGATTGAACGCTCTTATCTCCTCCTCGCGGTCAACAATAATACGAACCGCTACGGACTGTACACGTCCCGCAGACATACCGCGTCTTATTTTCTGGGAAATAAACGGACTTAATTTATATCCGACAAGTCGGTCGAGAATACGTCTTGCCTGCTGAGCGTTTACAAGGTTTAAATTAATCGACCTCGGAGCGCTCATTCCGTTATTAACACCTGTTTTAGTAATTTCATTAAATTCTACGCGGTTAGCGTCGTTTAAATCAAGATTAAGAATATACGCCAAATGCCACGATATAGCCTCGCCCTCGCGGTCGGGGTCAGTTGCGAGAAATACTTTATCGCATTCAGCGGCGTGGGCTTTAATATCTTTTACCAAAGACTCCTTACCCTTTATAATCTGGTATTTAGGCTCGTAGTTGTTTTTTATATCAACGCTGAGTCTAGCGTCGGGTAAGTCGCGAACGTGTCCCATAGACGCGATAACGTCAAAATCCTTGCCTAAATATTTTTTAATTGTTTTAGCCTTTGCGGGTGACTCAACAATCACTAAATTTGACATAGCTTCATAACCTTTCCGCCCACTATATTACAAATTACTTCCTTATCGTGAGCAAATAAGGAATATTAAAAGTTTAAATTATTCTATAGCTTCTTCCCTGTACGCATTTTATAAGCTCTCTTAACTCCAGCGTAGTAAGTATCGGAAGCAGCTTAAATACAGGCAGACCTGTTTTCTCAGCTATAACATCTATATGTACAGGTTCATAGCCGATAGCGTAATAAACGTTGTACTGTTCCTCGTTTAAGTCGAGGTTTTCTTTATGCGTGGGAATTTCCGATAAATCGTTGGTTTTTAAGCCGTTTATATTATTGGGAGCTTTTCCTTTAATCGGAATTACATCAATTATATCGTCCGCGGGTTGAGCTGATACATCGAGCTCGGTAGTTACATACACGTTATCAAACGCGTCGATTATATCCTTATAATCCGTAACGAGCATAGCAATACGGTTTTTAACGAGCTTATTAGAGCCGTCGAAGTGTGAATCCACAGGTCCCGCTAAGGCGAAAATCTTTTTACCCGCGTCCTGTTCCAAAGCCGAGTTGACCGTTATCAGCGAACCGCTTCTGCTGCCAGCTTCAATAACGAGGATACCGTCGGATAATGCCGAAATAATTCTGTTTCTTTGCGGGAAATGATAGCTGTACGGCTCGGTGTCGGGCGGATATTCGCTTATAACCGCGCCTTTAAACGTAATATCACTTCGCATTTTAGCGTTCTCACGCAGATAGTCGTAGTTGATTCCGCATCCGAGCACGCATATTGTCACTCCGTCAGCGGCTAACGCGCCTAAATGCGACGAACAGTCTACGCCTAAAGCTCCGCCGCTTACAATCGTAACACCCGCTTTAGCGAGGTTATACGCCATACTGTAGGATGATTTAATACCGTACATAGACGCTTTTCTTGTACCTATCACCGCTATCGACATTCTGTCGTCGATGTCAGGCAACGCGCCTGATATATAGAGTACAGCGGGAGGGTCGTCAATATCAAACAGACACCTCGGATACTCGGGGCTGTCTATACAAACCAAATCGTAATAATAAAGACGGCACTTTTCGATTATCTCATCAGAAACAGATAACGGTGTATTCTTCATATTTTCCAATTCCTTATCAGAAAACAATCCCGAAAAACGCCATTCTTTTTCTCCGCCGTTATAAAACTCCTCAATACTTTCGTAAAGAAAAGTCAGTTTCTTAGCTTTAGTTGTACAATATCCGATTGACTGGGTAAACCAAATCCAATATCTCAGATTATTCATTTAACCATTTCCCAAATTAGAATAGCAGCAGCCGCCGAAGCGTTTAAGGATTCCGCCCTGCCGTTCATAGGTATCGTAATTTTTTTATCGCAGGCTTCTATTGTAGACGCTTTAACGCCGTTGCCTTCGTTTCCGATAACAAGTAAAGAGTTGTCGGAAAACTTAACATCGGTTATCTTTTCAGCGTCACCGCTAACCACGGAAGCGTACGACGTTATATCTTTATGCGCGGAAATAAAATCTTTAATACTGCTTTCTACAGTAAAAGGGATTCTGAATACAGCGCCCATACTTCCCCTTACAACCTTAGGGGAATAAATATCACAGCAGTCGTCGGATAAGACAATTCCGTCTATACCTACAGCTTCAGCCGTCCTGAGAATAGTTCCCAGATTAGACGGATCCTGGATATTATCCAGCGCGACAAATTTTCCACCAATACTAATTTTACCAAATAGCGGTGTTTTGTCAAGAGCTTTTATAACACAGAGTATCCCCTGCGGCGATTTTGTCTCGGAAATTTCTTTAAATACCTTCTCTGAAACAATAAAACTTTTCTCCGAAACCGCGGATAGCTTCTCGATTATATCGTTGTATTTATCTATAATATCTTCTCGTACAACAAGATATGAAATTTTCGCGTCAGAGTTAAAAGCGTCAAGGCAAAGTCTTACACCCTCGGCTGTAAACTCAGCGTTTTCTTTTCGATACCTCGAGCTTTTATTCAATTTATTAATATGCTTTACGAGTGAATTATCTTTACTTGTAATCTTAATCATAATAATACAATTATCAATTCATAATAAATAGCAAAAGCGTTTGGGGTGTCCCAAACGCGTTTACAATTTTAATTATTTTGCGGCTTTAGCCTGCTCAACGAGAGCTGTGAAAGCTGCGGGATCGGAAATAGCGATTTCGGAAAGCATCTTACGGTTAAGTGTAATTCCTGCTTTTTTAAGGCCGTTCATAAATGTGGAGTAGTTTACTCCGTTAGCCTTACAAGCTGCTGAAATACGTGTAATCCAAAGACGACGGAAATCTCTCTTCTTCTGTTTACGACCGATATAAGCGTAGTTTCCTGACTTCATAACGGCCTGTTTAGCCATTTTAAAATGTCTGGATTTAGCGCCGAAATAACCCTTAGCGAGTTTTAATACTTTTTTTCTTCTCTTGCGAGTAGTAATCGCACCTTTTACTCGTGCCATTTTTAATACCTCCGTTAATTAGAAATTTTTAATCAATTATTTATAAGGGATAAGACGTTTAATCTGAGCCACGTTTGTCTTATCAGCACAAGTAGTCTGGCGCAGACCTCTCTTACGTTTAGTTGTTTTCTTGTTTAAGATGTGAGATTTGTTAGCGTGAGCTCTAATTACCTTACCTTTTTTAGAAAGCTTAAAACGCTTTTTAGCTCCGCTGTGTGTTTTAATTTTTGGCATAATATTTATCCTCCTTAACTATTTACTTATTTGGCTTTGGCGATAAAAACATAAGCATATTACGGCCCTCAAGCTTAGCGGGTTTATTTACAACCGCGTATTCCTCGCAAGCCTCGGAAAATCTTTTCATAAGGTCATATCCAAACTCGGAATGTCCCATTTCCCTGCCTCTGAAACGAATAGAAACCTTAACCTTATCGCCGTGCTTAAGAAACTTTATAGCGTTGTTAAGCTTGGTGTTAAAGTCATGGGTATCGATATTAAGCGAAAGTCTTACTTCCTTTGTATCGACAATTTTCTGATTCTTTCTGGCTTCTTTTTCCCTTTTAGCCTGTTCGAATTTGTACTTGCCGTAATCCATAATCTTGCATACAGGCGGTTTAGCCTGGGGAGCAATTTTTACGAGATCAAGGTCTTCTTTAGCCGCCAGATCAAGAGCTTGTTCAGCTGACATAATACCGAGCTGATCTCCGCTTGCGCTGATAATACGAAGCTCGCTGCCTTTTATATCCTCGTTGATCTGAATTTCACGCTTGCTGATAATAAAGCACCTCCAAAGCGATTATAACAAAAATAAAACGCGGACAGAAATCGTCCGCGTTGAATACAAATAAACATAGTTAAATAACCTTAGTTTTAATAAGTATTACCCGTGCAGACGACACCCCACAGGTGAAGACATTTCTGTCTTTCTTTATTTTACTAGAAGATTATATAACAAAATTATGGATTTGTCAAGTCTTATTCTAAACATTTATAGATAAGCTGGGCGATTCTCTCGGAACTCTTACCGTCGAGGTCATCAAAGAACATATTTCTGAATCTCTCGATTTTCTCCATTTCGAAATCCTCTTCCTTAATAGCCTGGAGTAATTCATAAAGAGAACTGCATATTTTACCTGGTATATAAAGCTTAAAGTCGAAGTAGAAATCTCTCGACTTAATATACGCCTGTAAATCATACGCGTAGAACAGCATAGGAATATTAAGTAAGGAAGCCTCGAATACAAGAGACGAGTAGTCGCTGATAATAACATCGGAAATAAAGAGCAGGTCGTTAATCTCGGTGCTCTCGGACAGGTCGATAACTCTATCCTTATACTTCTCAGGAATCGGATGCTGCTCGGTAATAAACGGATGATGCTTAATAATTACCGCGTATTCATCGCCTAATGTTTCGCAAACCTCGTTTATATCGAATAATTCCATCGGATATCTCGCGGTCTGTTTAATATCGCCTCTGAATGTCGGAGCGAAGAGAACGATCTTCTTATCTTTAAGGTTGGGATACTCGCTGTAGAACTGCTTTCTGAAGTTCTCTTTATACTCTTCGTCGAAGAAAATATCGGTTCTGGCGATACCTGTAGGTACAACGTTCTTTGTAGCTATACCGAAGCCCTCGGAATGGCACTTTTTACAATAATCTGAGCTTACTGTTACATAGTCATAGTTACGGTGCATTCTCGTAGGCTGAGGAGAGCCCTTTGGTTTACCGAGTCGGGTGAATCCAAACGTCTTAAACGCTCCGCAGGCGTGCCATAATTGTACAATCTTAGTCTCGGGTTTAATATCAATAAGGTGAATCTGAGGAGTAAACTCGTCTAGAATAATAACCTTACTTGTAGCGCAAGCCTCGGCGAAATCGTCGATTTCTTTTCTTGTCATATATCTGAAGGATTTTGTGTTAAACAAGAAATTGATATCGAGATTCTTATCATCCTTAATCTTGTTGTAAACAAACTCGAAGTTACCTGAAATCTCTTCTCTTCTCGCTGAGAAGAAAGTGATTTTATTTGGCTGAACCTTTTTATGCTTTTTATGCTTATACTTACGTCTGATTAAGTTTCTCTTATAACCGTCCATAGTAAGACTTTCTCTCGAAACTCTCGCTATACGGTAGATAATATACGACACAAGACGCGCAAGCTTGTTTTCGGACTCGATTTTAGACGGCATACTCTTAAAGCCTGTAAAGGTTAACAGACCTTCTATTATAAAAATAGGAATAAGACATAAGGAGAGAATAAGCGTTATAAACTTAATAAACGAGTCGAAAGCCTTAACGATAGAGCCCTTGCGGTTGTAACGGTTTATCCTGTCGGGTCTTGATGTAATATCAAAGTGGTCGCCGCAAGCCTTAAGAGTAAAGAATTTTTTATCCTGAATAAATTCATCGGGTGTAACGTCTATAGGTACTCTTTCCGCGTAGAAATCGGCGAAGTTAAGATTGAAGTACATATTAAACGGTAAGCCCTGACCTCTTGTTTTCCAGAAGATATAATCCAAACGATAAGTGTATATTCCTGAGAACATACACTTTCCGTCAATATAAGTAATATCCCTGAATCTGATTACAAGAGGAATTCTTCTATCTTCTTCTCCGTTATCAAAGTAAAGAATTACCTTAGGAGTAGAAAGAAACTTAGGGTTAATAGATTCATCGATAAACTCACCCGATAAATCAATTGTCATTGATTGCTTTTCAACAACAATGCTGTTAATTTTAATCTTATAATCCAATTAAAAATCCCTCACATTACTTAACTAATTTATAAAATTTATCAACCGCTTCATTAAGCGGAAAATCTTTTCCGTAAACAGACGAAGATCCCGCGACAAATATATCGGCGCCGTTTTCACGCATTTTACCGCAATGATCCCAGCTTACGTTACCGTCAACCTCAATAAGAACATCCTTACCCGATTTAACGATAATATCCTTTAATTCGGCAAGACGTTCCATACTCTTTGGAGCTAAAGGCTGTCCCGCAAACCCAGGATAAACAGTCATAATCAGGATAGCGTACACCTCGTCAAGGAACTCGCAAACAGTATCTACGGGTGTGTCTGGGCTTATAGCAAGGCAGGCGTCAGCGCCGCGGGATTTAATATCCGCTAAAACATCGTGAGGATTTTCACAAGCCTCAAAATGTACGGAAACCATATCCCCCTCGGCTATTTCCATCTTATCGAAATACTGCTGAGGTTCAAAAGCCATAATATGAATATCTCTTCTGATATTCTTCATCGGCTTTTTAAAGCTTTTTACCATATTGGTATCAAATGTGATATTAGGCACAAATTTATTGTCCATAAAATCTATGTGCAAAAACTCAACTCCGAGTTCATCGAGTTTTTTAATCTCGTCGGATAAATTGAGTAAATCAGCGCACATAACGGACGGTGATAACATACCTCTCATATTTACCTCTTAGTCCATAGTAATCATAACTTTGCTGTAAAACTCGGTATGATCCTTCATAATTTCGAGTCCCTTATCCATTTCCTCAAGCGAGAATGTCTGTGTGATAAGAGGCTTAACCTTAACAGCTCCTGTGGACATAGCGTCAACAACAATGCTCCAGTCACTCTGCGGAGTATTATTGTACGCGGAATTCCATGTTCCGAAAATTCTAAGCTGTTTTCTTAAAATCTGCCAGTAGGTGTTCTGCGGGAATGTATAATCTCCGTGAGGATTACCTACATAAATTACCTTACCGCCCGATGCTACGCTGTCAAGACAGTTACCCGCGGTTACGTCCATACCTACAGCTTCAATAGCTATATCGGCGCCGTTACCGCCTGTCTGCTCCATAACCCACTCAACGGGATCGCCGTGAGAAGCGTTAAAGTAATCATAAAAGCCTAAGCTTTCGATAAAATCATAGTTATTTAAATCGGTACCTACTAAAAGAACCTTGCTGGCGCCCCAGGCTTTAGCCCACTGAGCGATAAGCATACCTATAGTACCGGGACCGTAGATTACAACGGATTCGCCGATTTCAATACCCGCTCTTCTTAAAGCGTGAAGCGCAACGGCTGTAGGCTCAGCCATAGCGGCTTCTTCAAAGCTTACGTTATCCGCTATAGGAACAAGGTTCCATACGGGAACTCTTACATATTCCGCAAAAGCGCCGTCGGAGCGTGAGCCTAAATAATCGTAGCTCTTACAGCACTCGTAAACGCCCTTGTTACAGCTTGTGCATTCTCTGCAAGGAATAAGCGGAAATACAGCGGCGCGTGTTCCGATATACTTTTCATTTTCTTTAGTAGCGGCAGCTACAACTTCACCCGCGAACTCGTGGCCGGGTATTGTCGGGAAATGATATGTTCCGTTTACAAAAATTCTGGGGATATCCGAACCGCAAATACCGCAGGCTTTAACCTTCATTAAGACCTCATCGGGCTTTAACTCGGGTATGGGATAATCCTCATATCTTAAATCTCCGACACCGTGTAAAACACGTGCTTTCATTGTATCCATAGTAACCTCCTCTTATCCTTTTACTATTGTTTCAAATGTTTCTAAATCTTCTATAGTAGTAATTTTAAAATTACGCTCGCTGCCTTCTACAAGACGAACCTTCATACCGTGTCTGTACGCAATTTCACTGCTGCCCGCTGTAGAAGCGATTTCATCATCAGTAACGGAATCGTGGATATCGAGATACTTTTTAAAGTCAAAGCTTTCGGGAGCCTGTCCCGCGAAAAGCTCGGAACGCTTTAAAAGATGGTCGATTGATTTTCCGTCTTTACTCTGATAGATAGTGTCCTTAACAGAGATAACAGGCATAGCGCCGTCATCCTCAACAGCTCCGATAATACAATCCTTTATAATCTTATCGGAAACAAGCGGACGAGCCGCGTCGTGAATAATTACGACATTTGTATCAGGAGCGTTCTCCTTTGTGCATTTAAGACCGTTATAAATTGAATGCTGACGCGTTTGTCCCGCTGGAGCGTAACCGCATACCTTGCTGATACCGTACTTATCCACATTCTCGATAACATAGTCTTTCCACTCGTCGCTGACAACGATAACTATTTTATCAATATCGCTGTGTTTCTCAAAGATTTCGAGGCAATAAACTATAATAGGTTTATCGTCAACTACCAGATACTGTTTAGGACGGTCAACACCCATTCTTGAGCCGACTCCGCCCGCGAGTATAATTGCTGTATTCATAAACTACCTCCAAAGGTAATGCAGTCGAATTATTGTACCATATTTAGCGTAATAAGTCAATTTTTTGTACATTATCTCAAAATAGACTTTTACACTATCGACTATACGGTTTAAGTATAATATTTATTGATTAAACTGTCAATTGTTGTAAAAAGAATGTAACTATTTATCGAATATTACGCACTTGATTTAGTAAATGGTTTATGTTAATATTTTATTCGGAGTGATTTTATGGAAACCAACATCAGATTAAAGCTCAAAAAAACAGCCAGCGGCATAGGATATTTCGTATTATCGATAATACTCGCGATGAACGTTTTAAGCGTTATACTTGCCGTACCCGCATATATGAGGGCGCCTGTGATAAGCAACTCTCTCCTATCGATTCTGCAATTAATCGCGTCGATAACGGGAATGTTTATTATCGGCCTGTTTTACTGCTTACTATCTAAAACAAGCTTAAACGAGGTACTCCCGTTTAAAAAGGTAAAGCCCGATTTAATGATAAAAACCGTTGTTATGGCTTTAGCTGTCGTGTTTGTAGCGAATTATCTAACCGATTATTTCGTACAGGGTATGTCGCTTTTCGGACTGCATAACAATGTATCAATGAGCTTCGAATCACACAACGTGGTCGAAAACATTCTTTATATTATATCGGTAGCAATAATTCCCGCGTTAACCGAAGAATTCGCTTTTAGAGGAATTGTTCTTCAAAAATTAAGAAAACACGGCGACGCTTACGCTATATTTATATCGGCGTTGCTTTTCGGACTTTTGCACGGAAACATAGTACAGATTCCGTTCGCGTTTACTGTCGGCATCGTGGCAGGTTTTATAACTATAAAAACAGGCTCTATTATCCCCGCGATTATAGTTCATTTTTTAAATAATCTATCAAGTGTTATTGTATCCATCATCAGTGAGAATAATTTATGCGATCCCGCTGTAACCGACGCTGTATACCTTATATTTGTAATAGTAATCTTTGTAGGCGGAATATTCTCATCCTACAGTTTAAGTAAAATAAAAGGATTTTTTAACCTTGAAGCTTACACCTTAATTCCATTTAAGGAAAGATTGAAACTTACCTTTTCATCAATCGGAATTATACTCGCGTTAATACTTATGAGCGCGGAAATAGTTTATTCATTAATACCTGCGTATGGAACTTGAATATTATATGAACGAGGCTCTTAAACAGGCTGAAATCGCTTATGAACTCGGCGAGATTCCTATTGGAGCCGTAATCACACAAAACGGTAAAATTATATCAACCGCTTACAACAGACGTGAAACGGGCAAAAACGCTCTTTATCACGCAGAACTCGAAGCCATACATAAAGCCTGCGAAAAGCTCGGAGGCTGGCGGCTTTGGAACTGCGAGCTATTCGTAACCTTAGAGCCCTGCCCTATGTGCGCGGGAGCTATAGTAAATGCCAGAATACCAAAGGTGTACTTCGGAGCTTACGATAAGAAAAACGGAGCGTGCGGTTCGTATATGGATTTAATGAATACCGAAAACAATTTCCGTCCCGAGGTAACAGGCGGAATACTGGAGGATAAATGCTCCGAATTAATTAAAGATTTCTTTAAAAAACTAAGAAACAGCTGAAAATTCAGCTGTTTCTTTTTTACCTTATAAGATTTGATTGATTGCGGCGGCTAGCCGATTAATTGTAATTTTCCAATTCCTTATAAATCTCCAGGGCTTTTATCTTCAGCGAAACGCTTTCGTTTTCAATCGTTTCGTCAATAACCCTGTCAAGCAATATTTCGAGAATATCGCCGATAGCTTTTCCGTCGGTAATACCTAAATGGATTAAGTCGGAGCCGTTTATCTTTAAATCACGGATTTTATAACAATCGTTCCTTTTTATAATGTTATCAAACGACGTTTCGGTTAAATCAAGATTATTGAGCTTAGCTTCCCGCATATACTTTGACTGAGCTAAAATATCCGCCCTCTGAACCTTTAACAATCTTCTGAAATTCTCTTCCCCTATTTTATTAAGTACGTGTTTAATCTGCTTTTGACTGCCTGTAAACCTTACGTCATGATACTCAATAAGAGTAACGGTATCCTCAATAAACTTTGTAGGATATTTCAGTCGTTTTAAAGCGGTTTTAGCGAGAACCGCGCCGAAATGATTGTGTCCCTTAAAATGGTCTATTCCGTTCGAGTCGGTTCTTAGCGCAAGCGGCTTACCGATATCGTGAAGCAGCATAACCATTCTTAATAGCTTATCAGGCTCGATATTAGCTACAGAGGCTGTTATATGACGCCACACGGTTTTATTATGGTGGGGATTATTCTGCGCGAAATCGAAGGTCGCTACAAGCTCGGGAATTAGTATCGCGATAATATCCTTATATCGCCTTAGTATAAAGTTTACATTTTTACCGCATAATATACCGTTAAGCTCAGAAGCTATACGCTCCATAGAAATATTATTAAGAAGCTTTTTGTTGCGTATAATCGAAATAGCGGTATTGCTCTCTATACTAAAGTTATATACAGACGCGAATCTTAATCCTCTTAAAATTCTTAAAGCGTCCTCGTTAAAGCGTTCGTCAGGATTACCGACACATCTAAGCGCCATATATTTTAAATCTGTCTGTCCGTTAAAAGGATCGACAAATCCCTTGCTTTCATTATACGCCATAGCGTTAATGGTAAAATCACGCCTTGATAAATCTCTTACTATATCGTTTGTAAATTCAACTTTGTCGGGATGACGGCAATCGTTATAATCGCCGTCTATCCTGTATGTAGTAATCTCGTAAACCTTTTTGTTTATAACAACGGCGATCGTACCGTGCTTTTCGCCGATAGAAATAATATGGAAGTTTTTAAAGCACTTCTTTATCTCGTCAGGTTTCGCGGGTGTAGTAATATCCCAGTCTTTCGGCTCGATACCCAAAATAGCGTCACGAACACAACCGCCTACAACATACGCGTCATAGCCGTTTTCCTCTAAGATATTGATAATGTAACGTACATCCTCGGGAAGCCTAATAGTCAATATTACCACCTTTTAAAATTATAGCATATATAATGGGATTTGAAAAGCTTTTATATATTTGAGAGATAATTTTTTATTAACTCGTTATTCTCCGCAGAAAGCCTTTTTAAATAAATAAAATATAAAACTTCAGCAACTATTATAGCGGACGGAAGAATTACACCACTAAAGCCTTTTAAAACTATCGCCGCGATAAGACTCTCGAGAGCGAACACAAACAGTATTCCGAGCAATATTATAACATAATTAGAAGCTCTGAATCCTCCGTTAAGCTCATCTCCGCTTATCTTACCGTAAAAATACTGCGACATAAAAGCGGAATGCTTTCCGTAATCATCCTCGATAAACAATACGATTTTATCGCCTTTTATTTCTCCCGATAATCTCTTGCCGCTTTGCAAATATTTATTTTTTAAATCCTTTTTAACAGTTGATGTAAAATCTTCATTTACGGTAAAACGCATTTGGAAAACTCCTTACTTAATTCTGTTTATCCTACAGCTGAGAGTATAAACTATATTATATACTACGACAGATACCGCCGCAAGTATAATTAAAAGCGTAAACGCAAACGGATTAAGAGGAACAATATTCAATAATCCTCTGAACACGTTTATACAAAACGCAAGACCTACGGTAATAAATATGATTAAAGCGCATCTTAAAGCGTTAAGAGGTATAGACAGTCTGATTACCATCATAACGCCGACTAAAGACGTAAGTATAACCGCCATTGACGAAAATTGCTCGTAGCTGTAGTTATTACTAAAGAATATTAACGTAAATATGTTAAGAACAACCATAAGCGACGCGGGCCATGCTCTTATAATTACATTCTTTATAAACTTACCCTGTATCCTGTTATGGTTAGGCTGTAGAGCCAGGACGAATGACGGGATACCGATTGTAAAAGCGCTTATAAGCGACATCTGTAAAGGCTGGAATGGATAGTTTATATTTACGATTACAAACGTCAGCGCCAGTATCATAGAGTAAATAGTCTTAACGATAAACAGAGAAGCGCTTCGCTGGATATTGTTTATAGAACGCCTGCCCTCGGCTACAACCTTCGGCATAGAAGCGAAATCATCGTCAGCTAAAACAAGCTGAGAAATATTCTTCGCCGCGTCCGAGCCCGATGCTATAGCAACGCTGCAATCAGCTTCTTTAAGAGCTAAAACGTCGTTAACGCCGTCGCCTGTCATCGCGACAGTATGACCGTTTTTCTTTAACGCTTCTACAAATTTCTTTTTCTGCTGAGGCGTAACGCGTCCGAATACGACGTTTTCCTCAATCGCTTTATCCAGTTCCTCGTCGGACGTGATTTTCGATACATCAACGGCGTTATGAGCGTCGGGTACTCCTACAGACTGAGCTATTCTCATAACGGTTTTATCATTATCGCCCGATATAATTTTAAGCTTTACGCCCTGGTCGTTAAAGAATTTTATAGTTTCGTCGGCGTTATCTCTTACTTTATCCTTAATAAGAATAAGCGCCAGCGGTTTAATATTTTCAGGTAAGGTTTCATTATCCTCGAATTCAGATTCGCTTACGCCTAATGAAATAACCCTCAGAGTATCGTCAATTTTAGAAATCTTATCGAATAATTCCTTTTCGGAATTATCATAAATACACTCCGCAGCTCCGATAATGTAGGATTTATTGTCGGACAGTCTTGCTCCCGACCACTTTTTCTCGGAGGAAAAAGGAATTACATCTTTAGCCTCAATAGCGCCGCAATCAATATAATCATTAATAGCGTTAATGGTAGAGTTATTGTCGATTGACGACTCTGCTAAGGATTTTAATATTTTATTTATGTATTCTTTATCATTATTAAAACAGTCGATTTCAACTACTTCGAGATCACCTGTAGTAATCGTACCTGTTTTATCAAGACACAATACATCAACTCTAGCGAGAGTTTCTATACAGAACAACTGCTGTACAAGCACATTCTGACGCGATAGTCTTATTACCGATACCGCGAGAACGGTACTTGTCAGAAGAATCAATCCTTCGGGTATCATTCCTATAAGCGCGGCTACAATAGTAATAATAGTTTTATTAAACGCTTCGTGATTAAAACAATACTGATTTATAAACAGCGCTATCCCTACAGGGAAAATCGCTATTGTACAGAATCTTATTATTTTATTAAGCGTGTACATAATTTCGGAATTAATCTTTTTATGATATGTAGCTTCCTGCTGGATTCTCGAAGCGTAGCTATTCTCGCCTACATTAATAACCTTTGCGTACACAGTGCCTGCTGATATAAAGCTTCCCGATAACAGCTTATCGCCTATATTCTTTTCAATACGGTCGCTCTCACCTGTCAGCAGGCTTTCGTTCACGAAACAGAATCCGTCAATAATCTCACAGTCACAGGGAATTTGTAAACCTGATTTCAGAATTATTACGTCATCCTTTACGATTTCGTTCATATTGATATTTCGTATCTCGCCGTTTCTTACGACATCAATATTTGTAGACACAACTATAGAAAGCTTATCAACAGCTCTTTTGGAACGAATCTCCTGAACTATTCCGATAATAACATTACAAACTACCACGCCGACAAAAAGCATATTTTTATACGAGCCGACTAAAAGCAATAACAGCAATAAAAATAAGTTTAAGAAGTTAAATAATGTTAATGTATTATCAGCGATAATCCTTTTTATAGTTTTCGATTTAGAATCGCTTTCTTTATTAACAAGCCCTTCGCTTATTCTTTTTTCTACTTCATCGTCCGAAAGAGAAAGATTAATAATGTTTTCGTTAAGCATTTATTCAATTTCCTTTCCGTACTAATACATTTATTAAAATATATGGTAAATCCGTTTTATTTACTGTATTTTAAAAGCTATTCATAACAAATATTTTTCTTGATTTCTTATTACCATAATATTATACACTATTTTTTCAAAAAATAATAGTACCAAATAAAAAGGAGGTGAACAAATGTCAAAAAATGTAAAAAACAGAATTATGCCAACAATTCTTGTTATTATTTTTTCCGTATTAATTTGTATAATTCCGGTATCCGCGAAAACTAAAGAGGTAATTATTGGCGGCGAGCCTTTCGGGTTAAAGCTATACTGCAAGGGTGTTATGATAACGAATTTCGAGAGTTTTATATCAGACGGAGTAAAAGTATGTCCCGCAAAGAAATCGGGACTTAGAATAAACGATATAATATTAAAAGCTGATAATAAGGAAGTAAATACTAACGAAAGGCTTATTAATATTATAAAAAACTCAAAGTGTAAACCTGTTAAACTAACGATATTAAGAAATAATAAAAACTTATGTATTGAAGTAAAACCAGCTCATAATTCTAAAAAGGAATATTATATTGGAGTTTGGGTTCGAGACAGCTGCGCGGGTATAGGAACAATAAGCTATTATAACCCCGATAATAAAACCTACGGAGCGCTTGGTCACGGAATATGCGATATAGATACGGGAGCGATAATGCCGAGCACTAAGGGTGATGTTTTAAAAGCGGATATTACCAATATAGAAAAGAGCAGTAACAATAATATAGGAAGTCTTTGCGGCTACTTTACCGAAAAAGAAATCGGCGATATAAAAATAAACTCCCCTCTCGGACTTTACGGAAGTACAAAATGCGTTATAAAAAAACTCGGTAGAATAACAGTAGCCGAGAAGTCAAAATTAAAAAAAGGTAACGCGAAAATCCTGACTACAATTAACGGAACAGAGCCGAAATATTATAACGTCGAAATTACGGATATTTGTAATTATTATAAGAATTCAAACCGAAATTTCGTGATAAAAATAACGGATAAAAGGCTTTTAAGTAAAACAGGCGGAATCGTTCAGGGTATGAGCGGAAGTCCGATTATACAGGACAACAAATTCACGGGAGCGCTTACACATGTATTTTTAGAGGATTGCAAAAAGGGTTACTGTGTTTTAGCTGAGAATATGGTCAATAATTAAACGTCCGCCTTCGGGCGGACTACATAAAATGTCGATATATAGTGTCGTAATTAGAAATTTAATACAATATATTGTAGTTTTATATAATATAATACACCTGCAAAAAATATTTTTAAAAAAGTTTTTTGGAAACTATTGCCAATTTTGCCAACTTATGGTAGTATTAATTCGTAAAACAAAATCTTACGGAGGTAATTAATATGAATGATAGTTTAAAGGTGATTATTACAGAGGATAAAAATACGCTGTCCGCGGAGAATTTAAGCGTGTTCGAGGAGTATAATATCTCTCCCCTGTTTTGTACGAAGGATGGCGAGGAGCTTTTGTTAAAGATAATCAGCGAAGAGCCTGACGCTGTAATAATGGATTTATTTATGACAAGATTGGACGCGCTCGGAGTTATGCGTGAGGTTAAGAAAAAGGATATTAATGAACCGCTTATGATTGTTGCGGCGTCGTTCTCAAGCGAAGCGTTGGAGAGGGAAATTATGAACGGAGGCGCGAGCTATTACGCCTTAAAGCCGTATAATTTAGACGCGATTTGCGAGGATATTGTAACTTTACTTGATAAATCTAAAGATAATTACAATTCAAGAAGATTCTTCGACGCTTTCGGTATCGAGGTTAAGGTAACTGAAATACTGCACGAGATCGGCGTACCGGCGCATATTAAGGGATATAACTATCTTAGAGATTCTATTATAATGTCTATAGAAAATCCCGATATTATTAACGCTGTAACAAAGCAGCTTTATCCCGGGGTAGCGAAGAAGTACGAAACGACCTCATCGAGAGTAGAAAGAGCTATCCGCCACGCTATAGAGGTAGCCTGGGACAGAGGCGATGTAGATGTACTTAATTCTTATTTCGGTTATACAATACATAACGACAGAGGAAAGCCTACAAACAGCGAGTTTATCGCTATGATAGCTGATAAGCTCAGACTACAGATTAAAAACGCAAGCTAATCTGCCTTATATATTTAAAGAACCCGCTCTTTAATTAGGACGGGTTCTTTACTTATTCTATTATTTATGATAAAATTTTTATGAAATAGGGTGAGTAATTATGACAAAAGAAAAATTCAATATAACTGGAATGAGCTGTTCAGCATGTTCAGCGGCAGTACAAAGAGCTGTAAGTAAGCTCGACGGCGTACAAACAGCCGACGTCAATCTGCTTACAAATTCTATGGAAGCGGAATATGACGAAACTAAGCTTAATAATAAAGCCATAATCAGCGCTGTTAAAAAAGCGGGTTATGGCGCGAGCTTGTATGTCCGAAACGACGAACAGTATAACGATAACAGCAATGCGGTTAAAAAGAGATTGATACTTTCTATCATATTCTTAATACCGCTTATGTTCGTTTCAATGAGCCATATGGTAGGTATTCATATTTCATTATTAGAAAATATGACTATACTTGGAATAGCTGAACTTATATTCTTAATTCCAATTTTAATTCTTAATAGGAAATATTTTATCGGAGGTTTCAAATCTCTGTTTAAGCTTCACCCTAATATGGACGCGCTTATAGCGCTGGGCGCGAGCGTTTCGATACTGTACAGCCTTTATGTTTTTTCTGTTACATTAAATATGAGCGTTATGGAAGCGGGAAAACACGCTTTACATTATTATTTTGAGTCGGCGGGAATGATACTTACCTTTATTACGATCGGCAAATATCTCGAAAGTAAAAGCAAAAGTAAGACTTCCTCCGCTATCAGCAAGCTTGTTAAGCTTACACCTAAAACCGCTATTATTGAAAAAGACGGTAAGGAATTAGAAACAGCGACAAGCGAGATAATAAGCGGAGATACAGTTATTATAAAAAACGGAATGTCTATACCTGTTGACGGTGAAATTATAAGCGGAAGCTGTAGTATTGACGAAAGCGCCATAACAGGCGAAAGTATTCCCGTAGATAAAACAGTCGGCGCCGAGGTCACGGGCGGTACTGTTGTTACCTCGGGATATATAAAGATTAAAGCAACTAATACAGGCGAAAATACTACGCTTTCTAAAATTATAAAGCTCGTAGAGAACGCTACAACCTCAAAAGCGCCTATAGCGAGAATCGCCGATAAGGTTGCGGGAGTATTCGTACCCGCGGTAATAGCTATAGCGGTTATCACTACTATAATATGGCTTTTAGTTGGTCAGGATGTCGGGAAATCGATCTCGTTCGGAATAGCTGTGCTTGTTATATCCTGTCCGTGCGCGCTAGGTCTCGCTACTCCTACGGCTATTATGGTCGGTACTGGTAAGGCCGCTCAATACGGAATTCTAATCAAATCAGCCGAAGCGCTTGAAACCGCTAATAAAGTAAAAACTGTTATTCTCGATAAAACCGGTACAATTACAAAAGGCGAGCCTAAGGTTACGGATATTATAGAATACTCGGATAACCTTATTCAAATCGCCTATTCGCTGGAAAATAATTCCGAGCATCCGCTTGCTAAGGCTGTTATAGAATACGCTAAGGAGAATAATATTAAGTTGTCAGAAGCTGAAGGCTTTAAATCATATACAGGCTTCGGAATATCCGCGGAAATCAATTCAAAAACATATTATTCAGGTAACTACAGCTTTATAAAAGAATTAGGGATTCCTTTCGATAATAATTCTATTACGGAATTATACAACAGCGGTAAAACTCCCTTGTTTTTCGCTGATGAAGAAAAGGTTATCGGAATAATCGCCGTAGCGGATACTATAAAAGAGACAAGCGCCGAGGCTATAGAACAGCTAAGAGCGATAGAAGTCGAGTCAGTTATGCTTACGGGCGATAATAAACAGACAGCGAACTCAATCCAAAAAGCGGCGAAAATCAAAACGGCTTACGCCGGAGTATTACCTCAGCAAAAAGAGCAGATAGTTAGAAAATATCAGAAAACTGGAGTTACAGCGATGGTCGGCGACGGTATAAACGACTCCCCTGCCCTCGTAACGGCTGATGTCGGAATAGCTATCGGTGCGGGAACGGATATCGCGATCGACTCGGCTGATATTGTCCTTATGAAAAGTGACTTAAAGGACGTTGTTACTACTATTCAGCTAAGCCGCGCAGTGCTCAGAAATATTAAAGAAAACCTGTTCTGGGCGTTTATTTACAATATAATATGTATTCCTCTTGCGGCGGGAGCTTTTTATAATCTCCTTGGCTGGCAGCTTGAGCCGATGTTCGGAACTATCGCTATGAGTTTAAGCTCGATATGCGTAGTATCAAACGCGCTTAGGTTAAGAATGTTTAAGCCTAAGAATATACTTGTTGATAAAAACGAAATCACCGAGTATAAAACTATAGTTCCCGACATCAACGAAATAAATACAAAGGTCGTTAAAATCGAGGGTATGATGTGTGAGCATTGTGTCGCGAGGGTTAAAAACGCGCTGGAAAATATTAGCGATAAACCCGTTACCGTTACTCTAAGCGATAACAGCGCGGTTGTTGATGAGGCTTTAGATGATAAAGAAATAAAAGAAGCTATTACTAAAGCGGGATATAAAGTTATAGAAATCCATTAAAAAATTCGGCTCGTTATTGAGCCGAATTTTTCTTATGTTTAATTATTTAGTTCTTCCGATATCTGTACGGTAGTGGGCGTTTTCAAAGTCGATTTTCTTAACAGCTTTATACGCTTTGTCTAAAGCTTCGTCGAGAGTATCGGCTTTAGCTGTAACGCCGAGAACACGTCCGCCGTTAGTCAGCATTTTGTCGCCGTCGAGCTTAGTACCCGCGTGGTAAACAATCGCGCCGTCTACCCCGCCGTTTTCATCTAAGCCTTTAATCTCAACGCCTTTTTTATACGAAAGCGGATAACCGCCGCTTGCCATTACTACGCAGGCTGTAGCGCCGTCGTACCACTCTATATCAACGTCGGAAAGCTTCTCGTCAATAATAGCTTCGCAGATATCAACCAGATCGGTCTTTAATCTAGGAAGTACAACCTGAGCCTCGGGATCGCCGAAACGGGCGTTGTACTCGATAACCTTGGGGCCGTTCGGGGTAATCATAAGTCCGAAGTATAAGCAACCCTTAAAAGGTCTGCCCTCTTTAGCCATAGCTTCGATAGTAGGAACAAATATTGTATCGTAACACTGTTTAGCTATTTCGTCCGTGTAATACGGGTTAGGACTAACTGTACCCATACCGCCCGTATTCAAGCCCTCATCATTATCGTAGGCTCTTTTATGGTCCTTAGAACTTACCATGGGCTTTACTACCTTACCGTCGGTAAACGCGAGTACGCTGACCTCGGGACCTGTTAAGAACTCCTCGATTACAATGTTATTGCCCGAGTCGCCGAACTTCTTATCCTCCATAATCGACTTAACCGCTTCTTTAGCGTCGTCGATTGTCTGAGCTATAATTACGCCCTTGCCGAGCGCTAAGCCGTCAGCCTTAACAACTACGGGAGTTGTGTTTTCGGACTCGATATATTCAATAGCCTTTTTAGGATCACTGAACACCTCGTACTTAGCTGTCGGAATACCGAACTTCTTCATAAGGTTTTTAGAGAAAACCTTGGAAGCCTCGATAACAGCCGCGTCGGCGTTAGGGCCGAAAGCTCTTACACCCGCCTTTTCCATAGCGTCCACCATACCTGCGGCGAGCGGATCGTCGGGTGCTACAAAAACGAGGTCTATAGCGTTATCCTTAGCGAACTTTACCATATTCTCGATATCCATAGCGCCGATATTAACGCACTCAGCGTCCTTAGCGATACCGCCGTTACCAGGAGCGCAGTAGAGTTTATCGCACTTAGGAGATTCTTTAAGTTTTTTAATTAAAGCGTGCTCACGTCCGCCTGAGCCTACCATTAAAATTTTCATATTTTATCCTCGCATTAATGATGGAATAAACGGATTCCTGTAAAGCACATTGTCATATTGTACTTGTCGCAGGTTTCGATTACGTTATCGTCACGGATAGAACCGCCGGGTTGAGCAACGAACTCAACGCCTGATTTCTTAGCTCTCTCGATATTATCGCCGAACGGGAAGAATGCGTCCGAACCTAAGGCTACGCCTGAATTCTTAGCGATCCATTCCTTCTTTTCCTCGGCTGTAAGCGGCTCAGGTTTAACCTTAAAGAGATTCTGCCATGTACCGTCACGGAGAACATCCTCGTACTCATCGGAGATATATACGTCGATTGTATTATCTCTGTCAGGTCTGCGGATATTATCGACAAACTGTAAACCTAAAACCTTTGGATGCTGACGAAGCCACCAGATATCAGCCTTGTTACCCGCAAGTCTTGTGCAGTGAACACGTGACTGCTGACCAGCGCCAACGCCGATAGCCTGTCCGTCCTTAGCGTAGCAAACGGAGTTTGACTGTGTATATTTAAGAGTGATTAAAGCGATAATAAGGTCACGCTTAGCTTCCTCGGAGAACTCCTTATTAGCTGTTACGATTTCCTTAGTAATCATCTCTTCGTCAATTTTAAGCTCATTTCTGCCCTGCTCAAATGTGATACCGAAAACATCCTTATGCTCAATCGGCTCGGGAACATAGTCGGGATCAATCTTAACTACGTTATAATTGCCTTTTCTCTTAGTTTTAAGAACCTCTAAAGCCTCGGGAGTATAGTCGGGAGCTATAACGCCGTCGGAAACCTCGCGCTGTAAGAGCTTAGCTGTCTGAACATCGCAGGTATCGGAAAGCGCTACCCAGTCGCCGTAGGACGACATTCTGTCCGCGCCTCTTGCTTTAGCGTAAGCGCTCGCAATCGGAGAAAGCTCTAGATCATCTACAAAGTAGATTTTCTTAAGCGTGTCTGAAAGCTCTGTAGCGACAGCCGCGCCCGCGGGGCTTACGTGCTTAAATGAAGCGGCAGACGGTAAGCCTGTAGCTTCTTTAAGCTCTTTTACGAGCTGCCATGAATTAAAAGCGTCGAGAAAGTTAATGTAACCTGGTTTACCGTTAAGTACCTCAACAGGTAAATCCTTACCGTTGTTCATAAAGATTTTTGACGGTTTCTGATTAGGGTTACAACCGTATTTAAGTTCGAGTTCTGTCATAATTAATCCTCCAATTACCTAAATATAATTTATTTATTCTTATTGATTATTCTAGAGTCAGCTTTATTTGTCGCGATATTGATATATCTTACAAACAAGCTTACTTTATTATCGTTATCAAGCGCGTTCCATACCTTCTCAGTGAAAGTATCTATATCGTCACATCCGATTTCAACGAGAGTAGGCTCGCCCTCGAAGCTCGGGAGTGGATTGCCGTCGCCCATATAAGTGTGGATAAAATGTCCCTCACCCTTAATCGGATGCTCATAATCGAATGTAAAACGCTGGCAGCATTTAGGATTACCGTTAGCGCTCTTTAATATCGACATAGAATAGGAAAGCTTCTCGCCTCTCGCGTCAGCGTCTGTACGACACGTAACAATACCGCTGATACGGGGTGTATAGTTAGGAGCGTCTGGCTCGAACTCACGTCCGCTTAAAGACTGCTCGAAGGTCTTTCCGCAGGACATAAGGCTTACGATAGTATCAGTCTGGTCGCCGTTGGTAACAATGGTATTCTCGGCGAATGTACGTACAGGAGCGTAGATAATAAGGCTCGGATCCTCTACCTTACTCTCGTCAAACGCTTTTGTACGGATACCGTCGCCGTCCTCTACGAATACACGATTACGGCTGTTTTCGCTTCTTCCCATAATAAAGTAAGCGATAACGGCGTTTGCTCCGTCGGCTGTTCTGCCGAGAACTATACCTCGTCCGGGGTAAGTGGTTTTTGAAATTTCTTTTTCAAGATTTACAGGGTTCATATTATCCTCCTTAAAATAAAACTTCTGTTTTATTATTTTCTACTTTTATTTTATCTTCACAGAACAGCGATACAGCCTTTGGCAGTATCTTCCATTCCGCTTCTTCCATAACACGCTTTTGGAGAATTTCGGGTGTATCTCCGTTTTTGACTTCGACTGCCTTTTGAAGAATAATAGGCCCGCCGTCGCAGATTTCGGTTACAAAATGCGCTGTTGCGCCTGTAAGCTTAACGCCTTTCTCCAACGCCTTTTCGTGAACCTTTAGCCCGTAATATCCCTCGCCGCAAAAGCTCGGTATTAACGCGGGATGAATATTAATAATTCTGTTCTCGAACTCATTAATTACTCTCTTACCGAGAATAGTCATAAATCCCGCTAATACTATTAAATCGGCGTTCTTACTTTTAAGAAGCTCGGTTAAGCTTTTATCGTATTCATCAAAGTCTGAAAAATCCTTACGTCTTATAACATCTGTCGAGATATTATTATTCTTAGCTCTCTCGAGCGCGTAAGCGTCGGGATTGCTCGAGATAACACAGGTGATTTTACCGTTTTTTATAATGCCCGATTTTTCAGCGTCGATAAGGGCTTGCAGGTTAGTTCCTCCGCCCGATACGAGTACAACTATATTTTTCATTACTCAAATATTACTCCTTCGCCGCCTTTAACAACCTCGCCTAAAACGACAGCGTCCTCGCCGTTAGCTTTAAGAACATCAAGCGTTTTATCGACATCATTTTTATCTACGCAAAGCGCCATTCCGATACCCATATTAAAGGTGTTATACATATCGTGTTCGGAAATATTTCCAACACGCTGGATTACGTTAAATATCGGCAGAACGGGGATATTATCCTTTTTAATCTTAGCGCTTAAACCGTCTTTTAACATTCTCGGAATATTCTCGTAAAATCCGCCGCCTGTGATATGAGAAACAGCCTTAACATCTACTTCGTTAAGTAAAGCGAAAAGAGGTTTAACGTAAAGCTTTGTAGGAGTAAGCAAGGTTTCTCCGAGAGGTTTGTCAAGCTCGTCGTATGTATTATAAATTGTCTTTTCGTCAATACCGAAAACCTTTCTTACAAGAGAAAAGCCGTTAGAATGCACGCCCGATGACGGGATACCGATAATAACGTCGCCCTCGTTAAGCTTGCTTCCGTCAATCATCTTAGGCTTGTCTACCATACCTACACAGAAGCCCGCTACATCATATTCGTCTACAGGCATAAGACCGGGGTGTTCTGCGGTTTCTCCGCCTACTAAAGCACATTCGGACTGTACACAACCCTCAGCTATACCCTCAACGATAGAAGCTACTTTCTCGGGATAGTTCTTTCCAATCGCTATATAGTCAAGGAAGAATAAGGGTTTAGCTCCGCAGCAGATAACGTCATTTACGCACATAGCAACCGCGTCAATACCAATTGTATTATGCTTATCAAGTAAAAACGCGAGCTTAATCTTAGTTCCGACGCCGTCGGTTCCGCTGATTAAAACGGGCTCTTCCATATCCTTAAAATCAGGAGCGAATAATCCGCCGAAACCGCCTATTCCCGAAATAACTCCTGGAATTTTGGTACGGGCAACGTGCTTTTTAATAAGCTCTACAGACTCGTAGCCCGCGGTAATATCAACTCCCGCTTCCTTATAGCTTTCACTAAAACTTTTCATACGTTCCTCCATTAATACTTTTTAATCTTATTCGCGAATTTATCCTCGTATATAATCTTAGGTTTATCTGCGTGGTAAACGCCGCTGAAACATCCGTCACAAAGACCGATCTTACATCCCTCGGCGATTTTATGTATACCCTCAACGCTTAAGAACTTTAAAGAATCAGCGCCGATACGCTTTCTTAAAGCCTCAACATCATATCTGTTGGATATTAAATCCTCAGATTTAGGTAAATCCATTCCGAAATAGCAGGAATGAACAAATTCAGGAGAGCTGATTCTTACGTGAACCTCTTTAGCTCCCGCGTCTTTGAGCACCTTTACGATATGAGCGGAAGTATTCCCGTGGATAATCGAGTCGTCTATTATAACTACACGCTTGCCGTCAACAATGTTTTTTATAACATTAAGACGGTTTTTTAAAAGGCGCTGGGTTTTATCGTTCCCTACTCCGTCGGGAGTACGACCGATGTACTTATTTTTAATAAACGCCGTAGCGTATTTTATACCCGATGCTGCTGAATAACCCTGAGCCGCGTCAAGTCCCGAATCGGGAACGCCGCATACTATATCAGCCTCAACAGGGTTTTCGTTAAAGAGAATCTCCCCCGCTTTACGGCGCGCCAGATTTACGTTAACGCCGTCAATTATCGAGTCAGGTCTAGCTACGTAAATATACTCGAAAAGGCACAGAGAAGTAGTCTTTTTCTTTTCGCTAAAGTAGCTGTGGAAACCCTCGTTGTCAATTACCACCATTTCTCCTGGATATACGTCACGGATAAATTTGCCGCCTATAGATTCAATAGCGCAGCTTTCCGAAGAAATAATATAGCTGTTATTAATCTTTCCCAGACACAGCGGCTTAAAGCCGTGGGGATCTCTAAGTCCGATAAGCTTTGTCGGCGAGCTTATAACCATAGAATATGAGCCCTTTAAAATGCCCATTGTTTTTAAAACGGCTTCTTCTATAGAATCGGAGTCTATCCTATGGGTAGAAATCATATAGCCGATTACTTCCGCGTGGGAATTTGACTGGAAGATAGCGCCACCCTTTTCAAGCGCCGCTCTTATCTCGGCGAAATTGGTAACAGCTCCGTTATTAGCGAGAGCTAAGGAACCCTCTATATATCTCATAACAAGCGGCTGAGTAGCGGCTCTGTCAAGATATTGGTGGGAGGTGTATCTTACGTGACCGACAGACATTTTTCCCTTGGGGAGCTTACCGAGGTTCTTTTCATTAAAAATATTGGAAACTATTCCCAGATCCTTAACGGTATAGGGCTCGCCGTCCTCGATAACGGTTATACCCGCGCTTTCCTGACCTCTGTGCTGAAGTCCGTAAAGACCGTCATGCGTAAGGGAAACTAAGTCCAAATCATCATTATTGTATATTCCAAAAACACCGCATTCATCATTAACCTTATCGCGGCGCTTATCAATCACAACACTTTTCAAAGCTCACAAGCCTTTCTTTTAATCATTTCGTCTTTTTCTCTTACCGCGTCAGCCATTGTCTTTTTCATTTCCTCGAGCTTTTCGCTTAAGCTGTCGTCGCTTAAAGCGAGCATCTCAACGGCTAAAATAGCGGCGTTAGCGGCGCCGTCTACTCCGACAGTAGCTACAGGGATTCCCGGCGGCATCATTACCGTAGCTAAAAGCGCGTCCATTCCGTCGAACGCCGCGGCTTTAATCGGAATACCGATAACAGGTAAGGTAGTATGAGCGGCTAAAACTCCGCCTAAGTGAGCGGCCATTCCCGCGGCGGCGATAATTACGCCGAAGCCCTCGGATTTAGCGTTTTTTGAAAACTCAGCGGCTTCGTCGGGAGTGCGGTGAGCGCTCATTACACGAACCTCATAAGGTACGCCGAATTCCTTTAATTTAAGTACAGCTTTCTGAACAACTTTAAAATCGCTGTCAGAGCCCATAATCACGGCAACTTTTTTCATAATTATACTCCTTGTTTCTCATATAAAAATACATATATATTATACTAAAAAACGCTTGTTTATTCAATAGAACAGCAGTTAATATTTTTATTTTATAACATAGGTTGATTAATATAAAAAATAATGTTGAATTTTGTAAAAGATAAACAAAAGAACCGACTGAAAATACAGTCGGTTCACGCAATTATTCTGCTTTTTTATCATCCCATAAGGCTTTAAGCGATGTAACATAACCCGCCATATTCTGGATATCGGAAGGTACAATGATTTTTGTAGCCTTTCCGTCAGCGGCTTTAGCGAATGCCTCCAAGCTTCTGATAGCGATAACAGGATCGGACGGACAAGCCTCGTTGAGCATTTTAATAGCGTCGGCGTTAGCCTTCTGTACTGTTAAAATAGCCTCAGCTTCACCGCTAGCCTCGCGGATTTTCTGCTCTCTTACAGCGTCAGCCTTCAAGATGGCGCTCTCCTTCATACCCTCGGCTACGAGAACCTGACTTCTCTTTTCGCCCTCGGCGTCAAGAATACGCGCGCGTCTTTCACGTTCGGCTTTCATCTGCTTCTCCATAGCCTCCTGGATTTCGCGTGGAGGAAGGATGTTTTTAAGCTCAACGCGGATTACCTTAATACCCCACGCGTCGGTAGCTTCGTCAAGGATAATACGGATTTTATCGTTGATTGTATCGCGCGAGGTTAAAGTAGAGTCGAGCTCTAAATCACCGATAATATTACGCAGAGTTGTAGCCGTTAAGTTCTCGATAGCGGCTAAGGGATTCTCTACACCATAGGTATAGAGCTTAGGGTCAGTAATCTCGAAATACACAACAGTATCAATCTGCATAGTAACGTTATCGCGGGTAATTACAGGCTGAGGCGGGAAGTCTACAACCTGCTCTTTAAGCGATACTCTCTTTGATATTCTGTCAATAAAAGGAACCTTAAGATGTAATCCCGTGCTCCATGTAGCGCTGTAAGCGCCGAGACGCTCGATAACAAAAGCGTGCGCCTGGGGAACAATCTTTATACATCTTACGATTATAATTAAAACTATAAACATTAAAACTGCTAAAATAACTAAAGCCATAAATAACACCTCTTAAATAACTTCTACTATTAATTTTACACCTTCGATGGCGGTTATTCTTACATTAGCGCCTTTTTTTATCTCACGTTCGTCATCGCTTTTTGCGCTCCAGATTTTACCGTCTACATTAACCTGACCTTCGCCCTTAGTATTTATAATATCCAGGGTTACTATACCGACCCTGCCGATAAGGCGGTCGGAGTTAGTCGGTTCTTTCTTTTTAGCGTTAAATTTCTTAACAAACGGTCTTGTCGCAATCAAGCATACAAGCGATACTACAATAAATACAATAGACTGTATTAGTATATTGTCCGTGAAAATGCACGTTACCGCGGCGGCTACGCCTCCGATAACAAACCATATGGATACAAGCTGAGTTGTAAGCGCTTCGCAAATAAGCATAAAAACAGCGAAAACTATCCATATAAATACAATATAATTCTCCATAATTCCACACTTCCTTCCGAAAATATATTATCACTTAATATTTAACAAGTCAACAAAAAATACTATACATTTTTGTAATATTATGATAAAATATGTTAAAGGCGGTGATTATATGGCATTTGATACATTTGACGAAGGAATTAATTACGGCGGAGTTCGTTCCAAAAACGAAATCAGGACATTAATTTGTTATCTTTTCGCTTCAATTAATAAGCCTCTGGAGAAATCGACTGTTATTGAATCCATTCAGAAACGCGGGCTTGCCAACTATTTTGAGACAAGCTCATGTTTTGATGACCTTGTAGCGCATAACAATCTTAAAATGAGCGAAAACTCGATTAATTTTTTTGAGCTTACCGATAACGGAAAAATGGTAGCTAATCAGCTCGAAAGCACTCTCCCCGTTTCCGTTAAAGAAAAAGCGTATACCTGCGCTATAGAGCTTTTGGAGCAAAAACGAATCGAAAAAGAAAACCTTGTTAAAATAACAAAAACCGATAAAGGTTATAACGTTAACCTTAGAATATCGGGCGGCGACGTAGATTTAGTATCTCTCGACATTTACGCTCCCGATAAAGAGCAGGCTAAGTTAATTAAAAAGAATTTCCATAAAAACCCCGAGCTACTCTATAAAATAATTATCGCGACCTTAACCAAGGATAAAGACGTTATTAAAGAGTGTCTTGACGAGCTTAAGGCTTAAAACGCGAGATTTATACAAAGCATAGTTGTCACTCCCGGGATACCAAGTACGGAGGATATTATTATACTTAAAACGCTTACGGGAAGATAAACTCCCGTATAAACGCTTAAAGCGTCTACTATAAACAGCGCGGATAAACCCGATAATATAGATATAAAGCCCCTTTTAAGCGGGCTTTTATTTTTTGATATTTTATTTATAATCGCAAAAATTATAAGCGCGCCGATTAACGCAATCGGGATATAATAAATCTTCATATTAGTATTCTCACTCTCATAAAAAATAGACCGTAGTTTGTCCTACGGTCTATAATTATGATTCGTTTTAAATTATTAGAACTATTATCAGGTGAAATAAGCGAGAACATTAAGTCCGAGTACAGCGAGTACAAAAACTATCGCGAACACCTTAGTCCAACGAGCGAGAAACGCGTCGATAGAACGAGCCTTATTCTTAGAGAAGAATGTATCAGCGCCGCCTGTAACAACACCAACGCCCTGCTGGTTACCTTCCTGAAGAATAATAACGATAATAATTGCGATTGACATAATAATCAATACTGCGCCTAAAATGATTTCCCAGATTCCCATGTATATCGATCCTTTCGATTATATTATTTCGATAATTTTTTCGTTAGCCTTATAATAATATCATACAATTTTTATTTTTGCAACCCCTTTTTCTAATTTTCTAGGACAAAATTGGGGCTAAACGGTTTATTATATAAAGCTTAGTTGTTCGCTTGTATCGTCAGGCGACGGTAACGCGCCGAGCGCGGGCAGGTTTTTAGTTCTGTAACGCGAGGGTTTACTGAATCTTCCCTCTTTATATTCTTCAATACTAAAGAGCCTGTGTCCCTTTTTCATTCGCATTACAGCCACACCCTGAGTAGCGCGCGAGGTTTTAAGATTAAGTACGCCTGAATGAAGCAGCAGCATTCTGCCCGATGAAGCGGTAAGAACAAATTCCTTATCCTCCAACGAGAACGCAATAACAGATATCGGGAATTTATCGCTGTACGCTTTAGTCAGCTTTTTACGGTTGGTTTTTGTAGCGTAGCTCTCGAGCGGTACCTTAGCGATTTTACCGTTTTCAAATCCGAATAACAAGAATCCCTTATAATCCTTGGTGGCAATCATCTTTATCGCGAGCTCTCCTTCATCCATACCGAGCTTAGCTGGGATATAATCTCCGAGCGCGCTCGTCTTGGTATCGGCAAACTCGTATGCCTTAGCCTTATAACACTGACATTTATTAGTAAAGAATAATAAATCGCAGTTATTGGAGAATTCTATATTTTCGGTGATTTCATCGCCTTCTTTAAGCTTATGCTCACCGCTCATACGAAGCGATTTAGGAGTTATTTTCTTAAAATAGCCTTCTTTTGTAAAGAATAAATGTACGGGATAATCAGGAATTTCCTCAATTTCCTCATAATCCTCGGTTTCGTCATTATAGAGGATTTCACATTTTCTTTCCTGACCGTATTTTTCGGCGACTTCTTTAAGCTCCTTAACGATAATCGTCTTAACTCTGGCTTTACTTTTTAGAATAGCCTCGAGCTCTTTGATCTCGTTTTCCAAGTCCTCGATATCCTTGGTTCTTTTAAGAATATACTCGCGGTTTAAATGGCGGAGCTTAATCTCAGCTACATACTCGGCCTGGATTTCGTCAATACCGAAGCCTATCATAAGGTTCGGTACAACCTCGGCTTCCTCGTCGGTTTCCCTGACGATTTTAATTGCCTTGTCTATATCGAGAAGAATCTTTTCCAAACCTTTTAAGAGATGGAGTTTATCTTTCTTTTTATTTAAGTCATAGAAAGTTCTTCTACGGACACACTCAATTCTGAACGCAATCCATTCATCAAGCAAATCCTTAACGCCGAGCACCATCGGAGTACCGCCGATAAGCACGTTAAAGTTACAGGCGTAGCTGTCCTCCAGCGGAGTCATTTTATAAAGCTTTCTCATAAGCTTATCAGCGTCAACACCGCGTTTTAAGTCAATTGTAATCTTAAGTCCATCAAGACCTGTTTCGTCACGTATATCGGAAATTTCCTTAACCTTTCCGTTTTTAACAAGGTCGATAACCTTGTCGATAATCGACTCGCAGTTCGTAGAATAAGGAATACTTAAAATATCTATACAATTAGCTTTTTTATCGTATACGTACTTGGAACGGAGCTTAATACTTCCTCGGCCGTTTTCGTATACGTTTTTCATTACGTTTTCATCGTATACGATTATTTCCCCGCCGGGAAAATCAGGCGCGGGCATTGTGCTCATAACATCATGGTCGGGATCACGTATAAGCGCCGCTGTCGTTTCACAGACCTCTTTAAGGTTAAAAGAGCATATATTGGAAGCCATACCTACGGCAATACCTGTATTAGAGTTGATTAAAACCGACGGAAAAGACGCCGGTAAAAGCGTAGGCTCTTTCATAGTATTATCATAGTTGTCTACGAAATCAACCGTATCCTTATCTATATCCTTAAAAAGCTCGTTGCAAAGCTTATCAAGCTTAGCTTCGGTATATCTTGAAGCAGCCCAAGCCATATCACGGCTGTAGAACTTACCGAAGTTACCCTTAGAATCAACATACGGATGTAAAAGCGCCTCGTAGCCCCTGGACATACGAACCATAGTATCGTAAATAGCGGCGTCGCCGTGAGGATTCAGCTTCATCGTAGCGCCGACGATATTAGCGGATTTAGTACGCGCGCCGCTTAAAAGTCCCATTTTATACATAGTGTAAAGAAGCTTTCTATGCGACGGTTTAAATCCGTCTATTTCGGGAATAGCTCGGGATAAAATAAGGCTCATAGCGTACGGCATAAAGTTCTCCTGGATTGAAGAAACAATATGCTGTTCAGCAACCTCTCCCGCTCCCTCAATTACGCCGTTAACTTTTGTTATATCCACTTTTTTAGCGGGTTTCTTTTTCTTAGCCAAATAATCACCTTCCAATCAGCTTACGTCAAGCTGGTCGATATAATCAGCTCCGTGGTCTACAATAAAATCTTTTCTGCCCTGGAGATTATCGCCGAGCAAGGTATCGAAGATAGCGGCTGTCTGCTCCGCAGAATCTGGCATTACCTTTATAAGACGGCGTGTCGCGGGATTCATTGTTGTAAGGCTCATCATCTCAGGTTCATTTTCACCGAGACCTTTACTACGCTGAATGGTAAATTTCTGTTTACCGATTTCTTCTAAGTATCTGTCCTTCTCTACTTCGTCATACGCGAAATAAACCTTATCTTTGGTAGTTATTTCGTAAAGCGGGGATTCCGCGATATAAACCTTTCCTTCTTTAATAAGCGTAGGAGTAAGACGGTAAAGCATAGTAAGCACCAGTGTTCGGATATGGAATCCATCGACATCGGCATCGGTACAGATAATAACTTTATTCCATCTAAGGTTATTCATATCAAAATTGGATAAATTCTTGTTCGATTTAGACTTAACCTCTACCCCGCATCCGAGAACTTTAAGTAAATCAGTAATAATATCGCTCTTAAAAATCTTATCATAGTCAGCTTTTAGACAGTTAAGTATTTTACCTCTTAGCGGAATAATAGCCTGGAAATCAGGATCGCGCGCCTGTTTACAAGCTCCGAGCGCCGAGTCACCCTCAACGATGAATACTTCGCGCTCGTTTACATCCTTACTGCGGCAATCGACAAATTTATTGATTTTATTATTAATATCAATACTGCCTGTTAATTTACCCTTGATGCTAAGACGAGTTTTCTCGGCGTTCTCACGGCTTCTCTTGTTAATAAGAACCTGATTAGCGATTTTCTCAGCTTCAAGCGGGTTTTCAATAAAGTATATTTCTAGGCTATGGCGCAGAAACTCTGTCATAGCTTCCTGGATACCTTTATTTGTAATAGCTTTTTTCGTCTGGTTTTCGTATGAGGTTACATTAGAGAACGAGCTGATGCAAAGGACTAAGCAGTCAAGAACATCGGTAAAGTTGATTTTAGACTCGGTTTTATTATACTTATTATTCTTTTTAAGGTAGGAATCTATAGCGTAAACAAAAGCGTTTTTAGCGGCTTTCTCAGGCGCTCCGCCGTACTCGAGCCAGCTTGAGTTATGGTAATACTCGGTCTGTGCCACTTTATTGGAGAAAGCGCAGGATACGCAGATTTTACATTTATATTCATTCTTATCAGCGCGGTCGCGGACTTTTCTTTCTGTCTCCCAGTATTGTACAGAGCTTAAACCGTTCTCGCCGACAACCTCTTTTATATGGTCCTCGATACCGTTTATATAGTTATAGCTTGTAACGTCAAAGCTTCTGCCGTTCTGGTTGCGGAATATAAACTCTACGCCCGCGTTTACAATCGCCTGACGCTTCATAATATCCATAAAATACTCGGCGCTTACATCTATATCGGTAAATACATCGATATCGGGCTTCCAATGGATTTTTGTA
Source organism: Ruminococcaceae bacterium UBA2854 (assembly GCA_002350765.1). Taxonomy (GTDB): domain Bacteria; phylum Bacillota; class Clostridia; order Oscillospirales; family Acutalibacteraceae; genus Ruminococcoides. Next base: position 71,298 of record DEFK01000024.1, read on the forward strand.
CCCGTATCACGGCGTTTATACTCTTCTTTTTTAAGACCGCCGATATTGATACCGTGCTCAAAATGCAGGGAGTATTTATAACCGTCACGCTTAATTTCGACATCCATATACTCGGAAGCGTACTGGGTAGAACAGAGTCCTAAACCGTTAAGTCCGAGAGAGAACTCATAGTTTTCTCCGTCATTGTTATTATACTTACCGCCCGCGTACATTTCGCAGAACAGCAGTTCCCAGTTCATCTTATCCTCGTTTTTATTGTAGCCGACAGGGATTCCACGTCCATGGTCCTCTACCTCGTAGGAACCGTCGGAATATCTTGTCACCTGTATCTGCTTACCGTAACCCTCTCTCGCCTCGTCGATAGAGTTGGAAAGGATTTCAAAAACGGAATGCTGACAGCCCTCAATACCGTCGGAGCCGAAAATTACCGCAGGTCTTTTTCGCACACGGTCGGCGCCGCTTAATGAGGATATACTGTCGTCATTATAATCATTCGCTTTTCTTTTCGTCACTACTTCTCACCTCGTAGTTTTTTAATTTTATCTCTTAAATAAGCCGCGTGTTCAAACTCAAGCAGCTTTGCCGCGGCTCTCATCTCACGCTGGAGATTCTTAATAAGCTGTTCTTTCTCCTTGCGCGACATCTGTTTCATATTCTTAAACTCATCATCCGAATGAGTAGAAATTTCTATAATATCGCTTACCTCTTTAACGATTGTTTTAGGTACGATACCGTGTTCCTCGTTATATTTTTTCTGAATCTCACGTCGGCGGTTGGTTTCAACAATAGCGTTCTTCATTGAGGGCGTTACGCTGTCAGCGTACATTATTACAGTACCCTCGCTGTTTCTCGCGGCACGTCCTATTGTCTGGATAAGACTTCTCTCGGAACGTAGGAATCCTTCCTTATCGGCGTCGAGTATAGCGACTAAGGATACCTCGGGTATATCAAGACCTTCTCTTAATAAGTTAATTCCGACTAGCACGTCAAACTCGCCTAGTCGTAAATCCCTTATAATCTCCATACGCTCTACAGTATCTATATCGTGGTGCATATACTTTACTCTTATACCCATTTCAAGGAAATAAGCCGTTAAATCCTCAGCCATTTTCTTGGTAAGAGTAGTTATAAGCGTACGCTCCTTTTTTGCTACTCTTATATTAATCTCGGAAATAAGGTCATCGAGCTGACCTTCCGTCGGACGAACGCTTATCTCGGGGTCTAAAAGTCCTGTAGGTCTTATAATCTGTTCCGCGGTAAGCGAGCTGTGTTCTTTCTCAAAATCTCCCGGTGTCGCGGACACAAAGCATACCTGATTAATTCTCGAATAAAACTCGTCGAAGTTTAAAGGTCTGTTGTCATACGCTGACGGAAGTCTGAAACCGAAGTCTATAAGACTTTTTTTGCGGGCGTGATCACCCGCGTACATACCTCTTACCTGTGGTAAGGTCACGTGGGACTCATCAACAAACAGCAGAAAATCATCGGGGAAATAGTTAAGTAAAGTATACGGAGACGAGCCCGGTTTTCTTCCCGACATAATTCGGGAATAGTTTTCTATACCGCTGCAAAAGCCTGTTTCGAGCAACATATCTATATCGTAATTAGTTCGCTGTTCAATTCTCTGCGCTTCCAAAAGCTTTCCGTTAGACTGAAAATATCTTACTCTCTCATCAAGTTCACGTCTTATTTCTTCTACTGATTCCAAAAGCTTATCTCTGGAAACTATATAATGCGAAGCGGGATAAATCGCCGCATGGCGTAATGTGCCGATAAGCTCGCCTGTTAACGGGTTAATTTCGCTTATTCTGTCTATCTCGTCGCCAAAAAACTCGACGCGGATTATCCTGTCGCTTGATGACGCGGGGAAAATCTCGAGAGTATCTCCCCTTACACGAAATTTATTACGAATGAAATTCTCGTCATTTCTCTCATATTGGAGTTCAACGAGCTTTTTAATCAGAGAATTTCTGCTTTTTTCCATACCCGGGCGAAGCGATATAACCATATTTCTATAGTCAATCGGATTTCCTAAGCTGTATATACAGGAAACGGAAGCGACTATAATAACATCCCTGCGTTCGGATAACGCTAAGGTCGCGCTGTGGCGCAGCTTATCAATCTCGTCGTTTATTGAGCTGTCCTTTTCGATATAGGTATCGGTTGTCGGAACATAAGCCTCGGGCTGGTAATAATCGTAGTAGCTTACAAAGTATTCAACCGCGTTTTCGGGAAAGAACGCCTGAAACTCCGTGCACAGCTGAGCTGCCAAGGTTTTATTATGAGCTAAAATAAGAGTAGGTTTCTGTACCTTCTCGATAATATTAGCCATAGTAAAAGTCTTACCCGAACCTGTTACTCCGAGCAGGGTTTGTTCTCTGTTGCCGTTTTTTATACTTTCGGCAATTTTTTCTATAGCCTGAGGCTGATCGCCTGTGGGCTTATATGATGAATGGATCTTAAATTCCATATAATCTCCTGATTACTCCTGTTACCCTACGTTTCTGTTTCGCCGTAGAATATACCGCGTCCGTAAACCGTACTTTGCGCTAAAGACACCTCGTCGTCATCGCTTACGATAACATGGTCAACAAGCCGTTTGTTCATCAGACGCAAGGCGTTCATAACGGTTTTTGTGGTTTCTATATCGGGCTTAGACGGAAGCGCGATTCCGCCCGGATGATTGTGCGCTATAGCGACATAATCGGCGTTATACATAACCGCGTTCTCAAGGATTGTAGTAATGGGAACATCGGTAGTATTGCTCGAGCCCTTGGAAATAATGCCGCAGTACAGCTCTTTATATTTCTTATCCATAAGGAGCATATACATAACTTCGCTGGTTCTGCCTATAAATTTAGGTCTGAAATACTCGCACAGCTTACTGGTATCAATACGTTTTGAATTATAATCGGTTCTGTCCATATTATAAAGTCTCGAAAAATCGGGAATAAGCTTTAACAGCGCGATTGTATTATCAGTAAGCCCCGCTTTTTTGAGCTGAGGTACAGGCGCGTCAAATACAGCGGATAAAGAACCGAAATCATCTAAAAGCTTATGCGCTAAAGGATTGGTGTCACGCTGAGGTATGGCGTAGAAAAGCAGTAATTCCAAAGCCTGATGGTGTTCGAAATTATCAATACCTTCTTTAAGATATAATTCACGCAGACGTTGTCTGTGTCCTTTATGAAGATTTTTATCAGCCATACCAGCACCTCCTTAAGTATAATAAAGCAGTTTTATTTTACACCGTATTTCTCGTAATAATCGTCGATAGCAGTCTTTAACTTATCGTCAATAATAACTTTTCCTTTATATTCCTTGTTGTAAAGATGTTCTACAACCTCAGCCATAGTAACGATAGCGGTGGTTTTAAGACCGAACTTCTCCTCAATTTCACAAAGCGCGGATTTTTCTCCCTGACCTCTTTCCATACGGTCAACAGATACTACAAGTCCGATAGGATTAACGTCACCCTGAGCCTTAATAATCGGCAAAGTTTCATTTATAGAAGTTCCCGCGGTTGTAACGTCCTCGATAATAACAACCTTGTCGCCGTCAGAAATAGGACTGCCGAGGAGTATTCCTGTATCACCGTGGTCTTTAACCTCTTTACGGTTTGAGCAGTATTTAATATCCTTACCAAACTTATCCGCTATAGCGATTGAGGCTGTTACGGAAAGCGGGATTCCCTTATACGCGGGTCCGAAAAGAACATCAAAATCAAGCCCGAACTTGTTATTAATAGCCTCAGCGTAATACTCGCCAAGCTTTTTAAGCTGTGAGCCTGTACGGTAAAATCCCGTATTTACAAAAAACGGAGTTTTACGTCCGCTTTTAGTGACAAAGTCGCCGAACTTCAAAACCTGGCAATCTACCATAAATTCTATAAATTCCTGTTTATATCTTTCCATAATGACCTCCATGTAAACATACTTACACATTTTTACTTATGTACTATAACACAATATCTTGTGCAAAGTAAAGAATTGCAACACAACTGTAATCTAAACGTACGTTTTGATTGTTTTTAAGAATTAACAGTTACAAAAATGAGGTTGGAAAAACCAACCTCATAAATATCTTTTATATAAATTTTGCTATTTCCTCAATATCCTTACGCTTGGGAGCTTTGGGAGATTCATCGGGATAGCCCAGAGCTATAAGAGCGGACACCTTTTCGTTTTCGGGAAGATTAATTATATCGGCAACCTTCTTCTCGTCGTAAATTCCCATAATAAGCGTACCCAGTCCGTATTCATACGCCGCTAAGCAGAACGCCTCACAGGCTATACCAGCGTCAAATGACTGCCAGTGCTCTCCTTTATCTGTTGTCGGAGTTAAGTCGGGATTATAGCCCGAAATCCTGTCTACGGTAGAAAGAACTACCAGTACAGGCGCGCTGTTAATATTATTCTTGTTTTTAGAAAAATTAAGAGTACCGTTCTCGGCTATATCTGCCTTAACTTTTTCGTCGCATATTACATAATAACGCGCTGTCTGGGAGTTTTTCCAGCTCGGAGCGTATCTGGCGGCGTCAATAATCTTTTCTATAGTTTCCTTAGAAACCTTATCGGATTTATATTTTCTTATACTTCTTCTTTCTTTTATTCCGTTAATCAACTGCATAGCTTTACCTCCTGTTTAAACTATAATTTATTATATCAAAAATAAAGATATAAAGTCAATTAAAATAAAAACAATTACTTGATATTTCGCATATAGAAATGTATAATTATTATAAAACAACCAAGGAGGTTACATTATGAGTTTAAAAAGAGAAATAAAAAGCTATAGAATACTTAATGACATTTCGCAGGAGGAAATGGCTCAGCAATTAAATGTTTCTACGGATGATTTAATAAGCTGGGAAAAAGGCGAAAAAATGCCGAGTGACGATGAATTAAAAATTCTTTCAAAGAAATTTAACGTATCGGTTAATACACTTTTGGGTTCACCGAAGCAGTTAATCTGTCAGTGCTGCGGTATGCCTCTTGACGACGCGGCTATAAGCAAAGAGCCCGACGGTACATTTAATGAGGAATACTGTCAGTGGTGTTATAATGACGGAAAATTTACATATGACGATATGGAAACATTGATTGACTTTTGCGTTAATCAATTCGCAAGTGAGCAATTCCCCGCTGATCAAATTAGAGAAAGTATGGAAGAAAGACTTCCGAAGCTCAATTACTGGAAGAACAGATAAGCGATGTGATTGGTATGGCTTTTGATTGCGGATTTACAAAAGAAGATAATTTGTTCAGGTATAGAGTAGGAGCAATTAGTTTTTAGTTAGATTTATCCAAGATGAAGATTGTAATGACTTGCTGAAAGTATACAACATATAAAACGCCGCCAAGCAGGAGATTATCCCACTTGGCGGCGTTGATTATAATTCTTTATAAGAAATTTATTCCCACTCTTCTTATGAAGCTTAACTTAACACATTTCGTTTAGTGATTATTGCTTCGTATCCTCTTGATTATCTAATGTATTCGTATTATCCTGACTTAAAAAGCTCCTATTATCATTTTGTTATCGAGGTTGATAACAAGAATAGTAACATCGTGGATAATAACAAGTGGTATATAGGTATTATAAACGATTTTTCCTTAAATTTCAAGGTTTTCAGCTAAGTTTACGTTTTTACTCAATATAATGCTTCTTATGGTCGGGGTTGATGGCAAACTTGTTTCGCAAGTCAATCAAATTCTTGCCGAAGGTTTCACAAAACACAGAGAAATGCAATATATAGATTATTATAAAACGGCGGCAAGGAGATAATTCACTCCCTGCCGCCGTTAACATTATGCGAATATCAATTTTGCTTATTGACAATTATCTCGTCAACCTTTCAAGTGCCTCATCCTGCGTAGCAACAAAGAACACATCCTTGCCTTTATTACTCTCGTAAATAAAATCCTTCAGCGGCTTGCTTGTATAGTGAGAATAATCTCCGAAGATGGCGAGTTTTGCTTGATAGGTGATGAATTTTTCGAGCATCTCGCCCGCAAGACCTCGACTAAGGATAAAGAAGTCATCGGCTACGGCACTTTTTTCAATGGCAATCAGATTTGTGCCTACCTCATATTTAGCGGTCATAATGAGGTCAAGTGCCGATTGCACATCGGTCAATACTTTTTCAGCTCCCGTGATCACGGCAACCGTTTTTTCATTTCTTATAAATTTCTCAACATTCATTTTCTGTTTCTCCATTTGTTATTTCACGATTGGCAGTTTCCTCCTGCAATATCCTGCGAACCGCCTCTTTCAATTTTGCATTAGCCGACGATGACGGATCAAAGCACATCGAAAGAAACGATGATAATTGCGTGTCCTCTAACGGCTTCGGCTGAGCATCGTACAACTGTCCATGCGGCTCGTCACATCTTCCGAAAATATAATCCAACGATACATTGAAAAAATCCGCATACTTCATCAACACACCGTAAGGCGGAAAGGATTGAGCGTTTTCATAGCGAAAGATGGCAGGCTGATCTAAATCAAAAACAGCCGCAAGCCTTGCTTGTGAGACGTGTATCCCTTCTCTCAGCTCGGTCAATCTATGTGCAACAATGGCAGGTTTCTTTTCCATAATATTCTCCCATAATCGTGATAATATAAATATTATATACGAAATTTATATTATTGTCAATACGCATAATGAATTAACGGCAGGGATTTTTATCTCCCTGCCGCCGCTGACGTTATGCGAATATCAATTCTGCATTTACAATTTCTGTAGCTCTGCTGCGGATATTATGTCGACTAAGT
>DEFK01000009.1 GCA_002350765.1 Ruminococcaceae bacterium UBA2854
GAGAATGATACAAATTCTGATTTGAATTTGAAATAATCTATGGCTATTATAGCATACCGTAGGTTGTTAGTAAAGTCCTCCAAAAGCCTGATAAACAGTGGGTTTATCGCAGTTTGCTCACCTTATGCGGACATATGATTTCACATTTTATTATATCGTACCCGACGGCTCGCAAGGGCAAAGATGAGGGAAAGAAAAACTGATAATATGTTATAACAAAATGTGGCAATCGGGGTGCTGTGATATATGTGCGAATATATTTTTGGAGGATTCTATTATGAAACACAATTTTGAAATCAGCTATACACAACAGGGCGATTATCTGCTGCCCGACTTAAGATTACCCGAACAGCCAAAGGTAGAAATCGGGATTTGGGGCAAACGGCATTTGCGCTACATCAAGCAGCACCACAAAATCCGCTATACCAATCTGCTGACGAGCTGTAAGCTGACCGCCTATCTCGCTGACATAGACGAGCAGGCAAAGGATATGTTCTTTCGGTTAGTAAAACAACTTGCCAAAAATGAAGGCTTAACCGAACAGCTAAAAGCAGACAATCAAATGCTGTGGGTAAAACGAATGAATAATATCCGAAACCGTGCAACGGAGATTGTAAATACGGAGTTGATTTACACCTGATAATCATAGCCGCCAAGTGGAATTATTTCCTGCTTGGCGGCGTTTTATTAATAAAAACCTATTGCATTTTTCATCATTTGACAAGCTCGATAAATATTAATCTTTGCAATATAATAGGAGTACTCTTCTTTGCTTATTTTCTCTTTGAGCTTATTTTGTAAGTCACAATGTTCAGAACAAGAAACAGTGCTATTATCGACAGTGTATAAATCATCATAAAGTTCATGCTCACTTCATTGCCGAAAATATTCAGTTTAAGCGCAAAGGTATCGCTCATGCTCTGCGCAAAGCTGTGGCTGTCAAGTCCCGCAAGCTTTTTGTCGATGTTGTCAATAGCGGGCTGCATAAGCACGTTGCGCATCATGCCTGTGATTTGTGAGCCGGGTACAAGGTTTACAACCGTCTGAATTTGCTCGCCAAATTCGGATACAGGCATATACGCACCCACAATAAATCCGATTGAAGCCGATACCAGAATTCCGAACGAGCTCAGTGTAGAGGGCTTTTTGAAGAATGCCGTAAACGCCATTAGCACGAGGGTAGAGGAAATCGAGCCGAGGATAACCAAAGCGTAGATCTTCATAATATCGGCGAAGGTGTAGAAGAATCCGCCCGTTGCGGCAATAAATACCAGACCCGCCGTAAGAAGGATTGAGCTTGTAATGATTGTACTTATAACAGCGCCCGAGAAATAGGACAGCACAACAGTTCTTCCCTTAACAGAGGCGGCGGTGTAGTCGTAGTCGATTCTTTCAGCTTTGTCGTGTACCATCACCGACAGGGTGTTCAGCGCGACGGTCACAACCGCCGTGCCGGTAACGCCCGATATCAGCCATGAATTGACCAGAGCGTTAATATCACTGCTTTCAAGCTTGTTCTTAAGCGCTCCGAGAGTTTCGTTTATTCCGTCGACATAGGAGTTTTTGATAAACAGTAAAAACAGCATAAGCACAATGATTTGTGTCAGCATCGACAGTATTATCGCCAGCTTGTCATTTGCGTATACTTTTATGTTTCTAACCGTCATACCTTTGAAGGCACGCAGGTTTTTTGCGGTATCGGTCATATCAGTCACCCAGCCTCTTTCCCGTAACATTAAGAAATACGTCGTCCATATTTCCCTTTATAAATTCATAATCGTTTATTTCGTCATGTTGTCTTATTAGCCTTGTGGCTATTTCGGTTTTGTCGATATCTATTTGATAATTGTCAAGGTGATAACTCCAGCTCAGTCTGTTGTCATTCAGCAGCTTTTCCGCGGCTTCGCTTGGCTCTGTGTACCAAAGCAGGCGATTGCCGGCAAAGTGCTCCTTAAGGTTGTGAGGAGTGCCGTCTGCCACGATTTTTCCCGAATCAAGAATCACAACACGGTCGCACAGAGCGGTTTCTTCCATGTAGTGAGTTGTGAGGAATACCGTCAAACCTGTTTCTTCTCTGAGTTTGTGAACAGCTTTCCATACAACGGTTCTTGTCATTGGGTCAAGTCCCGTGGTCGGTTCATCCAAAAACAGCAGCTTTGGTCGGTTTATAAGCGCTCTGGCGATATCTACGCGGCGTTTTTGACCTCCGCTAAGCCTTTCATATCGACGATTCATTATTTCGCTAAGCTCAAATGTTTTTTCGAGCTGAGAAATCCTTTTCTTCACCTCGGTTCTCGGCAGTCCGTAATATGCCGCGCGAGATACAAGGTTTTCTTTGACGGTAAGCTGTTTATCTAGCACACTGTTTTGAAATACAATGCCTATCAAATCTTTTATTTTGTCCGCTTCGCGATCAAGGTCATATTCGCCTATTTTTACAGTGCCTGAGGTTTTTTCGAGCACCGTACATAGAATGTTTATGGTGGTGCTTTTGCCTGCTCCGTTAATTCCTAAAAATGCGAAGAATGCACCCTCTTCAACATTGAAGCTTATGTCCTTAACTGCCTCAATATTTTTATAGTTTTTTACCAAATGTTCTACTTCGATAAAATTTTTCATATTGCTTTCCTCCTAGCGCACAAAGAATATCACAACCAAAAGCAAAAGAAAAGGCATCTTACACCAAGCTGCTAAAAACAGTGGGTAAGATGCATTATTCATTGATTATTCTTCGTCGGCATTGAATTTTTCCAGCGCATTGTTAACTCGTTTTTTAGTTGACAGGGAAGAAAAATATGTCGCAAGCCACACCAGAGCATAGACAACGGTAATCTCTCCCAACACAATTAAAATCTCAGCTGCATTGTCAAACCATTCAATCAAAAATCCCTCGCCCGTAATGATTGCACACAGCAAAAGATAGTGAATAACGCACCGAAAGATAAACTTCTTTTTTGTAGGCTCCTTATTAAAAATAAATACAAGCGATGGCAGGGCGCCCAAAAGACCCGTCAGCATAAGAATCCACGGATAGTTGCTGTCATATTTTATGCCAAAGCCCCAAAAAAGATTTACCACAGAGGTGAAAAACATCACGCAAACCGTAATCGTAAAAAATTGGCTGATAATGATTTTCAGTATCCTTTTTATATCAGTCATTTTGTTTGCCCTCACATTCCTATTTTCTTTTTAAATGCCTGCACATATTGGCGGGATATAATGATTACCTCGCCGTTTTGCAGTTTAGCTTCAAACCGACCGTTTACCGACGGTGTCACCGATCGAATTTTTGCAATATTTACAATCATTGACTTTGAACAGCGAAACAGCTTAGTGCCCGCGCAGCTTTCTTCAATCTCATACAACTTAAGCTTTGAGTCATAGACGTTTTTTTGCAGATAGATGTAGGTTTTATTATCAACAGATTCCACATAGTAAATCTCTTTGATCGGAATCCGAAAAACCTCGCCGTCGCGCGCTCCGAGTATCATTTCGTCACCGCTCTTGAGCCGCTCCACAACACTTAACACTTCGTCTGATATTTCATGGCATTTTATCACAATTTCTTCCTCAACGCTGCGCTCTACCTGTCTTATCGTCACCTTGAACATTTTACGACCTCCGCAATTTATAATGTAATAATACCATACATTTTCAAAAATGAAAAGAGCTGAAATGTTAACTTGCCAAAAATCATTTAGATTAATGCATACGACATGATAATATGATAATTTATTTTTTCGGTTAAACTGACCGGTAGATTTCACCTTGTTTAAATTTCACGCTTAAGTTCACAGCTTAATGATATTACCCTAATAATCAAGTTATGCTCCCCAGAGAGCGCATAAACAGTGCCTTTTGAAGCCTAAAAGCGTGACATATCATCAATAATAAATATAGCCGACGGAGCATTCATTTTGAAAACTCCGTCGGCTTTGTCTCGCTATCTTTCAATGTCTTGGGAATGGCACTTGTGGGTGCGGCGCTGCTTACGGCGCTAACCCCGCAGACACCGACGACGTCGCTTTACTTATTAACAATAACGTAAATATCAGCGGCTACGGTAACGTATGGGGACAGACAGTTGTCGGCAACGACAACGGCAATACATACCGTCTGTCGAATGTTACTAAATCGGGAACAACAAACGGTAAATATACCGTTGCCGATTCTTCGAAATTCTTCGCTGACGCTAAGAGCACAGCCAATACCGCTAAAGCGGCTATTGATTCGCTCCAGGCGAACGGTGAATGTGAGGAAGCTAACGGCACATATACATTTAAAGGCAACGCCGACGCTGATACACTCGTATACAACGTAAGCGACGCGAATATCAACTCCTACCTATTTGATTTCACAATTGCCGACGGTCAGACTGTTATCGTAAATCTTACGGCGGCTGACAAGATTAATTTTAAGAACGGCGCTTTCAGAATCAACGGAAATATGGAACCCGATTATCTTAGAAAGTATAACCGCAATATCATCCTTAATGTTGTTAACGCGACAGAGATTGAGATGACATCCTGCGAATTATACGGTATTCTCTTAGCTCCCGAAGCTAACCTTAAAGGCAACAACGCCAACGTCTGCGGAACTTCTATTGTGAACGGTCTTACAGGAATAGGCGGATTTGAGCTTCACTTAGGCTCTAACGACAGCTTCGTTCCCGCTATCGCGGTTGCTGATTCGACTCCCGCTCAGGGCGGCGATACAGCTTCGGACGAAGAAGGCGAGAAGGTAAGCATCAGAATCGACACACCGTTAAAAATGGCGGTTGTGTTCGAGGACGGAAGCGTTTACTACGGCGGCGAGATGAAGGAAGTTGTAGTCGGTAAGGAATATCTCTTCCAGATGTGCGCTGTAAACTGGGGTAACGGTCTTTTTGATGATAACGGAAACGGTATCCGCGGTACTGTAGTATTCAGAATGATCGCGGTTCATCGTGACGAGTTCCTCGCTCTTGCTAAAGAAGCTAAGGAAAATCCCGACAGATATACCGTAAAGGGTATTGATATTATCGACAACGTAGAAAAGAAGATTATCGTTAACTGCGATGCTAAGGATACCCACCTTGAGACAGATGTTAACAACTTCTTCGTAGCGTATAGATTCCACTTTGCGGGAACTGACTATAATAAAAAGACAGGTATTGATAACGTTATAAACAATCCTCTCGAGAGCTTGTCCGTAAACCTTCCCGTAGGTTCCACAATCACCTGCAAGGCGGTTGTTGACGGCGAGGTTGTTAAGACAGACGACGTATTTATTACAACCAATTCGGGCGAAGGCATTTATGACGACGAGTACCTTACAAGTGTAAACGACTACACCTGGGAATAATTGAACAACTGATATTTATAGCCCCGAAAACTGTGAGTCGGTTTTCGGGGATTCCTTTTTGAAAAAAGCTTTATAATTCTTTTAGGGTGTTGTATATTTGTGAGTTTTATGTTACAATGCAAACTCACCGTAATAAACTTGGAAGGTTTTGTTTTCGGAATATGAAAGGGAGATATTATGAAAAATAAATCTCTTATTAAAAAAATTAAAAAAGACCTGTTTTACTGCGGAATAGAAAAATCCGAGTATGAACAGGTATATAATGATATAGCCGCGGCGAATCATAAAGCGCTAACGTACTGGTCGGTTCTTGTAAGCTGCTTCTGGATTTATTGCCTGATTATGTCTTTGTTTAAGGACGACTACGCTGTTTGCCGTCCCGCCTACGCTATATCGCTAAGCTGCACGGTGTTTTCGTTTATTTGCTCACGCTTTATTGTGGATAAGTTTCCAAGCACTCTGGCGTTCTTTAAGTTTTTCTTCCGTCTGTCGCTGCTCGGCGGCGGAATCGGAATTGCCCTTTGCCAAAATGATGTGCGTTCGCTTACGCTGTTCGCGGTCGCGATTATTTCGCCGTCTATTTTTATCGACAGTACGATATCGTCCCTGATGGTTCATATCTGTACTCTTGTTATCTATATATTCGCGGGAATTAATATAATCCAACCCGATATTTTTTACTGGGGACTTGCCAATTATATGCTGTTTTCCGTTTTCGGCTTCCTTATCGGAAACGCAATCAACAAGGAGCGTTCCGAGCGTTACGTTTACGCGGATTACGAGAAAAAGCTTGCGGATATGCAGACGCGTTACGCTTATTTTGACCGTATGACAGGGCTTAGAAACAGACACGCTTTCGAGGACAAGCTGCTCGAGCTTGAGGAAAATAAACCCGCTGATCTCTGCGTTGTTATGGCGGATATAAACGGGCTAAAGGAAATGAACGATACTATTGGACATAAAGCGGGCGATGAGCTTATTATCGGCGCTTCCGAGTGTTTATCAAACGCTTTCGATAATATAGAGTCGATTTACCGTATCGGCGGCGATGAATTCTGTATTATTATGCCTGGCACGATCGAGAAGGCGAATGAATGTCTTTCCAAGCTCGACGAGATGCTCGAAAGGTGGCACGGTCGCTATATCCACAGCATCTCCGTTTCTACGGGAGTCGCTTCGGTTAAAGACTACAGTAGTATTGACGACTTAGTTACCCGGGCGGATAAGAATATGTATAAGTGTAAGCGTGATTACTACCGCGACCTCTGCGCCGATGATAGAAAACATTGAGTTTAATACTTATAATCTACAGACAGTCTTAACGGCTGTCTGTTTTTTTAATAACTATTGACAATAACTATAAAATAATTATAATATAAGTATGGATAAGATATATTTTGAATGGGATAATAATAAAAACGCTATAAATATTAAGAAGCATAATTTATCCTTTGAAGAAGCGAGTACGGTGTTTTATGATGACCGAGCGATACTCTTTGACGATCCCGAACACTCTTACGAGGAAGAAAGGTTCTTGATTATCGGCACAACTATTTCGTCGAGAATTTGTATTGTCAGTCATTGTTACCGAGATAATGATGAAGTTATAAGAATTATTTCCGCAAGAAAAGCAACGAAAACAGAGAAAAGTGTTTATGAGGAAAACCTGTAAAGGAGGTATTATTATGTTAGAAGAATATGATATTAAAAATCTTAATCCCCGAAAAAACCCCTATTCCAAAAAATTAAAAAAACAGATAACAATTAATCTCGATAATAGAATAATCGACTATTTTAAAGAGCAGGCGAGCGAAACGGGAATTCCTTACCAAACGCTTATTAATCTTTATCTCGCCGATTGTGTCGAGCAGAAAAAGAAACTCGATATTAAATGGGCGTAAGGATAGGAACGGATTAGAAATCGCCGCGATAAAATCGAATAACAAAGTTAACCCCGAAGCTATAAAGCTTCGGGGTAATTCATTCTGTATTAAATTTTGAATTAAATCAGCCTTCGCTTGCCCACTGTGCCTGATATTTAAGAGCGGGGTCTTTCATATCGGCTGTAAAGCCCATCCAGCTGTCGCTGAAGATGTACCATTTACCGTCGATAGAATCCTGGTAAACCTGGATAATTCTCTCTGAATCAGCGCCCTTGAAGCGTGTTACGACCTTATAAATCTGTGTCTGGTACTGGTTGGAGGGCTGTGAAGCGTATACATAGTCCTCTAATGTAACCGTGAGAGGCTCGGTCGGTGTGTAGCCGTTGGAGGGCTCGGAGCCGTCAAAGTAAGCGTTGCCTACGTATTTATACTTATAAGCCTTGCTTAAATTATCCTTCATTGAATTTCTGCTGAAATTGTTGAATGAGTCGAGGCTTAAAATCTTAGTTGTCGGTGACTCACAGAGTTCTTCCATCATAGCGTAGGTTGTGTCGGGGTTCTTCGGGTCGAATGCCTTAAGAGCCGCGAAGTAGAGAGCTACAACCTCGAAACGACCTTTTGCGCCGTCCTGGGCGGTAATAGCCGCGTCAACCTCGTTGGGGAGAAGCGCGTCCGCGCGGTGAACCTGCTTTAACTCGTCAGCGTTAGCGGGTGCGTAGTTGAATACGGAAGTCGCCTGCCAGAGCGGAATGTCTACTACTGTTTCCTGACCTTGATCGTCTTTACCTGATGACCCCTTGCGAGAAATCTCGTTTAATGTAGTGTTGAGTGTTATATTTCTTACGGTAGGAGTAGAAGGAGTATCAGGATTAGTAGGAGTGTCGGGTTCTGTAGGAGTTTCGGGAGTAGAGGGAGTTGCGGGGTTGGAAGGAGTTGCGGGGTTGGAAGGTGTTTCGGGATTAGACGGCGTAGGGTTTACGGGAGCCGCGGGATTTGACGGAGCGGAAGCCTTCTTAACCGTAACTGTTAATACCTTGCTGAGCTTCTTATTCTTGTTGTTCTTAGCTTTTGTAGTAACTGTAATCTTAGCTGTACCCGCCTTTTTAGCGGTTACTGTTACGGAGCTTGCCGACGCCTTTACAGCGGCAACGGAAGCCTTGGAGGATTTAGCGGTAAACGCCTTAGAAGCTTTACCCTTAACCTTTACTGTTACCTTAAAGGATTTCTTTACCGTGGATTTGTTAGCGGGGATTGTAATGGTAGCCTTTTTGGTAATGCTGATTGATGTAACGTATTTCTTAGCTTTCTTCTTAGCTTCCGCTGATAACGCGAACGCGGAAACCGCTAAAAGTACACAGAGAACTACGCTTAATACTTTTACGGACTTTTTCATTGAAATCTTCCTTTCTTTTGCTTTATTAATCGGTAAATACTCTTCACCAATTATTCACGTTTATTTTACCACAAAAAAACTTTCTTGTCACTAGTATTTTTGGCGAATTTTATTAAAATATTTAAAATAACTATTAAAAATCCGTTGATTTTTAGCTAATCATAAGTTAAAATATAAGTAACGATTGCGTATTGTATACTAACAATCCGCGAATATTTAAAGCCAAGGAGGTTTTTAGAATGAAAAAAACAAGATTATTAGCGGTTTTAATGGCGGCAGCTATGTTATTAAGCGCGGCGGCTTTAAGCTCGTGCTCCAATTCAGCGTCCGATAAAGCCGAAGAAACGACCGTCTCAGCCGAAAACGACGGCTTCTTAGCTGAGGACGACAGCGCCGACAGCAGCGCCGAGGAATCCGAGCTTTACAAAAAGGCGGTTAAAGTTGTTTCCGATAAAGATGTAGACGAGTACACCTGCTGTAAGCTTGCGGGCTCGGCGAATTATTATATCGTAACCCGTAACGACGACGATTATAAGTTCTATAAGGTAGCCTTAAACGGCCCCGAGTACGAGGGTGAGCTCGACGCGGACGATACTACGGCTTATATTGATTTAACTACAGCGACCCTCGGACTTTATAAAGAGGACGACGGTAAATGGAAATACGGACTTGTTAACGCGGGCGATAAAATTACCTGCGACTACGACCAGAAGGGCTCGACCGATAAAGTCCCGAAATTCGGCGGAAAGGCTAAATTCTCTAAGCCCGACGATACCGAAGCGCTTAAAATATTCTCGTAAGCTCAGACAGTTATGAAAAGAAATGTCGGCGGATTTATATTCGGATTATTATTTTTCCTGTTTTTCAGGATAAGCTCGTGGCTTTGCTCCGTGCCTATGTGGGCGACCTTGATACTGCATTTTACCGTAGGGTTGCCGATATTCTGGTTCTGGCTTACGTTAGCCGCGTGGATTTTAGCGGGAGTAATACGCTATCTTACGATATGCTTTGCCCGCTGGGGAGCGGATACCGCGCCCAATCCCGTTAAGGAAAATAAAAACCCGTATTCCGCGAAAAATCAATATTGATTACTGTATTCGGTTATGGTATAATATAAAAGTTAATCATTCTACAATAAAAGGAAGTAATAAAAATGAGATCTGATTTAATGAAGGAAGGCGCTACAAGAGCGCCCCAACGTTCGCTTTTAAAGGCGCTGGGACTTACCGACGAGGAGATTAAACGCCCCTTTGTCGCGGTAGTTAACTCCAAGAGCGACTATATCCCGGGTCACAAGCACTTAAACGATATTTCCGAAAAGGTTATGGACGGTATCCGCAACGCGGGCGGCGTACCTTTCGAGTTTAATACAATCGGCGTATGCGACGGTCTGGCTATGAACCATAAGGGTATGAAGTACAGCCTCTGTTCACGCGAGCTTATCGCCGACTCTATCGAGGTTATGCTTACCGCTCATCCGCTCGACGCGATCGTATTTATTCCGAACTGCGATAAGATTGTTCCCGGTATGCTTTTAGCGGCTTGCAGACTTAACCTCCCCGCCGTATTTGTATCGGGCGGCCCGATGATGCCTGGCGAGTATAAGGGCGAGCGTTTCGGACTTTCCGAGATGTTCGAGTATGTAGGCGCTCATGCCGCGGGTAAAATCAACGATGACGAGCTCCGCGAGTACGAGAACCACGCGTGTCCGACCTGCGGTTCATGCTCGGGTATGTATACCGCGAACTCTATGAACTGTCTTACCGAGGCTATCGGTATGGGCTTACCTGGAAACGGTACACGTCCCGCTATTTCAGCCGCTAGACGCGCTCTTGCTCAGGAAGCGGGCGAGCAGGTTATGGAGCTGCTTAAAGCCGATATTAGACCTAGGAATATTATTAATAAAGAAAGCTTCGAGAACGCTCTCCGCTGTGAGATGGCTCTCGGCTGCTCGAGCAACACGGTTCTCCACCTCTTAGCTATCGCTTACGAGGCTGATGTTCCTGTTGACATCAACGTTATTGACGAGATAAGCAAAACTACTCCGCAGATTTGTAAGCTCAATCCCGCGGGTAAAATCTTTATCACCGACTTAAACGAGATGGGCGGAATCCCCGCTGTTATGAAAGAGCTCTCTAAGCTCGGTATTATAAACGAAAACGCCTTAACCGTTAAGGGCACAGTGGGCGAGCGTATTAAGGACGCTCCCGCTCCCGACGGCGAGGTTATCCATACCGTAGAAAATCCGCTTAGAAAAGACGGCGGTATCGCGATTCTGTTCGGTAATATCGCTCCCGACGGCGCGGTAGTTAAGCAGGGCGCGGTTGCTCCCGAAATGATGAAGAATACAGGCCCCGCACGTGTATTTAATTCCGAGGAGGACGCTTGCGAATCTATCTACGGCGGAAAGATAAACCCGGGCGACGTAGTTGTTATCCGTTACGAAGGTCCTAAGGGCGGTCCCGGTATGAGAGAAATGCTTTCTCCGACCTCCGCGTTAGCGGGAATGGGACTCGATAGCTCCGTATCGCTGATTACGGACGGCCGTTTCAGCGGAGCTACACGAGGCGCGGCTGTAGGTCACGTAAGTCCCGAGGCTGCTTCGGGCGGACTTATCGGTCTTATCGAGGAGGGCGACACCGTTACCGTAGATATCGCGGGACGCGCGCTTACTCTCCACGTTGACGACGACGTTATCGAACAGCGCCGTAAGAATTATAAAGCTCCTAAGCAGGAGCTCACGGGCTACTTAAAGCGCTACGCTAAAATGGTAACCTCAGGCTCCACAGGCGCGGTATTCGAGAAGTAATTAACAGAATTTAAAGCTTTAGGGCTATCGCTTAATTGCGATAGCCCTTTTTCAATCAATCCTATTTAATTTTAATCTTGACAAGCTTTGTGATTGTTTTTGTTCTGTAGGTTGCATTTTCGCTTGCGGTTATTTTGAGCTTAACGCTGTAAGTCTTTTTATTGTATTTGCCTTTTGTAAACGTTACCGCTCCTGTAGATTTGTTTACCTTAATTCTTTTAAAAATTTTTGAGCTTGTGCCGTTTTTAACCTTAACTATTTTTACCTTGGTAACTATATTTTTAATAGTTAACGGTTTTACGGTAAGGCTTTTCTCTTTTAGTTTTTTAGCCTTTATCGATACTTTTTTAGCGGCTATTTTAATCGGGTTATTGATTTTAACGTCATAATTATTGTTTTTGGTTGAGAGCTCGATAGCTTCGGTAGCTTTGACAGCAGGATTTACCGCGTAAAAGGCTTTATACAGCATTTGCTTTATTCTATCAGAGTAAAGTTCTCGGTAGTTTTCGCTTAGCTGTTGAACGGTATAGTCGTAAATTTCCTCGACTTTATCCGTTGTGTTTATAGAGAAAAGCTTATATGTGTCAAGGAGAGTGTAGGTCGGTTCAATCCACCAAGCGAGATAATAGTTCGATAGCCAATCGCCGATTAGTTCAACGGGTTTGTCGTCGGGGCAAAGATAAGTTCCGTAGGATTTCCCCTTAGATGTAAATTGAAAATGCGGGCCGTAAGAAGAATTGCTTTTTACCCATTTGGCTTCGTATTGTTTTTTTTCGGAGTCAATCGGGTTTTCTACAATCTCTTTAGTGAGCCTTAATGTGTCGCCTATACATTCTTTACCGAAAGTACATTCAACTGTGACGTTGCCGTTTGAGCCTGAAAACATAATAAGGTAGGATTTATTGCTGTTGAGTTTTCCCGGCATAGATTCGGATCTGTTGAGCTTGTCGAGGTCATAGTAATAGATTTCGTTAGTGAATTTATTACAAAGTTCGTGTTTTCCCTGCCATATAAAGAAAGAATCGCCCTTTCTTTCGTAAATATGGCAATACACCTGCTTCCCGAAATCGACGCCGTTTGTATCGAAAAACAGACAGTTTTCAAGTACTTGACGTTGAGGCTCGGCGTTGAAAATACTTGCGACGTAAGCGGAACTTATTATATTAAACTCTACGGCTTCTTTTATGGAGTAAACTTCGTTATTGTAAAGAATACAGTACCCCGTTTTGTTGTATTTTTCGCTCAATAAAGTGTCTGAATTGAATTTATAGGAACCGATTATCTCACTGCACTTGCTTTCATTAGCACTTTTGATGTGAAATGCTTTTATCTCGCTGTCAATTTTATAAAATTTAATATTGGAGATATTCTCCGCGTTAAACTCGGACACATAGTTTTGCGCGCCGATTGAGGTTATATAATTGTTCAGAGTTCTGCAGAGCTTCTCGGTTTCGGGATCGGGCTCTTGTGACGCGGGCTCTGTAGTCGTAGAAGTTGTTTCTTCAGTTTCATATATATTTCCTAAACTTCTGAAATTCACATTTGAGTTTTTGGCGTAATTATAAGCCGCGGTGTTTGTGTAACCGATTATTGTGTCGAGGTTATCGCTGAACGCGTTATATCCTATAAGCTTTATATTCTTTCCGAATTTAGCTGTAGTGAGTTTTTTACAGCTTTGGAAGGCGCACGTTCCTACGGTTCTGACGTTTTCGGGAATGTCAACGCTCTTTAACGATGTAGACATAAACGCCCTGCCGTTAATGCTTACAAGCGACTCTGGCATACTAACTGAGGTGAGATTATTGCAAGCTTTAAACGCTCCTTCGGCTATGGTTTCGACGCCTTCGGGAATAATTACTTCATTAATATATTTGTTACAGGTAAACGCGTATTCGTCTATACCGACTATTTTGTAACCGTCAATTTCCGAGGGGATTATAATCTTTGATTCTTTGCCGATATACTCGACAATATTCGCTGTGTTTTCGCTAAGCGGTAAATATAGAAAGTTACCCTTAATAACTTCGTTAGGCTCGCGGGTTTCAACTTGATTTTTTGAGTTGGTGGGTTGGATAAGTTTATTTTCGGGAGATGTCGGATAGGTTGCCTTGCCGATTAGATGAATTGTTTTAACCTCTTGCTCGTGAGGCTCGGTCGTAATTATATCGTTATCAGGTACATTAGTGTTTTCTTCGTTGGTTTTTATAGTTTTAATCTTTTTGTTCTCTTTTACAACAGAACGTTTTATTAACGACATTGAAGAAGACGCTTCCGTTGAAGTTTCGGCGGTATATATGGCGGCTTTAGCTTGGGGAACGGGTTTGTTATTGCCGATAATTACCTTACCGATATTGTTGAATAAGCTTCCGCCCGAGAGGGCGTTTATTCCAAAAGCTGATATAACCGCGGTTACGGATATCATAGCCGCTATGAGCAGTACCTTTTTATATGACTTTTTAGGAGGCTTAATAATCGCCGTTTTTTCCTGAATACTTTTCCAAGCCTTTTGTTTTTGAATATCGTCGGGATTAAGTTTGTCGAATAAACTTTTAATTTCTTTATCAGTCATTTAATAGCCCTCCTTTTCTAAGATTTTTTTGAGCTTTTTCCGCCCGTCTGAGAGTCTTGTCTGGATTGTGCTTTCGTTTATGTGAAGCAGCTTAGATATTTCTTTCGCTTTATAGCCCTCGTAGTAGTATAAGTAGAGAATCTCGCTGTATTTTTCGGGCAGCTGTAGGATTAGGAGCACAACGCTTTCGCCGCTTTGGCTACTTTCCTGTTCGGGAAGCTCTCCAAGATCTACGTTTTTATTCCAAAAGCTTTTTATTATGTCCTTGCATTGATTTTTAGTAGACGTTATAAACCAAGCTTTTTCGTGTTCTATGCTTTTAAAATGTGGTTTCTTTTCTAAATATTTTAGGAATATAGTTTGCGATACGTCCTCTGCGTCGGCGGGGTTCTTTAAATACAAAAGCGCTATGCGGTATATTCGATTATATTGTCTGTCAAATACTTCTTTTGTATCCATTTTCTAACCTCCTTTGCTTATTAAACGATTGTAAACGCAAAAATATCCTAAAAAGGGGCTGTCGCACTAAG
>DEFK01000027.1 GCA_002350765.1 Ruminococcaceae bacterium UBA2854
TAACTTTTGGGGGTCGGGTCAAAAACCGCCCTGCTTTTGCTTTCGAAAAAATAACCGCCCGTTTTTTTGACGGGCGGTTACGTTTAAACGAATTATTCTACTGTTACCGATTTAGCGAGGTTTCGGGGTTTGTCAACGTTGTTACCCTTGTTGACTGAGGTGTAGTACGCGAGAAGCTGCATCGGAACAGTCGCGACCATAGGCATAAGGGTTTATCAGATTTTTTAAAAGCAGCATTGGCAGACTGCTGATATACGACTGTGTCGAGCGCCTATTGCTCGCGGCGAATAAACACAAATCATTTTTTTCGTTAATATAATCAAGCGTGCAACAGCTTTCTATCACGCCGAAATGACCGACTCCGTCCTTGTATAATCTTTCGAGCCCGTAGCCGTAACGGGTTGCGGATTCGGGGGAATAATCCTTTATCATCTCACGGTAGCTCTTTTTCGAAATGATTTTTCCTCCTGAGAGTCCCTCCATCCATTTTTCCATGTCCGCGCAATTAGAGGTGATATCGCCCGCTCCGTTAGAAAGACCTGTCTGGACAATATTGTCGTTTTCCTCTCCGCGGGTAAGTCCCTTAGCCCACGGGGGATTATCCTTTACCTCCTCGACAAAGCCCGAACTATCCATCTTAAGCGGTTTAAAAATATTTTCACGCACAAAATCGTGGTACCTTTGTCCCGATACCTGAGAAACTATATCCGCCAGCAGAAAATAATTCGAGTTTGAGTAAGAGTATTCGCTATCGGGTTTAAACTTAAGCTTTTGCGAGAAAATCCACTTTTTTACGGCTTTTATATTCTTCTTTTCGGAATTATTATAATCCACTCCCTCGCATTGTCCCTCGTTCACCATATCCATAATACCCGAGCGCATTGTAAGCAGGTTTTTAATTGTGATGTTCTTTCCGATTTTATACTCAGGAAAAAACTTTTTAAGCTTATCGTTAAGGCTGAGCCTGCCCTTATCTCGAAGTATTATAATCGACGCGGCGCAGAACTGCTTAGATACGGAGCCGAGATACATCGGTGAGGACGTTTTTAAAGGTTTACCGTCAGAATCCTCGCCGTTAACATAGGTATAAAATGTATCACCTTTTTTTGTGAGGCTGACAACTCCCTTAAAGCCGCGGCTGTTTAAAACTTCGTCAAGTTTTTTCTTCGTTTCGGCTGAAATCGCTTTCTTTGCTTTAGGCTTTGAGGCTTCCTGAGAGCAGGAGACGGTAAGGCTGAGTATAATTACAGTTAAAATAAGTACAACTATCTTTTTCATAGGTTTTCACCTAACCCTTCGACCTTATGATAAAACATCGCTTCAAGAAACTCGGAGAAGGTGTTGCGCCAGTAGGGAGTGGCGTGACCTCCGTTTTTATTATAGTGGAAAGCGAGTTTGTCCTTTGGATAGCCCATCTTCTTAAGGCGCTTAACCATAGCGACGGATTCCTTGCCCGTATCATTTTTTCCGCTTCCTGTATAAATATATATAAAGGGAGCGTTATTATCGAAGGGCGTTTTTTTGATGAATTTTTTCCACGCCTTATCGCCGTAGCACCATAATGACGGTGAGAAACAACCCGCGGCGCCGATTTTTTCGGAATGAGCCATAGCGGTATAAAACGACTCGAGCCCTCCGAGGGATACTCCCGTAACCGCGGTATGACGCGCGTCGGTATATACGTTGTAGTGCTTCTGAACATAGGGTATCAGCGTATCGCTGATAAAATCGGCAACCTCGTTACCGAGTTTTTTAGATGTACCTTCCTCGTGAGCCATTTTCCCGAGGTTGGGAATAAGCTCGTCGTCACGATAACAGGAGTTTTCATCTCCGTGAGTTTCAACCGCGACAACAATCGCTTTGAATCCGACAGCCGCTGTCATAGCCTTAACCTGCTCGGGAATGTTTTCGCATCCGCTAACCGTTGTTCCCGGTTGTCCGAGATACACCATCGCGTCGCCGTCAAGCGCGTATATTGTCGCGTACTTTTCCACGGATTTTTCGTTATAGTCGTCAGGAGTCCAAATGTGCGCCGTTTTATCGTAGCCGTTACATTTTAAGGTTACGTCCTTAAACTTATAGGTGTAATTAATCTTTTCTCCGTAGGCGTACGGCATTAAGCCGTCACTGCAGTTATTCCATCCGCTTACGCATTTATTAAACGCGAATTTTTCCGTAGAAATTCCGTCATAGGTTATATAGACCATATTGTAGGCTGAGGTATCTCCCTCGCAGGAAAACACGCTTGCCTCGCCGTCGCTTTCAAGCTTCTCCATTTTTACATCCTCGCTCTTTTCCGTATCGCTGTTGAAGAAGGTCGCGACAGCTTCTTCGCTGCGGGATTCATCCCTGAAATACAGAGTGTGGAGATTTGCTGATTTTTTATTCTTCGTATTACCGCACGACGTTATAAGTGTTGCGGTCATTAAAACGACGATTATTAAATATATAATTCTTTTCATTCGTACCGACTCCTTTTTGTTATCTGAAAGTATTATATAATACTAATCTGAATTTTAACTGAAGAACACCTTGTTAAGCTGAATTATTAAGAAAAAAGTAAAACCGCGGTATGAAGTAAAAGCTTCAAACCGCGGCTGTGTTAATGTAAAATGTTTTATTCCACCGTTACCGATTTAGCGAGGTTTCGGGGTTTGTCAACGTCGTTACCCTTGTTGACTGAGGTGTAGTACGCGAGCAGCTGCATCGGAATAGTCGCGACCATAGGCATAAGGGTTTCGGAAATTCTCGGGATTCTTATTGTATAATCCGCGACATCCTTGTCGATATCCGCAAGCTTGTCGCAGATAACTATAGTCATCGCGCCTCTTGCCTTAACTTCCTTTATATTGCTGACGGTTTTCTCGAAAAGGGAGTTCTGGGTAGCTACCGCGATAACGGGCATACCGTCTGTGATAAGGGAGATAGTTCCGTGTTTAAGCTCTCCCGCGGCATAGCTTTCGGAATGGATATACGAGATTTCCTTTAGCTTTAGCGAGCCCTCCATAGAGAGCGCGTAATCGAGCCCGCGTCCGATATAAAGCAGGCTGTCGGCGGTGATAAGCTTGGTCGAAATGTACTGACAGTCGTCTACGAGCTCTTTGATAGCGTTGTCGATAACCTCGGGTATTTTTACAAGGTCGCTCGTGAGCCTTCTGCATTCTTTCTCGTCTATTCTGCCCTTAGCGTACGCCATTTCAAACGCTAAAAGATACATAACCGAGAGCTGTACCATATAAGCCTTGGTGGATGCGACGGCGATTTCGGGGCCCGCGTGGGTATAGATAACCATATCCGACTCTCTCGCGATAGAGCTTCCCTTAACGTTTACGATAGCGAGCGATTTAGCGCCCGCACCCTTAACTAAGCTCAATACCGCCTTTGAGTCCGCGGTCTCGCCCGACTGGCTGATGATAATAACAAGGTCGTTTTCGCCGATAAGCGGGTCGCGGTAACGGAACTCGGAGGCGATATCCACGGTAACGGATACGCGCGCGAGCTTTTCTATAATATATTTACCTACCATACCCGCGTGCATAGCTGTTCCGCAGGCAACGATAAAGATGTTGTTAAAGCTTCGAAGCATATCGGGGGTGATCCCGCATTCGGAAAGATTAGGCATTCCGTTCTCGATTCGGGGAGTTATTGTAGTTTTAACGGCGGTGGGCTGCTCGTGGATTTCCTTTATCATAAAGTGCTCGTATCCGCCCTTTTCCGCGCTGTCCTCGTCGAAGTCGGCGGTTTTAAGCTCTTTTTCAATCATTCTGCCGTGGAGATTACAGAAAGTAGCCGAACCGTTTTTTAGTACGGCAATCTCGCCGTACTCTAAAAGGTAATAATCCTTGGTGTATTTTATAATAGCGGGAACGTCCGAAGCTATAAACGCTTCGCCCATACCCTGACCGACGATAAGCGGCGACTCGCATCTTACCGCGTAAACCGTTTCGGGACGGTCGGCAAAAACTATACCGAGCGCGAACGAACCTCTAAGTTCGTGAAGCACCTTTCTGATACAGCGGACGGGGTTGCCGTCGTAGTAGAAGTCGAGAAGCTGAGCTACGACCTCGGTGTCGGTATCGCTTAAAAAGTCCGTGCGTTCGTTATCTATTAAAAACTTTTTGAGCTCCTTGTAGTTCTCAATAATACCGTTGTGTACTATTGTAACTCGTCTGCCCGAGTGGGGGTGGGAGTTAACATCGGACGGCTCGCCGTGAGTAGCCCAGCGGGTATGACCGATACCAGCGTGACCCTGAGGCTTACCCTCTTTATTCATCTTTTCTACGAGGTCGGTAAGTCTGCCTTTAGATTTAGCGACCTCAATTTTTCCGTGGTCAAAAACCGCTATTCCCGCGGAGTCATAACCTCGGTACTCAAGCTTTGTAAGCGCCGATACGAGTACATCCGAGCAATCTCTCGGACCTACATAACCAACAATTCCACACATAATTTCATAACCTTTCCGTCCGTAAGCTTTTTCGGACACGTAGATTGTTAAACGTTAATAAGTTACGAGATTAGTATATCCTAACACATAGGGTTTGTCAATAGGAATTGCAAGTTTTTGAAACTCTCCTGCAATTAATCACACATTCGATAAAAATTATAGGTAAAATTTAACAAAAATGAAAGTTTTAGCGTCGAATAATGCAATTTAATAAAGCGATAAAATCAGCTGTTTATATATCGTTTTTACGTTATTAAAATAAGATTTACCAGGTGTGAATTTTTTATTGAAAAGTGTTACCGTGTCTGCTATAATCAGTTTATAGACCGTAATTAAGGAGGGGGACTATGAAATCAACGATTGTAATAGGACATAAAAATCCCGATACCGATTCAATTTGCTCGGCGATTTGCTATGCTGATTTAAAAAGCAAGCTGACAGGCGAGAACTATATACCGTGCAGAGCGGGAGAAATTAACAGCGAAACGGAGTTTGTGCTGAAAAAATTCGACGTTGAACCCCCGAGGCTTATAGAGTCTCTCGAACCGACTTTAGCTGACGTACAATTCCGTGAGGTCGGCGGAATATCCCCCGAAATATCGCTGAAACGCGCGTGGGAGCATATGAGAGATCAGAATATCCAGACCGTGCCGATTCTTACCAAGCGCGGAAAAATAAGGGGAATAGTTACCCTGGGCGACCAGGCTCGTTTCTATATGGAGGACCAGGACCCCGACGCGCTTTCTAAAGCGAATACTCCCTACAAGAATATCGCCGACACGCTCCAGGGAGAGATAGTTGTCGGAAATCCCGAGGATAAATTCTCTAAGGGTAAGGTAGTTGTAGCGGCGGCTAATCCCGACGTTATGGAGGAATATATCGAAGAGGGCGATTTAGTCCTTCTCGGAAACCGATACGAATCCCAGCTTTGCGCTATCGAGATGAACGCGGGCTGTATTATAATTGGTCTCGGCGCCAAGGTTACGAAAACTATTACAAAAATCGCCGAGGAGGCGGGTTGTACCGTTATAGTTTCTCCGCTAGATACCTATACCTGCGCCAAGCTTATCAACCAGGCTGTACCCGTAGGGCATATAATGCGTAAGGAGAATCTTATTACGTTTAATATCGAGGATCTGGTTTCGGACGTTAAGACGACGGTATCTAAGCATCGAATAAGATATTTCCCGATTCTCGATAACGAGCACCGCTACGTCGGTATTATTTCCCAGCGAAATCTTCTCGATGTAGAGCGCCAGCAGGTAATACTTGTTGACCATAACGAAAGGGGACAGGCGGTTGATGGAATCCGCTCCGCCGAGGTAGTCGAGATTATCGACCACCATAGAATCGATTCTGTAGAAACGATGAGCCCTATCTATTTCCGAAACCAGCCCTTAGGCTGTACGGCTACGATAATCGCGCTTATGTACAGGGAGAGCAATATCTCTATTCCTCCCGTAATCGCGGGGCTTCTCTGCTCGGCTATTATTTCCGATACGCTGATGTTCCGTTCGCCGACCTGTACGACAATCGACGAGAGCACGGCGCGTTACCTGGCGAATACGGCGAAGCTCGATATAGTCGATTACGCGACTGCTATGTTTAACGCGGGCTCTAAGCTCAGCAGACGTTCCGCGGACGAGATTTTCCATATCGACTGTAAACGGTTTAAAGCCGAGCAGTTCTCGATAACCGTATCCCAGGTAACGAGCGTAAGTAAACGAGAGCTCGGCAAGGTAAAGGCAAAAATGCTTCCTTATATGGAGGAGCTTTTACCGAAATCGGATTCGGATATGCTGTTTATGATGCTGACTAATATAATCGAGGAGAGCACGGAGATGCTTTTCGTCGGTCAGAGTACGAAAACTATAATTGAAACGGCGTTTGATACGGAGGCTTCGGAGTCGAGCGTTATACTCGAGGGCGTTGTCAGCCGTAAAAAGCAGGTTTTAAGCCCTCTTATCCGAGCGATAGAAGCACTTTAAATTTTAAGGAATGATACTATGAAAAAAATAACAGCATTAGTGTTATCTTTTATAATACTTACAGGCTTACTTGTTCCCGTATACGCGGCAGATGAAAATAAGATAGAAGTGCCGAAGATTAAAATAACTACCGTAAGCGGAATTGGAACCTCGCTCCAAAAGGCGCAGGGCTATGTTGACGCGTCGATAAGTATAACCGATACCGACAACACCACCGTTTCCGACAGTGTTCTCGTAAAGGTCAGGGGCAACAGTACAGCGTTCGAGAGTATTGCCAAAAAGTCCTATACCTTTAAATTCGACAAGAAAAAGAATGTCCTGAATATGGGAAGCGGTAAAAAATGGGCGCTGGTTTCCAATATCTACGATCCGACCTTAGCGCGTAATTATACCGCGTTTAGTTTAGCGCGCGAGCTCGGTATTCAGTATACCTCTGATTTTAAGGTTGTCGAGGTCTGGATGGATAACTCGTTCAGAGGATGTTATCTTCTTTTCGAGCCCGTAGATAAAGGCAACGACAGAGTTAATATTGATGTCAACGAAAATGATTTTATGCTGGAGCTGGAGGCTCTGCGCGAGGAAGACGACGTTACCTATTTTAAATCCAACGGAATACGATTCGCCGTGAGCGAGCCCGATTCTCCGAGCGCGGAGGATGTAAGCTATATGCAGTCAACCATGGACGACGTTATCTCGACTGTAAAAAACGGCTCGGAGGATGAAATAAAAAGCAAAATTGATATAGAATCGTTCGTAAAATTCTATCTGCTTAACGAGTTTTTAAAGACGGTCGATTTCGATTTCAGCTCAGTCTTTTATTATTATAAGGACGGTAAGCTATACGCTGGCCCGCCGTGGGATTATGATTTAAGCTCGGGTAACGTAAACGCGGACTTTTCTTCGCGGTACGCTTCGTCGTATAAGACGGACGGGTTGTTTATAAGCAACTATAATCTCTATAAATGGCTTTGCGCCAAGCCGTGGTTTTACGATTTGGCTAAGTCGGAATTTACCGAGCACTACGGCTATTTCGCGAGCATTCCCGCCGACGGCGGTGTGATAGACAGCTTTTACAATACGTATGAGAATGTAATAAAGCGGAATTTTAACGACGCTGGCTGGCCTGTAAACAGGTACTATGTTAATGTTATGAAATATCCCCTCGCGACATACGAGGAGAATTACGATTTCTACGTAAACTGGTGTAAGGAACGTGTAGATTGGCTTACCGAGTATTTTGAAGTAGACCCGTCTACTATGCCTACGACAGCCGAGGCGACTACGGAAGAGCCGACAACTGAAGCGCTTACAACACAAGCGCTTTCTACGGAACAGCCGACAACATCACAAGAACCTACGGAAAACACTTCTGAACCTGTAGAAAGCACTTCCGTTGAACCGAAGGAAACGACTACAGCCGAGCCGACCTCAACTTCCTTTATCGAGCCGACAACCTCAGCGCCCGCTACGGAGCCCGACGAAACTACAATCCCGAATACCGACGGTACACAGCCGACAGAAAGTACAACCGAGCCTGTTACTGCTGACACGACCGTGCCTATAACTACCGAACCGTCTACGCCGAAGTCAATAAGCTTTAGCGTTGACGCTGCTCTGAAGGCAGGTCAGACATTACCGTTTATTTTCCCGAACACGGGCGAGTTTAAAATCTCGGATACTACAACCGCGGTTGTGAAAAACGGCGAAATTATCGCGCTTAAAAAGGGCGAGGTAACGATAACCGAGATTATCGGCAATATAAGCCTTATCCATAATTTAAAAGTAACAACCTCGCCGAAGCTCGGTAAAACGTCGATAACCGTTAAAAAGGGAAAGAGTAAAACGGTTAAGATAATCGGCAAGGCGAAGGCTGTAAACAATAAGTATAAGAATACAAAAAAGGCTAAAATCGTTTCAAAAAAATCATCCTCGACTATTAAAATCCGAGGACTGAAAAAGGGTAAAACAACATTATACGTTTTTGTTAACGGCGTAAAGCTGAAGCTTAAAGTAAAGGTAAAATAAGCAAATCGTAGGGGAGGACCTCCGTGTCCTCCCGAGGCTTTTTTCCTTGCTTATTTGTTCTATCCTTTCGCCAATGGCGAAACGACGTAAAATAATATTAGGAGGCGTTAAGATGAAAAGGATTATTGCGATTCTGGCGGTATTATTTCTTCTTATAACGCCCCTTTCCGCTTACGCTTCGGACTCGAAGATGTATACCGATAATATAAAAGCGGATAACAACAGGCTTTTTGATGTTCCGATTTATTTAAGCTCCCCGAAAACTCTCTGTGCGGCGACCTTTACCGTGAGTTATAATCCCTCGGCGGTAGCTTTTAGAAAGGTGAGCGCGAATATTACAAACGCTAAGGTGAAGTTCAGCGATAACGGAAGAAAGGTTAAGGCGATTTTTCTCTGCCCGAACGGAGTAAGGATAAATAAGAAATCCCTTATTATAAGCGTTAAGTTTAAAACGCTTAGGGAGGGCAGCTCCGATATTAATATTTCGGCGTCCGATACCGTAAGCGTGAACGCTAAGAATTTTACTCCGCCCGCTTCGGTAAAGTGTAATGTGACTTGCGGCGGAAAAACCTCCCGTATAAAAGACGCGGGCGTTTCCGCGAGAAACAGGAGTAACAGAAGCGGCGGATATTATAACGCGGATAATTCCGATTCCGACGACGCGGACAACGACAGCGTTTCGAGCGGCAACAGCTCTGAAAATGCAAATGACGGATATGAAGTAGACGCGTCTACGGGCAATATAGAACCTCCGATATATCTTGTGATCTGCGTCGCGTTGTTATCGGCAATAATTACTGCGCTCGTTATGTATTTCGCTACACGAAAGAAAAAGAACGGTAAAAATGACTCAAATAAAGGTTAAATCCACCGAGAGTAGACTTATTTCTATTGCCTTTTCGTTGAAAAAATCTTCTTTTATATTTAATATTGATATTGAGGGGATGGTAAGATGAAAACTTATAAAGATTTGTATTCTTTTATATTAACCGCGCTGATAATGATTTCGATTCCTGTGACGGTATATGCCAATTCTTCTTGGCATTGGGTATCGAAAACCAGACCGCTGGACTTGCTTCCGATAGTTATTGTTATAACATTGTTGATTGAAATCATCTCAATCAACTTTATCCCAAAGATAAGGAATTTAAAGCTCGTTATTCCCTCGGTGGGCTTAGCAAATATTGTTTCTTTTCTTATGCCGTATTTTTATGAGGCGGTAACTCCCAATAATCCGTATTCGCTTTATTGGGGCGGAAACGATTATTTATCCGTGATTAATTATACCGTTGATAGCGGCCCTGTTTATACAATATCCGCTGTTTATCTTTTCGTAACCTTATTGGTGGAAACGCCGATAGTTTATCTTATATTCAGAAACAGAGTTGAAAGCAAGCGGATTCTGTTCGCGACAATTATCGGCTCTAACGTATTAACTACAATAATTACAATTATAATTGAACAAACTATGTGTTACGGAGTTTGGTAAAGAATAAAGGCAGAAAAGTTCGGCTGAACCTTTCTGCCTTTTAAATTGCGCATTGCGCATTACGAATTGCGAATTATTTAAGCCCAAGCTCCTCTAAGCTTTCCGCTATGAGCTCGCGCTCGTCCATATGATACTTAACGCCCTTGATTTCCTGGTAATCCTCGTGGCCTTTACCCGCGAGTACGATAATATCTCCGTCCTGAGCGTTTTCTATACAATACTTAATCGCGTCCTTGCGGTTGGGAACTACGACATATTTGCCGTCGGTCTTAGCGAGACCTACCTTAATATCCTCGATAATGTCCATAACATCCTCGAAACGGCTGTTGTCCTCGGTAATTACGCTTAAATCCGAGAGCCGTCCGCTCGTTTCGCCCATCTCGTAACGGCGTACCTTAGGACGGTTGCCGCCCGCGCCGAACATTGTAATAAGGCGGTTCGGGTTGTACTGGCGTAGTGTAGTCAGTACGTTTTCCATAGAAAGCGCGTTGTGCGCGTAGTCGATAAGTAGGGTATAGTTGCCTGGCACGGGTACGATTTCGACTCTGCCCTTAACGGCGACGGTCTTTAAGCCCTCGGCTATAGCCTCGTTGTCAATTCCCATCTCGGCGCAAACGCTTATCGCGGAAAGCGCGTTGTAAACGCTGAAATGTCCGGGAATAGCAACGTCAACCTGCATTTCCCTTTCACCCGATAGAGTAAATCTCGCGCCTAAAAATCCAGGGGTAGAGAGAAGTCTGTCGTCGGAAGCGATATAGTCCGCGTCCTTAGAGAAGCCGTAGGTTTTATATTCGCAGGTAGCGCCCTTTAAAATATCCTGCCATTTCTCATCATCGCGGTTGATAAGTCCGAGCCTGCATTTTTTAAACAGCATAGCCTTGCACTCGAGGTATTCGTCCATATCCTTATGCTCCGCTCCGCCGATATGGTCATGGGAGAAGTTCGTAAAAATACCGTAGTCGAAGTCGATAGCGTCTACCCTGTGCCATTTAAGTCCGATTGACGACGCTTCGATAATCATCACCTTACAGCCCTCGTCAACCATCTGGCGCATAGCCTTCTGGATTTCGTAGCTTTCGGGGGTAGTGTTGTTGGTGGGGATAGTTTTATCGCCGATAATTATTCCGAGCGTACCGATAGTACCGCTCTTTATATTCTTACATTCAAGTATTCTTTTTATCATAGCGACGGTGGTGGTCTTACCCTTTGTACCCGTAATCGCTATAGTCGTAAGCTCCTTGGCGGGATTGCCGAAGAATTCCGCGCTGATATAGGCAAGAGATTCTCTCGTATCCTTAACCTTAACCACGGCGAGGTCTTTTGTGTCGATATCGAGCTCGTCGCTGACTAAGATAGCGGACGCTCCCTTTTCTACCGCCTGAGCGGCGTAGGAATGACCGTCCGAGTTATAGCCCTTGAGGCAAACGAACATCGAATTAGGAGTAATTTTCCTCGAATCGTAGATAATGTCGGAAACTTCCGCGTCGGGATTTCCGCTTATTATTTCATAATCTATTGTTTTAAGCAGTTGTTTAAGTTTCATATTTACCGCCCTCCTGTCATAGTTTTAATTATAGCACATAAAGCCTGAATTACAACAGTAAAACGCAAATTCATTTTATTCGAGCAAAATGCACAATAAAAATAAAAAAGTATCTAATTCAAGGCAAAATCAAATCGGCAAATTTCGGGTTTTGTGGGAAAAGTCCATAAATTAAAAAAAGTAATAGTGATTATGCACAAGAACCTTATAGGCAATATATACAAATACGGCGTATCCGTTTTGTGTAATATGCTAAATTTTAAAAATTTTGTTGTCATATTGCACAAATATACAAGCCTGATTTGATTATTTAGACAAAAAGCACAAAGGGGATTGTAATTTTAGTACAATTTGTGGTATTATTTATGTAGTGAAAAGATTGCGTAGTCCCCAATTTTGCGCAATCTCACTTGGCGCCTTTTTTGACGCTAAAAATACTATTTTTATGAAAGAAGGAATTCAAATGAAAAAAATTATTGCGCTTTTATTAGCGACAATGATGCTCGTTGCAGTATTCGCAAGCTGCTCAAGCACGCCCGCTACTGAATCAGGTTCAAACGGCAGCGCTGACAACGGCTCGGCTGTAACTAACAATTCCGGTAAAACTGGTTTCGACAACGTAGCCAGCGAAGCCGACTTCGGAAGTGAGAAAAATGCTAAGTTAAAGGTTTGGGGTCCCGACGCTTATACAGAGCTCCTCAAAAAGCAGTGCGACGACTTTAAGAAAAAGTTCCCCAACCAGGTTGGTAAAATTGAAGTTGTAGTTCAGACTGAGGCTGAAGCAGGTACACAGATGCTTTCCGACGCTGAAGCAGGCGCGGACGTATTCGGTTTTGCTAACGACCAGCTTAACAACCTTGTTAACGCAGGCGTTATCGCTCAGATCGCTCCCAAGTACGCTGCTGATATCCAGGCTACTAACCTCAAAGAGGCTGTAGACGCTTGTACTCTTGCTAACCCCAAGACTAAGAAGGATACACTCTATGCTATGCCCGAAACAGGAAACGGCTACTTCCTCGTTTATGATAAGTCAGTAGTTTCCGATAAGGACGCAGGCTCATTCGAGAAGGTTCTCGCTGACTGTAAGAAAGCCGGCAAGCAGTTCATCATGGACGCTGGTAACGGTTACTATTCATGTATGTTCCTCTTCACAGGCGGACTCAGACTTACAGGCTTAGAGGCTGACCAGATTACTCAGAAATTCAACAAATATGACGAAGATCAGGTTGTTGCTTCAATGAAAGCGTTCTCAACTCTTATGCACAAGTACACAGGTACTTTCAAGAGCTTAGCTGTAAGTAACATTCCTTCAGGCTTTACTTCAACTAAGACAAGAAAGTCAACTTGCGGCGCTGGTATCGACGGTAACTGGGATACAGCTGCTATCAAGCTTGCTTTAGGTAAGAACTTCGGCGCTGCCAAGCTTCCTACAATCAACATCAACGGCAAGGATCAGCAGATCTGGTCAATGTACGGTTATAAGTCAATCGCTGTTAACGCTGCTTCCAAGTATCCCCGTACATCTCAGGTTCTCGCATACTATCTCGCTTCCGAGAAGTGCCAGGACGAGAGATGCTCTAAGTTAGGCTGGAGCCCGACAAACACAGCTTCCGTAGAGAAAGACGCTGTTAAGAGCGACGTTGCTATCACAGCATTACTCGACCAGAGTAAGTTCTCTGTTGCACAGGTTAACATCGGTAAAATCTGGGATCCGTTCGGCAACCTTGGTAACAAGCTTATCGCTAACGATACTAATCCCAAGACTTACGACTTTAAGGATCTCCTTGATAAGACTATCAGCAATATCGTAGACGGCTAATAGGCTAAAGGTAAAAGATTTAAAAGTTTTTAAGGTAGCCCGCGCCCGCGGGCTGCCTTACCCGAAATTAATGTGAATTCGTTATCGTGTAATTTTGAAAATTATTAAGTTTAAATAATGATTTTTGAAATAAAGGGGAACAGGATAACGCAAGAATTATTATGTAAGCTTAATATTTTTATAATATTAAAATAAAAAGAAAAAAGGGAGAGTGATTTGATGAGATATATTGATTATATGCAGCTGAATCCTTTCCAGAAGTTCGGTTATAACTTTTCCAAATTCTTTAAGAAACTACCCTCTGCGCTCGCCAACTTCTTTAAGATGTTGGGTAGAGCTATAGTAGGATTTTTCGTAGGAATAGGAAAAGGTTTCGCTAACTACGGAAAAAGATTTGTAAAAGGCGACATTTTCGTAAAGTTGTCTTATCTCATCTTTGGCGTTTCCAATATTGTGAGAGGCCAAATTATTAAGGGACTGTTGTTCCTTGTTACTGAAGCGGCGTATATTTGTTATATGTTATTCTTCGGAATTAACTATATTTCAAAAATCAGCGTCCTCGGTGTTACTAACGACGGAAAAACTATGTTACCTAACTCGCTCGGCTACCAGGCAAAGCACGAGGTGTTTAACGGATTTAGCTATGACACACAGTTCATGGATAACTCTATGCTTATTCTCCTCTATAGTGTACTTACAATAGTTATTACTATTGCGTTTATCGCTATTTATATTGCCAGCACAAAGAGCGCTTATAAGGTTTGCGAGGATAAGAAAAACGGCGTGGCTATCCTTAGCTTCCGCGAGGAAATCAAGCAGTTCTTCGACGAGAAATTCCATGTTACTCTTATGACAATTCCTTGTCTTTTAATCGGCTGCTTTACAATCCTGCCTCTTATCTTTATGATACTTATCGCGTTTACTAACTTCGATAACGCGCACCAGCCCCCCGGAAACCTGTTCCAGTGGGTAGGCTTAAGCAACTTCGGCGACCTTGTAAATATTACTAAGGGCGCTGTAAAGGCTAAGACCTTTGTAAATCTTGCTGAATGGACAATCATCTGGGCGATTTTCGCTACATTCTCGAACTATATCGCAGGTATGATCGTTGCGCTTATGATCAACAAAAAGGGTATTAAGCTTAAGGCTTTATGGAGAACTCTTTTCGTTGTTGTAATCGCTGTACCTCAGTTCGTATCCCTTCTCCTTATGAGCCAGATGCTCCAGGAGAACGGCGCTATCAACCAGTTCTTAAGCTTAATTACAGGCCAGAACGTAGGTTATAAATTCCTTGATTCTGCGCTCTCGGCGCGAATCACGGTTATCGTTGTAAATATCTGGATCGGTATTCCGTATACTATCCTTATTACATCAGGTATTCTTATGAATATTCCCGCTGACCTTTATGAGTCGGCAACTATCGACGGCGCGGGTCCCGTTAAGAGCTTTATGAAGATCACACTTCCTTATATGCTCTTCGTTACAACCCCGTATCTTATCACAAGCTTTATCGGTAACATCAATAACTTTAACGTTATTTACCTCCTTACGAACGGTGGACCAACCACGGAGGAATATTACAACGCGGGTTATACCGATATCCTTGTAACGTGGCTGTTTAAGCTGACTATGGGACAGACGCATGACTACAACCTTGCCGCCGCGATAGGTATTCTTGTATTTATTGTTTGCGCGACCTTGTCGCTGATTACATTCAACCTGACTAAGTCCGCAAAAGACGAGGAGGCGTTCTCATGATAAAAAGTTATAAATTAAGACGTACTCTCGCAAATACGATTATCTATATTATTCTTGCGGTATTAGGCATTATCTGGGTTGCTCCGCTTGCGTACCTTGTAATGCAGTCATTCAGTGCCGACCCCGGTGCTGTTCCGCAGACACTTATCCCCGAAACTTTCGGTGTTAACAACTATGTAAGACTCTTTACTGAAACACAGAGCCTTAACTTCCCGAGATGGTATATCAATACTTTTGTTGTAGCTTGCTTTAGCTGCGTAATCTCTACAATCAGTGTACTTATGGTTGCGTATGCTTTCTCACGACTCAGATTCAAGAGCCGTAAAAAGTTTATCAACATCGGTATGATTCTCGGAATGTTCCCCGGTTTTATGACAATGATAGCTATTTACTATCTCTTAAAGGCTATGGGTCTTACTCAGACTCTCGTTGCTCTCGTTATCTGCTATTCGGCAGGCGCGGGCTTGGGATTCCAGATTTCGAAGGGCTTCTTCGATACGATTCCGCGAGCTCTTGACGAAGCGGCGACGATTGACGGCGCTACAAAGAACCAGGTATTCTGGAAGATTATTCTTCCGATGTCTAAGCCTATCGTTGTTTATACTGTACTTACCGCCTTTATCGGACCTTGGACAGACTTTATCCTTGCGAAGATTATTATGGGTGATAGTGTTGACAACTATACGGTTGCGATCGGACTCCAGAAAATGTTGGATAACGACCATCTTGATAAGTGGTTTAAACGATTCTTATCAGGCTCGGTTCTTGTTGCGGTACCGGTTACACTCCTGTTCCTCAAAATGCAGAACTATTACGTTGAAGGCGTTACCGCCGGCGGCGTTAAGGGTTAATTCCCTGTTCAAAAAATTAAAAAGGGCGGCTTTATGTCGCCCTTTTCTTAAATACGAAGAAATGCTTTTCCAAAGGCGTGATTTGGAGCGGCAGCTCGCTATTTTCATAAACACAAGGAAATAGCTTTATTAAGACCACGCCGTTGAAGAAGCTTTACGGACATTCAAACACTTCAAAAGGCGTGATTGCTTACGGCAGCTCGCCATTTTCATAAATACAAGGAAATAGCTTTATTAAGACCACGCCGTTGAAGAAGCTTTACGGACATTTAAACGCTTCAAAAGGCGTGATTTGCTTACGGCAGCTCGCCGCGAGGTATAGACAATGAAAAAAATTATCGCTTTCTTATTAACTGTAACAGTAATCGCGGCGTCGCTTTGCGCGTGCGCGCCTGCTTACAGCGACCCTACAGAAAAAATAAAAGTAAATAAATCAACTGATAAATACAGAAACTTCTACGAGATATTTGTCGGCTCGTTTAACGACAGCAACGGCGACGGTATCGGAGATTTAAAGGGTATTATTCAAAAGCTGGATTATCTTAACGATGGTAACGCGAAAACCGATACTGACCTCGGGATAGACGGTATCTGGCTTACGCCCGTTATGCCGTCCCATTCCTACCATAAATATGATGTTAAGGACTATTTTAATATTGACGAAAGCTTCGGAACGCTCGAGGACTTCGATAAACTCGTAAGCGAGTGCCATAAGCGCGGAATAAAGCTTATAATTGATATGGTGCTTAACCACAGCTCGAAATTCAATCCGTTATTCGAGAGCGCGTGCGCCCAGGCGTTAAAGGGCGATTTAAAGCACGACGCTAAGTATTACGAAATCGAACGCTACGATATTAACCCCGGCGACGCTTATACGGAGCTGGGAAAGGGCTATTATTACGAATCTAACTTCTCGCCCTATATGCCCGAGTGGAATCTGTTCGAGGATTGTACGAGGGATTATTTTAAGAAGATATCAAGCTTCTGGCTTAAAGACCATAACGTGGACGGGTTCAGGCTTGACGCTACCAAGTATTATACCTGTAACCACGGCGACGGCAAAGACTTCCTTAAATGGTATTGTGAAGCTTGCCGTAAGATTAAGCCCGATGTTTATATAGTCGGCGAAAACTGGACAGGTAACGCCGAGATAAACGAAATGTACATATCGAAGGCGGACAGCTTTTTCGCTTTCGGATTTGCAGACGCGGCGGGAGGTTTTGTAAACGCCGTAAGAAACCAGAGCTCTACGGGACTTATATCCTCCGTGAAACGCTTCGAGGATAAATCTAAGGAGAATAATGAAAACAGGATTAACGCGTATTTCCTTTCCAACCACGACCAGACGCGAAGCGCGAATTACTTAAAGAGCGCGGGATTAAAGGGAATGAAGATGGCGGCGGCTTTATATATGCTAATGCCGGGAAATCCGTTTATCTACTACGGCGAGGAGATAGGACTAAGCCAGCAGTCCTCGGCAGAGGGTGACGAATACAAGCGTGAGCCGATGATATGGGATAGAGATAATCTTCCCGTAATCGTCGTAAATCAAAAGACCTCGGCGGAAGAAAGCCAGGCGAAGTTCGGCGGCGTTAAACAGCAGGAAAAGGATAAATTTTCGCTGCTGAACTTTTATAAGCGTATTATTAAGATTAAGAATCAGAACCCCGAAATAGCCCGCGGTACGATTTCCGAGTATGATATTGACGATACGGAGATTGCCGCCTATTCGGTAGAGTACAACGGCTCCAAGGTTTATGTTATCCATAATCTCAACAATTCTAAACCCAAGGAGATTGAGTTGAAGGATAACCTGAATCTCCGAGGAGATTTAAACGCGTCCAACGATAAGGATACGGAGGAGCATATTACCCTGAACGGTAAAACGCTTACGCTTCCGCCGTTCTCAACAGCGATATTGAAATAATATAAGATAGAAAGAGGGTGGCTCATAATTCAACATGAGTCACCCTCAATTAAAAAGATATAACAACAGTTTGAAGTAGGAAGTGATAAGTGGGAAGAAATCTAAAAAATACCGAAAGTTAAAAACCAAACTTTTTAGACGCCATCTATCGTTGGTGTTTTACTGATTGTTTTCCTGAAAACGGCTTTCCACTTACCACTTAGCCCTTACAACTCGAGGCTGGCTCAAAAAACTTGTTTTGAGCCAGCCCCAGTCATTTGCGTTTTTATATTCGTTCGACGTTAAGAATAAG
The DNA here is from genome assembly GCA_002350765.1 of Ruminococcaceae bacterium UBA2854. Taxonomy (GTDB): domain Bacteria; phylum Bacillota; class Clostridia; order Oscillospirales; family Acutalibacteraceae; genus Ruminococcoides. The sequence continues at coordinate 18,137 of DEFK01000027.1, forward strand.
CGAAAATCCTGTTACTTCAAAAATCTCGTAAATAGTATCGTTTACGTTAATAACCTTCATTCCGTTATTGCCTAAGAGCTTACGGGCTCCGAGGAGTATTCTTAGGCCCGCCGAAGATATATATTCGAGATTTCTAAAGTCGAATACCATATCCGTGCAATTTTCAATTAAGTCTTTTATCGTCGATTCCAGCTCAGGAGCTGACGTCGAGTCAATTCTTCCCTCGACGTTAATTGTAAGTGTATCGTTATTTTTTTCAGTAGTTATATTCATAGCTGATCCTTATATCTTTCTTATTTCTATGGATTTTTGGGTTATTATATACGGTGTGCGTCCTGTTACGGCGAGATTACATTCGTCAACGGTTTTCTGCATCTTTTGCGACATCTTCTTAATATTATTATACACAAAATCGTCGTCAGTATCAACCTTTAGAACAAATCTGTCCTCGAGAACCTCGACCTCTTTTATCGCCTCGTGCTTACCGAACTCTATAATATCCTTTTCGTTCGTCAGCGTTTCCGAATGGTAAAGGAAGCTGAGGTTACGTCCCGCCGCGACGTCAATTTCGTCGGCAAGACGAATAAGGCTCGAAAGATACGGAAAACATATCGTGTTTCCGTCGGGCACAGGAAGAGCGATCGGGTATTCTTCCTCGTCCATTAAATTCGTTTTTCGGTGTCCTCGGGAAATCTGTATAATAGCCCTTAGATGGTTTTCCGAAGGTATATCGAAAAGTCCCGAGTATTTTTTTAAGAATAATCCCGAAAACTCGTTGTGAAAGTCGCGGACAATATCGGGGATAGAGTCGCGGCTGTGAGTTTCAAAATAATCGTCGAAATCAATCTGCTTCGAAAATTCCTCGAAATCCTTTTTTCTTATTCCCATTCCCGTATCGTGAAAATAACAGCCCATAAGCAGAGAGTATATCTCGTCGGCGTTTAGATTTTCGAGCTGAGAACCGATTATCTGGTTGCAGAAATCAATTACATTCATCGAATGAAGCTCCGTATGATCGGTAAAGGTAGGGAAAATCAGCATATAATTCGAAAGAATATTCTGCAGTCCGAACACCGATTCCGTAAATCGCTTGTGAAGCTCGGGGTCTAATTCACGCAGCTTGCGTTCCATAGCAAAATCATAATCAGTATTCATCTTAAATCTCACCCCTAAAGCTTATTACAGAATAATTATATCATAAAAGGCACATAACTGTCCAGTAAAGCTATGTGCCTTTTTTGTGTTCAATTAATAAATTATTTTATAACTCCTAAAGACTGTAACGCGTTAATTACATACATAAGTAGGAATAATAAAACGATTACGTACATAAGAGGATGAATCTTCTTAACCTTGCCTTTCGCTACCATAACTACAACATAAGAGATGAAGCCGAAAGCGATACCGTCTGTGATTGAATAGAAGAACGGCATACCTACAACTGTGAAGAAAGCAGGTACAGCGAGTTCAACATTAGTCCATTCAATATCCTTGAGCGAAGCGCACATAAGGATACCAACTATAATAAGTACGGGCGCGGTAGCCGCTGTAGGAACAAAGTTTACGATAGGAGTAAAGAACATCGCAATTGCGAAGCAAAGACCTGTAACTGTGGAGGTTAAGCCTGTACGACCGCCTGCCGCGATACCCGCGGTAGACTCAACATATGTTGTAACCGTGGATGTACCGAATACGGCGCCCGCGGATGTCGCGATAGCGTCAGCCAGCATAGCTCTTTCGATTTTCGGAAGGTTGCCGTTTTCGTCGAGATAGCCTGCTTTGTCGGCGGCGCCGATAAGTGTGCCGATTGTATCGAACATATCAACAAGCAGTAATGTAACAAGCACTGCCGCTATAGCCAAAATATGCGAGGAGAAGAGCTCTCCCATACCCGTAAAGCAAGAACCGAACATTGAGAAGTCGATATGCGGAGCCCAGCTTTCGGGAGGTGTAATACCCATATCTATCTTAAATACAAACTGTAAAACATTCGCGATAACAGCTGTAGCCGCCATACCGATAAAGATACCCGCTTTTACATTCTTAACAAGAAGAACTGTAATTATAATAAGTCCGACAATCGCTAAAATTGTAGTAGCGTTTAACATCTGCGGGCCTGTCGGGTTGTTGGGATCTACGGGAACTGTAAATGTTGTAAGGTCAACAACAGTCGCGCCGCTTTCGGGATGGATAACCAAGCCTGTTTTTGTAAATCCGATTAAAGCGATAAATAAGCCGATACCTGCTGTGATCGCTTTTTTAAGGCTCATCGGAATCGCTTTTACGATAGCCGCTCTGGCGCCTGTAACGGTGAGAAGTATAAAGAATACACCCGAGATAAATACCGCGCCGAGAGCCGCGGGAGCGCTTAATCCGAACTGACCGCATAATGTATAAGCAAATACAGCGTTAAGTCCGAGACCGGGAGCCTGAGCCATAGGATAACCTGAAAGCCAGCCGATAAGCCATGTGCCTAAGGCTGACGCGATACAGGTTGCCGTAATAACAGCTGTATCGGGCATTCCCGTAGTTGCTTTACCGATAATTGCCGGGTTAAGAAAGATGATATACGCCATTGTAAGGAATGTTGTTAAACCGGCGATTATCTCTGTTCTTACGTTTGTACCGTGTTCTTTTAATTTGAACAGTTTTTCCAAGAGAAATTACCCCCTAAATAATTTTTTGTATAACCGACGTAAACGCCGATTAAAATACATTTTAAATTATATAGAATTTTTAAATAAAATTCAATTGCGTAAAAGAATTATTTTGATAAAATTGCCAAATATTACAAAATTGGAATAGTTGGTTCGGAATAAGAAAAAACACAGTTTCTCCGAGAAGTTATGTAGCCGTTGTAGCCGATAAAAGTGCTCCTGTATAAAAACCGTTTCTTTATAGGACGGGATGTTTTCACCGGCTACATCGGCTACAAAAGACTGTGATAAAAATGGAGCTGATGATGCAGGTAAATGTAGTCCTAATAAAAAAACGTTTCTTTATAGGATAGGATGTTTTTACCTGCTCCACCTGCAACAAAAGAGTGTGACAAAAAATGGGGCAGATGTGGCAGATAATAACAGTCCTATAAATATTTACTAACTATATAGAACCAACACTTTTGCTTGCCACACTTGCCACAAAATAAAAAACGACTGCTGAAGCAGTCGTTTAGTTTCTTATAAAATTAAGCAGTGTTTATTTCCGCCGTTGATGAACTTTTGAAAATAAGTAAGGTTTTCCAAAGGCGGCATTGACTCTCGGGGCACCCGAGCGGAATTGGCTGCACGGGCTCCGTGATGATTATTAGCTAAAATCCAATACCATGTAAAACCCGCCGTTGATGAACTTTTGAAAATAAGTAAGGTTTTCCAAAGGCGGCTTTGAAGACACGGGCACCGTGTTACTTAGTACCGAAGATTCTGTCGCCTGCGTCGCCGAGACCCGGGCAGATGTAAGCGTTTTCGTTAAGGCAACGATCAAGACAGCCTATGTAAAGCTCAACGTCAGGGTGAGCTTTTGTAAACGCCTCAACGCCTTCGGGAGCGGCGATAATGCACATACATTTAATATCATTGCCGCCGAGCTCTTTTATCTTTGTTACAGCGTCGATAAGCGAGCCGCCTGTCGCAACCATCGGGTCAACTACAACAATAAGTCTTCTGTCAATCATCGGAGGAAGCTTGCAGTAATAAGCGTGAGGCTCGTGAGTTTCCTCGTCGCGGTACATACCGATATGACCGATTTTCGCGAGCGGAACGAGCTCCATCATACCGTTAACCATTCCGAGACCCGCGCGCAGGATAGGCACAATCGCGAGCTTTTTACCGTCGATAACGGGCTGAACTGTATCCTCGATAGGAGTTTTTATTTCCATTTCCGTAGTTTTTAAATCGCTAAGAGCTTCGTATCCCATAAGAATAGTGATTTCTTCTACTAAGCTTCTGAAATCGTTTGTAACCGTAGTATCCATACGAAGCATAGTTATTTTGTGTTTAATAAGCGGATGAGTCATAATGTGAACTTTTTCCATATTTTTAATATCCATCTTTTGCACGTCCTTTCAAAAGTATAGTTTAATATTACAAAAAACAGACCTAAAAGTCAACCGACAGACAGTAAAAAAGCCGAAATATGTTGGAAAATAGATAAAACTGTTGTAATATTGCGGTTTTTTCGATATAATGACTATTTGGTACGTTTAAATACACATTTAATTTAAGGAGGAAAAGAATTATGAAAATGATTTACGGCGTAAAAGATAAGCCGAAATTCGGACAGCTTATCGTGTTCGCGTTCCAGCAGCTTCTCGCTATTATGGCGGCTACTATCGCGGTACCGATGATTGTCAACAGCACCACAGGTTCACAGATGAGCACTTCCGCGGCATTATTCGGCGCGGGCGTAGGTACTTTAGTTTACGTTGCTTTTACAAAAGCTAAGAGCCCCGTATTCTTAGGTTCATCCTTCGCGTTCTTAGGTTCAATGGCGGCGGCTTTCGGCGGCGGTGTAGCGGTAGGGCTCGGATATGTCGGTCTTATTATAGGCGCGATTTTAGCGGGCCTTGTTTATGTTGTTATCGCTATAATCGTTAAGGCGGTAGGCGTAAAGTGGGTTTCTAAAATTATGCCCGCTGTTGTAATTGGACCTACGGTTGCGATTATCGGACTTTCCTTAGCGGGTAACGCTATAGGCGATTTAGGAGCTACTGACGCTAAGTTCGCGGACGCTTCACCCTATACGGTGTACGCTTCTATCTTTTGCGGTTTAGTTACACTTGCCGTAACAATGCTCTGCTCGGTTTACGGTAAGAAAATGGGTAAGCTTATCCCGTTTATTATCGGTATCTTAGCGGGCTACGCCGCGGCGTCGGTTCTTTATATTATCGCTGAGGTAACGGGATTCGCTGATATTAAGGTTATCGACTACAGCGCTCTTACAAAGTTATTCGAGAACATCAGCGTAAACAGCTTTATCGCTTTACCTGACTTTACATTCTTAAAGGCGTTCGGCTCAGTCGGACAGATTACTCCGGGCTATATCGGAACAATCGCGGTTGGCTTTATCCCCGTTGCGTTTGTTGTATTTGCGGAGCATATCGCTGACCATAAAAACCTCTCCTCGATTATCGAGCACGACCTTCTTGAGGATCCAGGTCTTTCGAGAACTCTCCTCGGCGACGGCGTAGGTTCTATGGTAGGCGCGTTCTTCGGCGGATGTCCGAATACTACATACGGCGAGTCTGTAGGCTGTGTAGCTATTACAAAGAACGCTTCCGTTGCTACAATTGTCTGCACCGCGATTGAAGCTATTATTATCTCGTTTATCGCGCCTTTCGTAGCGTTCCTTTCTACAATCCCGTCCTGTGTAATGGGCGGCGTATGTATCGCGCTTTACGGCTTTATCGCTGTATCGGGTCTTAAAATGCTCCAGAAGGTTGACCTCGACGATAACCGCAATCTCTTTACTGCTTCGGTTATCCTTATCGCGGGCGTCGGCGGTATGGTTCTTAAATTCGGCCAGGTAACAATTACCGAAGTTGCCTGCGCGTTGATCCTCGGTATCTTAACGAACGTTATGCTCGGAAGAAAGAAAAAAGAGGATAAATAATTATTAAATATTAATCAGTCGGAAAGGTACAAAGCCTTTCCGACTTTTTTGTTTAGGGTATAGGGTATAGGGGTTAGGATAAAGGGAAGGTCGAGCAGAAGAAACGGATTTGTAAAAAACGACGTTATCCCGATTTAATTATTTTTCGCTGCGCGAAGCGCATATTAATTCGGTCGGGAAGGCAACTATATTTTTATAGCATTCCGTCTACACGTCATTCACTTACCCCTAAATCCTGTATCCTATATCCTCCATATTAAAAAAATTGACTGATTTTTTTAATATTGCCTATTTCCTTGCCGTTCTCCGCGATTCTGGCGCAGGCGGGTTTGGAGCAGACGTAAGCGTCGCAGAATTCCTCCAGCGCCGACATAAGGTACAGCGACAGCGGCATAGTATCTATTATAAGGTAGTATTTGTCGTCGGAAAAATAAACCGTCCCGTCGGGGTGAGAAAATCTTTTAAGCGCGCAGCTCGCCTGTATCAGCGCTTCGACATCGCTGAAAATACAGCAGCAGCTCTTATCGCTCTTTTTTATCCTGTAAACTCTGCGCTTGATTTTATCGGTAAGGGTTAAAAGTATAAGACAACCGCTTTTATGCGGAAGCGCCTCGACATACATCCGCTTGTTGTTTACGCTCATACCCGTTTTGTTGCAGGCAAGCTTTAAAAGACGGCTTAAAATCCGCCTTGAATGGGGATCGGAGAACCCGAGGGTATCGTATTCCAGGGAGAAATCCTTCATATCGTCACAGCCGAGAAGTATCATAACCTTGCTTGAATCAATCTGTTCAATCGTCATCAAAATCACCTACTTACATAATATGAGAGGGACGAGATTTTTGCAAGTGATTATTACTGGAAACTAAATTTTTCCATAGTATAAAAATTTTTTATATTGTCTATTGCATACGCTTTAAAGTTTATGTTAGAATAGATGATGTAGATGATATTGAAATGACGTGACATAAAAAAAGGAGATGAAAAGTATGCCGAAATGGTTAAAAGACGCGATTTTCTACGAGATTTATCCCCAGAGCTTTTACGACAGCAACGGTGACGGAATAGGGGATATACAGGGTATTATTAAAAAGCTGGATTATGTTAAACAGCTCGGCTGTAACGCTATATGGCTGAACCCTGTTTACGATTCTCCGTTTAAGGACGCGGGCTATGACGTAAGGAACTATAAGAAGGTAGCCGCGCGTTACGGTACCAACGAGGATATGGCGGAGCTTATTCAGGCTGTACATAAAAAGAAAATGAGAATTATTATGGATTTAGTTCCGGGGCATACGAGCGATACCCACCCCTGGTTCAAGCAGGCTAAACAGGCTAAGGAAAATAAATTCTCCAACAGGTATATATTTACCGATTGCGTATGGAACGCGCCTCCCGAGTACAGGATGATGTGCGGACTTTGCGAGCGTGACGGAAACTATATGGTTAATTATTTCAGCAGCCAGCCCGCGTTGAACTACGGCTTTGCCGAAATAACCGATCCTAAATGGCAGCTCCCGATGGACCACCCCGACTGTCAGGCTACCGTTACCGCGCTAAAGGATATTATGAAATTCTGGCTCGATATGGGCGCTGACGGCTTCAGGGTCGATATGGCGGATTCTCTTGTTAAGAACGATACTACCAAAGAGCCTACCGCGACGATCTGGGCGGGAATACGAGAAATGCTCGATAACGAGTATCCTGACGCGGCGCTTGTCGCCGAATGGTGCAATCCTCCTGTCGCGATTAATAAGGGCGGTTTCCACTGTGACTTTTATCTTGACCACCTCGGCAACGGCTACAACGCCTTGTTCAGAGGCGGAAGCTGGGGCGATAAGGCTTTCTTTAATAAAAACGGCGAGGGCAATATACGCGCGTTTGTTGACGAGTATGTTCCGAATTATGAGGCGACGAAGGATAACGGCTATATAAGCCTTATTACCTGTAACCACGATACCCCGCGTATGACCGCTTACCTTGACGAGGAAGCGATTAAAATCGCGTACGCCACTATATTTACCTTACCCGGAGTTCCGTTCTTATACTACGGCGACGAAATCGGTATGCGTTATCTTAAAGACCTTACGAGCGTCGAGGGCGGCTACAGCCGTACAGGTTCGCGTTCTCCGATGCAGTGGTGTAAGGGTAAGAACTTCGGCTTCTCGGAAAGCGATACGACCTATATCCCCGTAGACAGCGACGAAAAAGCGCCGACCGTAGAAAATCAGCGCCGTAAAAAGGGAAGTATCTATAAGGTTGTAAAGGATATAATCAAGCTCAGGAAGAAGAACAAGGAGTTCTCCGCTGACGGAGAGTTCGAGGTTCTCTACGCCGAAGAAAATTCATTTCCGTTTGTGTATAAGCGCGGTAAGTACGTAGTGTTCGTAAACCCGCTCGACAGACTTGTGGATGTGAAATTTGAGATGGAGGTTAAATCCGAGCTATATAAAATCGGCGAGTATGTCCAGTCGTGGGAGAAAATGACATTAAGCCCGCAAAGCTTTGTTATTGTAGAGGTTTAAAAATGTAAAAATATGGTCGGGAAGACATCGTCTTCCCGACCTTTTTGCTATTTAAAACTGTTGATAATTTTTGCCGTGTACATCTGGATTATAGTCGCGTCACGTATTGAAACGGTGTTGTCGAAGTTTGTATCCGCGAGTTTAATCTGAGTGTTGTTAAGCGCGGCGTCGTTAACAAGATATTTTTGAATCAGCGTGGTATCTTTTACGTTGATATTTCCGTCCGCGTTTACGTCGCCGATTACCGCGTCGTTTCCGTAGCTGTCGGACGTAAATGAGAAAATCTCTTTGTAGGAGTTTTCCGACGCCTTTTGAGCGGGATAATAAATCGCCGAATCGGCGGTTATCGCGATATCGTCCGTCTGGGAATAAATACCGCCGTCGTTAAAGATTACGTTAGCGTAGGTTTTTGGGAATACCGCTTTGTATATATCTACGCCGTCAGCGTTTTTGCCGACATATTGAGCGGGTTCTCCCGGCCAGTCGGCTTTCGGAGTACGGTTTGTCCAGGCGTAATAGCTTACGTTATTCCAGTTCTTCGTGTTGGCGAAGTATATTGTGTAGGAATCCGACGGTGTATCGGGCTCTGTCGGAGTTGAGGGGTTAAACTGAGCGGTCATCCAGTCGGCTCTTGCCTGAGTCCAGTCCTTTAGGTAGTTTAGCTCGCCGCTGTAGTCGTCGGTGTAGCGCTTATTAAGACCTGCGTTATATCTCGAGCACAGCCACATAAAATCCCACATAACGTAGTTTAAGTAGCTCGCGCTCGAAATTGCGGACGCGTACTCGTCTATGCTCTTTAAGCTTCCGCTTGCGGGAGTTCTTCCAAGGATAATGTTGATATTCGGCACGAATTTTTCGTTCCATATATCGGCGCAGAGCTGTTCGAAGTTCTTACCGCTTTCGGTAGCGCCCGAAAGCTTAAACGCCTGTCCTAACGGGTTAACGGTTTTTATCTTTTTGTTATAGGTATAGGTTGCGTTTCTCGTTACCCAGCCCTTGTAGTTACAGGTTGATTCTGTACAGCTTTCACGCACACAGTCTACCGCGCCGAGGTCGGAGTCGCAATCCCAGATAGGAGCGGCGTAGAATTTATCCTCCTCCGCGTTATACGTAAAGTATGTGCTCGTATAACCGCCGTCGCAGTTCTTTCCGAAATCCTGGAGCAGATATTGCGTCGCAAGGCTTTCTATATCACAGATTTTTTCCAAATCCGCAAGATTACCGCCATATAAGGCGTTCTCGAATTCCTGATACTTATTCTTTATAAAGTTGTATTGCGCCTTCATCGTAGCGTCGGTTTCGTCGTAGCCCTCTAAATCGGGAGTTTTAAGAACAACGTGGTAGCCCTTGTCGGTTACGAAGTAAACGTCGCTCGCGTAGTTCCATACATCGACCTCAACAAGGAAGTTAAAGTCCGTATCTTTTTTATCGGACTCGTCCTTTAGAGAAACGACAGAGTTTTTACCGAGGTCTATTTTCTGGCACGCGATATAACAGCCCCTGTATACGCCGTTGACGAAGAAGTCCACGAAGCTCTGGCTCGGGGAGTAGGGGGAGCCTACTTCATTCGCGAGGTCGTACATAATCGAGTTTCTTATTAATGTAGAATCCTTCGCGTTTGAAACGAGCGAAAACTTTTTGTTTGTTGTATGTCCTATCGTAATAGTGTCGTTGAATTGAATGTTGAACGGCTTTTTGTCGGTATCGCGCCAGTTTGTATTACCTCTGCCTTTTATTTTCTTCAGCGTGGTATCTGAAACACCGTTTTCGCCTGTAACGGCGCAGTCGCTTCCCTTAACGGAATTTTCCTTATTCATAATCAGGAAGGAGTAGAGATCGGTATTCTGTACCGTACCCTCGGCGTCGGTATAGGAGTTCGTGGTATCGTTAACGTAGACTGAGGATTCGCTGTCGCTTTTATATACCTCGAGCGTGTAGGTTTTGGTAGGGGAGGTTACGGTAATCTGTTTTCCGCTTTCGTAGTCAACAACGGCGCTTGTATAGGAGGGAATGTTTAATTCTCCGACTTTTATTTCGGTTTCGTAGTTGTTGTATATTTCTACCTTAGAGTCGTCCGCGGTTTTAGGCAGGAAGAAATATCTTACGCCCTCTTTCGCGTTTATTCCCGAGTAGCCGTTATCCCATCTCTGCCAGGCGTTTGCGCTGTCGCCGCCTAGGGTAGCGTGCGCGTAAAGCGCGCCGTAGCTTTTGTCGGCGAATTTAGGATAAGCTTCGGGGTTAAGCGTAACTTCGTTTTCCTCGGCTAAAGCGATTACCGCCGAGCTAATAACCAAAACTGTTACCAGTAATAAAGAGAGCAGTTTTTTTGAGAATTTATGCTTCATTTTTACCAACCTTTCCCGTTAAAATCAATTGTATAACTATCCATTTTAATTATACTTTTTCCCGCGGGAAAATTCAATCGTTGTTTATAATCTTTCACAAAAAAACGACCGCCTGCGCGGTCGCTGTTTTAAAGCATATTTTTTCGTTTAAGTATAAACATCGTAACTATGCAGATAATCATAGTGGCGACGCAGACTATCGCGAAGCCGTGTACGGTTCCCGCGAACGGAAGCCATTTAAGGTTCATTCCGTAAATACCCGAGATAACCGTCGGGATCGCCATAACGAGCGTTATCGAAGTGAGGTATTTCATTACGTTGTTAAGGCTGTTGTTCATAACCGCGGAGATAAGCTCACGGGTAGAGTCGATAATGTTACGGTAAATAGTAGCCATCTCGATTGCCTGGTTATTCTCGATCATAACGTCCTCGATAAGCTCCTCGTCCTCGGGGAATTCGTTGATTCTCCTAAGACGCGTGATTACCATATTGTTTGCTCTTAGCGATGTAGCGAAATATACGAGAGAAGCTTCGAGCTCATGCAGCGATACTATATCGTCGTCCTTAGTCTCCTGACCCGCTCTTTCCTCGATTTCGGTACGCGCCTTATCGATATTTCTAAGGTCGTAAAGGTAAAGACGCGAGATGCTGTAGAGGATATGATATACGAATCTCATTCGTTTTCTTGTGCTGAAATTACGCATCTTAAAACGAAGATTTTTTTCGAAAATATCGACTTCCTCGCGGCATATCGTGATAACCGAATCGTGAGTTACTATAACTCCGAGAGGGATTGTAGTATAGTACGGCTGGTCGTTGCGGATTTCGGTAATCGGAATATCGACGAGGATAAGAGTGTAATTGTCCTCGAACTCGATACGGGAGCTCTCCTCGTCATCCAGCGCGGCTACCAAATCGCTGTAGTCAATGCCGTAGTGGTCAACAATCTGCTGATTCTCCTCAGCGTCGGGCGCAGTCATTTTGATCCAGACGTCCGGCTGTAACTCTTCAACTTCGTTAAGAACACCTTTTGTTGTTGTGTAGATATTCAGCATTTTACCACCTCGCCTTGTATTGCTAAAGAAATTCCGATGTATTAATCGGATACTTAGTTATATTGTACATCATTTTTATTATATAATCTATAGTCAAATTTGTTAAATATAAAGAATTATAAAAGGTATTTTTATTATTTTTTTACTCTCGGTATTCCCTAAGTCATTTTAACCAAAAAAATCACGCCGTTTTCGGCAAAAGGTACAAACTATCTTTATAATATTGACATCGTTACTTTTAAATAATATAATTATATGGATATAGGTAAATAAATAAGGGAAAAAGGAGGGTATGAAATGTTCAGATTCACGTGGCGTAAATTGTTTTTGGCAATCACCGATGTGTTCTTTATTGTCATCGGCACGTTGCTTACGAATGTTATTTTTTCTTTCGCAATGCCGCAATATGAGTACCCGACAACAAGACTTTTCTATATTGTAGTAATAAATTCTATTCTTTGCTTTTTAGTACAATTTGCTTTAGGCTCGTACTCTAGAGCGTGGCGTGACTTTAAGCTTCGGGATTATTTATCCTGTGTACTGGGGTTATTCGCGGGACAGTTTATTTCCTACCTGATTTTTGTAGTGTTGGGAAAATCCGCGTCCAAGGTTTTCTTTACCGTGAACTTTATCGTTATTACGATATTGGTACTGGTTTTCAGGCTTATGTTTAAGAAAACCTTCCTTTTCCTTACCGTAGCGGGTAAACAATCAGGCGAACAGAGAACGCTTATTGTCGGCGCGGGAAAAGCCGCGAGAATGATTTTAAGCGAGATCGACGCCGCTAAATACGATAACGATAACCCCTCCGCGGGAATAGAGCCCGTAGGACTTGTAGACGATGATCCCGGGAAAATCCACGCGCGGATAAACGGAGTTAAGGTTTTAGGCACGACCAAGGAAATCCCCGAGATTGTGGACGAGCTCAGTATAGAACAGATTATTTTCGCTATTCCTTCCTGCGACGAAAAAGACCGTAAAAGGATTCTTGAAATATGCTCGCGGACAAAATGCCGTATTAAGGTTATTCCGTTTTTGGGGAATCTGCTTTTCGACGACGATCATACCGAGCTTATCGAGCAGGCTACCGATATTAAGATTGAGGACTTGCTCGGCAGAGAGCCTATAACCTTCGATAAAAGCAATATAAAAGACCTTATAAAAGACAAGGTTTGTATGGTAACGGGCGGCGGCGGTTCCATAGGCTCCGAGCTTGTGCGCCAGATTGCTAAGTACAGCCCGAAGCAGGTTATAATCGTAGATATTTACGAGAATAACGCCTACGAGGTTCAGCAGGAGCTCCTTATGGAGCACGGCGATACACTTAATGTCGAAACAATTATTTCGTCTGTACGTGACTACGATAAGATGGAGAAGATATTTAAGGAATTTCGTCCGAATCTTGTATTCCACGCGGCGGCTCATAAGCACGTACCGCTTATGGAGGTCGTTCCCGAGGAAGCGGTTAAGAATAATATCTTCGGTACGTTTAACGTAGCTACCTTAGCCGAGCTATATAAAGCGGACAAGTTCGTTATGATTTCGACCGATAAAGCGGTTAACCCGACTAACGTAATGGGATGTACGAAGCGTGTTTGTGAAATGATTATCCAGTATAAGGCGCAGTACAGTACCCATACAGAATTTGTTACCACGCGTTTCGGAAATGTTCTCGGCTCCAACGGTTCGGTAATCCCTCTGTTCAGACATCAGATCGAGAGCGGAAAGCCCGTAACCGTAACCCATCCCGATATCATAAGGTACTTTATGACTATACCCGAGGCTGTATCGCTCGTGCTTGAAGCGGGTTCAATGGCGTCGGGAGGCGAAATCTTCGTTCTCGATATGGGCGAGCCCGTTAAAATCGTAAGCCTCGCGGAAAACCTTATCCGTATGTACGGCAAGGTTCCGTATAAGGATGTAGAAATCAGGTTTACGGGATTACGTCCGGGTGAAAAGCTCTACGAGGAATTGCTTATGGACGAGGAAGGTCTTGAAAAAACCTCGAATAAGAAAATCTTTATCGGAAACCAGATTAGTATTGAGCCGAAAGAGCTCCTGCGTCAGCTTGACGATATTGAAAAATACGCTAACAATAATGACAGCGAAAAGGTAGTAGAAAAGCTGGCGGAAATGGTTCCGACATTTAATCACAAAACGAATGAATAAAATTACGGGGTTGCTCGTCTGAGCAACCCCGCTTTATTGTATTTAGAACTCTTTGTAAAGTACTTCCTGGATAATGAACTTAGGTCTGTGCTTGCTTTCGAGGTAAATCTTTCCGATATACTCTCCGACAATTCCGAGCATTAAAAGCTGCATTCCGCCTAAACCCCAAAGCGATATGCTGAGGCTTGCCCAGCCGCTTATGGTGTTGCCGAGGAAGAATTGTACTATACAGTAAATTCCGATTATTATAGCTACGATAAACGCGATAAAACCTAACACAAGCGAGATTCTCAGCGGCTTAACCGAGAACGAGGTTATTCCGTCGAACGCGAAAGCGAGCATTTTCTTCAGCGGGTATTTCGATTCTCCCGCAAGTCGCTCGTTACGCTTGTATTCGACTATCGCGCTCGGGTATCCGATTTGTGGAACGATTCCCCGTAAGAATACGTTAACCTCTCCGAACTCGAAAAGTCCCTCGACAGCGCGTTTGCTCATAAGGCGGTAATCCGCGTGGTTATCGACTATATCGACTCCGAGAGCCTTCATAAATTTATAGAAGCCCTGGGCGGTATTGCGTTTAAAGCCTGTATCGGTATCGCGGTTATTGCGGACGCCGTAAACTATATCGTTGCCCTCGTAGTATTTATCCACAAATCGGGGGATAGCGTTAATATCGTCCTGTAAATCCGCGTCCAGGGTTATAATCATATCGGCGTATTCCTTAGCTACGGAGAGTCCCGCGAGAAGCGCGTTCTGATGTCCCTTATTTCTCGAGAGATTTATTCCGACGAACATATCAATATTCGAGTGGTATTTTTCAATCAGCTTCCAGGTATTATCCTTACTTCCGTCGTTAACGAAAGCGATTTTACTTTCGGGAGCGATTTTTTTATTGATAATCATATCCGCCATAATTTTGTACAGGCGTTTAGAGGTTTCGGGAAGAACCTCCTCCTCATTGTAGCACGGAATTACGAGCCAAAGTTTATCCATTTTCTATACCTACCTTTATTTTATCGTATTGTTTTCTGAAATTGATATCCGCATTTAGGACAGCGGATAGTGTGTTTACCCTTAACGTTTTTTACCCTTAGCTGAGCCTTACAGCTCGGGCATTTATAGTAACGGTGAGTTCTTCCGTCTCTGAACTTTTTATAGGTCAGAATAAAGAAGTCCTTAGCTTTTATATATATCGGTTTAAATAAATCGTTTTCTTTTCCGCGCTGATAGCAGTTTCTAGAAAGAGCCCTGAATATACACAGCGCGAATAGCGCAAGCGATATTAGTTCAATTATCATCCTCGCGGGGAAGTTAAATACGAAGCGGGATATAATGCTGAGGATAATTGAAAGCGCGAGCATAGTTCCGTTTAATTCATCGAAACCGTATCTTCCGCGCATAAAAGCCTGGATTTTATATAAGAAGTTATTCATTTAATCATCTCCGAGTATATAATACCTTTTATACAGAGAAATTTCAATGTACAATTTTTAAAAATATGTGTTGAAAAGGTCGAGCCTCTCCATCGTTAAAATCCCGAACCGCTCCTGTATCTTTGAAGTCTGAGAGCTGTTGTATATTATTGACGAGGACGCTTCGGCGTCTTTTGTAAGGTCAAGCGCCGAGATTGTCCCGATTTGTATAATAACAGCCGCGATTATAAGAATAAGCTTCGCGGGAATACGCAGTTTTCTGAATCCGAAAACCCTATGTCCGAATAAAAGGTTAAGCAGAAACGGCGCTGTAAGCGCGATAACGTAGAAAGCGTTGCCTGATATAGCCGCTACGAACTGTTCGGGAGAAAATGGCCTCGCCGATGAGAACGATAGAAAAGCGCCGAATGTACTAAAATAACAAAGCTGTGTAATATAAAAACAAGTTAGTGTAAAAGCGAAAATATTGCACAGTATTCGGTTGAATAATTCTCCGAAAAAAGTACATAAAAGGGTTAATACCGTAGCTATCGGAATTGTAAAGCCGAGTAAATATAAAAAGCTTATCGCATTAAAGCTTTCTCCGCAAGCCATTCGTAAAATAAGCTCGAGCCATAGTATAAGTATCGGAAAAAATACTACGGTAAGAAAGTTATTACCTGTGGTACGTTTTACTTTTACGGGCTTGTCCGCTAAGCCGAAGCCGTCGCCGTAATCGCTTCCCGCTCTTAAAACAGGTTCGGGGTGGGGTAGGGGTTGTTTGTTTTTAACGGGCTCTGTTTTTCCCGAAAAAACATCGTAATCGGGGAATTGCTCAAATAAGTCGTTAACGCTCGCCATAGCTGCCTTTCTCTATACATTAATTACTCTTTATAATTCTAATACACAATTATAATATTATCAAGTATAGTTACACGATTGTATTCTTTATCGCGTTTTTGTGTAAAAAGCCGATTCGGATTTACGAATCGGCTTAGTTACTAGTTTTCTATTTCCGCGCTGTCCTCGTCGTCAACGGCGGTAGCTTCCTGAGTTTCCTCAATCGCCTCTTCATCCTCGTCGTCTTCCTCCTCGAAGAGTCCGAAATTATACGGTACGTTGCTGTCGGAATGAACTGCTTCGAAAATATCGTCCATTTCAACTATTTCGTTTTCGACCGCTTCTTCGAGGGTGTAAAGCTTGTCGCCTGAGAGTACATATAAGCCGAGGTCGTACGGAGATTGAACCTTGTCGAGATAGAATGTATAACCGTCTACGACTTTCTTATCGCTCTTATCCGTGTAATCGGAAGCGATATTAAAGTACAGTTCGTAATTATCCTTTGCGCTGATTTTCGCGATTGTAAGTATATCTCTGCCATTGAAGTAATCTGTAAACAGGGCGGAGGTCGAGTTGTTTATTCTTACCTCGATACCGAGGTCTTTTTTGTCGTAATCGCTGATTACGGAAACCGCGTCCGAGAAATCGTCGAAAAGTCCGTTCTCGTAAGCGTAGGAAAGCGTATAGCTTTTCTTTTTATCGCATACATAAAGTCCGAGGCCGTACGGCGACTGCTGTTTTTCGGTATGGAAGGTGTAGTTGCCCATAATGTAGTCGCAGCTGTAGCTTGCGGTATTATTATTGCCCGCGTATACGATACGGTACCCGTCAACCTTTCCGAGGTAATAAAGCCACGTCGCGTCAAAACCGTTTTTGTTAAGCTGCTTTACGTATCTTTCGTTTTTAGCCTTCTGGCTTTCCTTAGAGCTTGAAGCGCTTCTGGTTTTAGCCTTTTTCTTCGGCTCGGCCGCCTTTGTCGGTTTAGTAGCGGGCTGAGTAGCCGTAACAGGCTGAGTAACCTTTTCCTCGGGCTTATTCAGAATAGAGAATACGCCGTTCGGGTTCGCGAGAGCCGCTATTGTTCCCACGGTAGCCAAAGCTACAACCGCCGCAACGGCGATTAATTTCGACGGCTTTATGGTTAAAATCTTAGGCTTTTGTTTTTGGGGAGATTGATTTAAGATGTTCTGTCGGATTTGTTCTAAATCAGGCATCTGTTTATCAGCGACAGATTTTAGTAAATCTTTTTCTTTCATATATTATCACCCTTTTCTTTGTAAAATTGTCGGATTTCGCCTATAGTACGGTAAAGCTTGTTTTTGATATACGAGTCGTTAAGCTCCATAAGCTCGGCGATTTCTTTTATCGAAAGGTCGAGCGAGAATCTTAGGAAGAATATTCTCTGTATTTCCTGAGATTTCTTCTTAAGATATTTATGTATTTCCTCGACAAGCTCGTTTGTGCAAATACTATCTTCGATATCCATATCATCGGGCTGTAAATCGAGATTGACCTCGCCGTTGTCGTTGGTTAAAACCGTCAGCGACAAATCGGCTTTGGATTTCTCTAAGTTATTATAATGTTTATATATCTTTCTTTTCGCGATATTTATAACGAATGCCTCGTCGTTGTCAATAGAATCCGACCCCTTTTCGCAGAGCGTGGAGTAAACCTCCATATACGTTTCCTGCAAAATATCTCCGACGTCCTCCATATTACCGCATTTAGCGGAGATATACGCAAGAGCCGCCTGAGTTGTTGAATCATAAATTTTATTGAAAACGGCTGTGGCATCATCGCCACGTTTACCCATTTTCATCTCTCCTCACTATAGTAGTGTTGAAAACACTGAAAAAAGTTTCAAAAAATTAAAAAAATTTTTAAAATGTCGGTAATTTGTCACATTATTTTGAAACTAACCCGTATAAACGCTTATTTTGGGCTGTAAGTCAATATATTTTACCACTGTAAAAGCTAAATATCAACCCCTAAAAAACACCCCTCCGTTCAACGTGTGAACAAAGGGGTGATAAATTCATAGTTTATCTCTTTTTATAAAGTACGAGCTCGGGATTCTTTCCCTCAGCCTCATAGGTGGATATAAGGATAAAGTCCGTACCCGCGAGAATTCCGAAACAGCGTTCTCCGCCGAACTCGCTCTCGAGCTGATTGCCGAGATAGGTTGTTTCGTCGTTTAGGAATTTTACTTCCTTTCCGCTCGGCAGAGGATAGGCTAGGTTAACATAGCTTCCTACAAGAGCGTTTAGTTTATCAACTTTCGGCATACCCTCGATATGAAGCTCGTTTATTTCTTCAATGAGTTGTTTTTTAAATGCCTCGAACTCACCGTCATCGCTGAGCTGTTCGTATCTTTGCCAGTAGTCGAGCTTCGGGAGATTGTCCTTCATAAAGGCGCGCGCCTGTTCTTCGGTAAATCCCTCTTTAATCATATGCGGAATACAAACGTCAATCAGCTCGTCCATATCGCTGTATGTGTATGTTCCGTCGGCGTAGCACCATTTGCAATATTCCTCGTTGAGAGCGCCATCCTTTTCTTTACTGATTATGCTATCCTCGAGCGGCATTCCGCAGCACTGACAGATAAGCTGCCGAGGCGCTCCGAGCAGGGTGTTGATTGAAACGTTAAACAGCTTCGAAAGCAGCTTTAATGTATCGGTATTCGGTACAGTGTCGCCGTTTTCCCAGCGCGATACCGCCTGGCGTGTTACGAAAACCTTTTCGGCGAGCTCGTCCTGTGATAAACCGTTCGTTGTCCTTAGTTCGTAGATTATATCTTTAGTGTCCATATTAACGCCTCCTTAAATATATAATAGTATTAATGATTATAAAAATCAAGCAACTTTCTGTTGCGGCAGCGTTGCTTTATCTCGGTGACCGTACATATGTGGGTTTATCTATAAATACGCTAAATTATTCAAGCTCTAAGTATGCGAAAGAAAAATCTTTTTGAAGTAAGTAAGCGTTTTAATCACAAACGCAAAAATTGCGTAATAACATTTTAAAAAACACGCAATTTTTGCGTATTTATCTTGCGTATATCTTCTTTTTGTGGTAATATACTATTATAGAAGGTGATAGAATGACGCTTAAAGAATTACGAAAGCAAAAGGGTTTGACACAGGCTAAATGTGCCTCGTACCTCGGAGTGCCGCTTCGTACTTATCAAAATTACGAAACGGACAATAGAAAAGCCGATTCAATAAAATATGAATATATGATGCAAAAGCTGGAGCAATACGGATTTGTGGACGAGGAGCACGGCATTCTCGGTATTAAGGTTATCAAAGAAGTCTGTTCTGAAGTTTTTGCTGATTATAATGTTGAATATTGCTTTCTTTTCGGCTCATACGCAAAAGGAAAGGCTAACGAAAAAAGTGATGTTGATTTATTAATATCAACATCAGCTAAAGGTATGCGCTTTTATGATTTAGTTGAAACTTTGCGGGAAAAGCTTAAGAAAAAGGTTGATGTTTTAAACAGGGAGCAACTAAACAACAACGAAGCGTTACTGGATGAAATATTAAAAGACGGAGTAAAAATATATGGATAATGTAAAAAACGACAGTTATTATCTTAATAACATAATTACTGACCTGTCCTTTGTTTTGGCACATACGAAAGGTATGTCGAGCGAAGATTTTGAAAGCAATGAGCTGTTGCTAGATTCTGTAATGTTCAGACTAATACAGATTTCAGAGAACTCTGACAGGCTAACTCCTGAATTTAAAGAAGTACATTCCGATATACCATGGCACGCTATGCGAGGGTTGCGTAATAGGATTGTACATGATTACGGTAAAGTGGATATGAGCATCATATATGATACAGTTATTAATGATTTGCCCGAGCTTCTCCGTGATATTGAAAACATTATATAAATCATAATATAAACTGGAAAACAGTCAACCGGACTGTTTTCTTATTCGCCCTTTCAAGTTTCTGCCCCCTAATAGGGGGATTGAGGGGGTATGGGCGACTGCCGTACCCGATCACAGCAAAAAATCAGCCACTCCAATGGAGTGACTGATTTTTGGTGCTGGTGATCGGACTTGAACCGATACGGATTATTAGTCCGAGGGATTTTAAGTCCCTTGTGTCTGCCTATTCCACCACACCAGCTAATAAGACGGGTAACATAATAGAATTATGTTACCCTTTGGTGACCCGGACGAGAATCGAACTCGTGTTACCGCCGTGAAAGGGCGGTGTCTTGACCGCTTGACCACCGGGCCATATGGTAGCGGAAATAGGACTTGAACCTACGACACTTCGGGTATGAACCGAATGCTCTAGCCAGCTGAGCTATTCCGCCATATTTACCGACATATAAAGTCAGCATTAGTTATTCTATAATAAAACCCCCGATTTGTCAATACTTTTCGGAAAATATTTCGCTTTTTTCGCCGATATATTTATCGCCGTTCCTTTTCCCGAGAAATTAAATACCATTAATGATGTTGTGATTACGCTACTAACATATATAATATAAATTTCAACGCCGTCCCTCTATTGACTTTCGCAGGGTTAAATTATATAATATGTAAAAACTGATTTTAAGGTAGTGAGAAATTATGAAAACAAAAGCTTCTGTTATCCTTGCGGCATTATCGGTATTATTATCCGTCACCGTGTTTTCGGGATGTGTTAAATCTGAGGACGCGGTCGGCACAGCGATGAATATTCCTATAAAAACAGGCTACGGAATGTACGAAAGCTTAGCGAGCGATTTAAACGCAAAAGCCGATAAGTATAAAAAAGAACTTGAAAGTAAGCTTAAAAAGAGCTCGGAGAAAAAGAGTATAGTAAAAAGAGAAATGTCCGAGAATTTCTACGGCTTATTATACGATTTCGATAACAACGGCACAAAGGAGCTTCTTACTTATTCGTATAACAATAAAACCGAAGATCCCGAAAATCTCTACAGCATATATACGATAAAGAATAATCAGCTTAAAACCGTAGTTAAGAATAGAAAGAACTATATCTCTTATGTCGGTAACGAAAGAGGCTGTGTAGGTATAGCCTCTAAAAACGGCAAGAATTATCTTTTCGAAGTTAAGTCTAACGCGCCGACAGATTTCAGCGAGGTAAGAAGAACCTATAACTATACTGTTTATAATATAACAAACAGCGGGCTTAAAAAGCTAAATACCGCTAAGTGGGTTGAGGTAAACTCCGCTATCGGTAAAAAGTATCACAAGGAATATCCCAAAGCGTATACAAAAAGCCAGTATAAGATTGACGGCAAAAAGGTTGATAAAACGAAGTTTATGAATTTTATAAACTCATTCAAGCTTAAGAATCTTAAAAAGGAGAAGGCGGTTGAGAAGGACGGATATTATATTACATCCTCCGCGTCAGCTCCCGATAAGCTGTTGAAACAGGTTAAAAAATTATAAGGAGTTAAAGACTGTCGATTACGGCAGTCTTTTTCGTTAACCTGCACAAATTCATAATGTGATATTTGTGCATATAGCGGAATTTGAAAAAAAGTTATGGATTCAGGTATAGAAAACCCGACTTATAACGTCTATAATAATAGAGGGAATTTATTAAACCCTTAGTTGAATACAAGGAGAGATTAATATGAAAATAATGAAAAAAACTATATCTCTGATTCTTACTATGTTAATGCTGATTTCCTGCGTTTGCATAGCGGATATATCGGCTTCAGCCGAGGAAACGATAGTACCGGGCTTCTATGTAATCGGTTCAAAGGAAGTCTGCGGCGTTGAATGGGGCTGGAGCAATCCCTGGTTATATAATGAGCCGATGCAGCTTTCCGCCAACGGCAAAACATATTACCAGGTTTTTGAAAATGTACAGTCATCTTATGGACATAATACCGATTCAGGAAGTCAGGATGTATTTGAGTTTAAGGTAGTCTACATAGATGAAAACGGAAACGCTGCGTGGCATCCGGGCGGAATGGGAAATAATACAGAAGTAAAGGTTGAAAAATGCGGTTCGACTATATTATTCCAGTTTAAGCTTCTATCTTCAAAACCAACAAGAGACGGTAGCGATCCCGAAGCTGTAATCGCGGAGGTTTATTCTCCCGACGATGAGAAACCCTCTGATTATTCCGCGGTACATTATTTAGGTACTCCTGATACGAAAGCATATCTTGATTATACATATGCCTATGAGAATACAGACGGCGTATGGGGCTCGTGGTACGCTTATACATGGGATGATGATAAAAAGCATACCGCTTGGGTTAACGGTAAAATAGATGGTACAATTATAGAATTTGAAGGACTTTATCAGAACGTAATGTTTACGAATTATTCGGGACCTGTCAACAACAGCTTTGATAACTGTACCGCTCAGACAAACGAGCTTATTACTCAGGACGGCGGTACATTTAAAATAACGGGTATGAATATACCTGATGCACAAAGCGGAGAACGGATTATGTTCAGCGGCGAGTGGGTAACTCCTGTCGAAACAACAACCGCGGCAACCGAGGCGCCGACTGAAACAGCAACCGAACTTCAGCAGGAAACAACAGAATCTGTCGAGGCAACATCCGCTCCCGTTACAGGCGACGGTATCCACAGACCGATTGTTTCCGATGTAGTTAACTCAAAGGAAATAGTCGAAACAAATTCTTATATGTTCTACGTTCCCGATGAGTGGAAAAACGAGTACAATAACTATTACTACTATAATCCCGATACTAAGGATTTTACAGGCGAAGGCGGATATTTCGCCGCCGGTATCGATTGGTGGGACGGAGTTTATAACTGTATAGATAATAAGGGCAGTTTTAAAACGGAATGGCCCGGATACGCGATTGTAGAAACGGTTGACGGAAACCCGAATATATTCCGTGCAGATGTGCCGAAAAGCATTCGCAATTTAGAGTGGAACAATCTTGTAGATTACGGCGAGGATAAAAACAATCCGCTTTACGCTTTTTCAAAAAGAACCGTGAGCATAAACTGCGATTATTATGATAAGAACGATTATACATACGGCTTTTATCCCGACGGAGTAGAGAGCTTCGACGGTATGATTTATGTATGCAATCCGTATTTTACTCCTTTTACAGAGTACAGCGAAAAGTTTTACGGAGGAGCGTGGTTCTATTATTACGGAAACGGTGAATACGGTATCTATAAAACACGTGAAGAAGCCGAAGCTAATAATGGAGTTTATAAGAACGGAAAATTCCCGAAGTATGAGGGAATGCCCGAGGAAACAACCACTCCCGCGACTGTGCCCTCGACAACTGTTGCTACTGAGCCGACTACCGAAGCGCCCGAGATAACAACAGCTCCCGTACCGACAACAGTTCCCGCGCCGACAACGGCTCCAAAGACAACAACATCTCCCGCACCGACAACTGTTGTTACCGAGCCTCAGGATACAACCGCTCCCGAAGTAACTACAACTGCTCCCGAGACTACTACTGTTACTGAGCCAGCGGAGACCAAAGCTCCCGTTCAAAAAACTAAAAAGACCAACCCGATAAAGGTAACGGTTAAAACCAAGACTGTTAAGCTTAAAAAGCTGAAAAATAACAATCAAAAGGTTAAAGCGATAACGGTCAAAAAAGCTAAGGGTAAGGTGAGCTATTCGCTTGTTAAAAAAGGCTCAACGGCAAAAATCTTTAAACTTGCTAAGATAAATAAAAAAGGAGTTATTACCCTTAAGAAGTTGAAGAAAGCTAAAAAGGGTACATATAAACTGAAAGTGAAAATAACAGCAAAGGGTAATTCTGAGTATAAGTCAAAGACGATTAATAAGGTCGTTAAGGTTAAAGTTGTATAACTGAATAAACAAAACAAAGCTCGGGCTGGATTGCCCGAGCTTAGCTGTTATATAAAAGTTTTGTTATAATGCTTTTGGCAGGTTGCACAAATTCATAACGTGATATTTGTGCACATAGTAGAAAGTTAAATATGCTATAATGTTTTTAGAAAAAATTGAAACTTTTTTCCGCTTTTTCGACACTACTATAGTGAAAGGAAAATTTTTAAAAATATTTTAAAAATTGGTATAAAAATCTAAGCTTCTTTCGTCTATATTATAGGAGGTGTTTATAATGAAAAGAACTATATCTTTAATATTATCATTAATTATCTTAATCGGAGCGTTTTCAATATTGCCCGCTTCGGCTAAAAAGAAGTCGAAAACGCATACGAGCGGAAAGTATACGTACATAGTAAAAAACGGTACGGCTAAGCTTACGTCGTACAGCGGAAAGGAAGAGACCGTTAAACTCCCTAACAAGCTCGGCAAATATAAGCTTACCGAGATAGACGAGTACGCGATTGATAATTCTAAAACAAAAACTGTTGTTATCCCGAAAACGGTTAAAAAGATTATCCCCTTTGCTTTCGGAAGCTACGGAAAAATTAAGAAGATTTCGGTAGCTAAAGACAATAAGTATTATTCCTCGGATAAAAGCGGAGTACTCTATAATAAGAAAAAGGCCGTTTTAGTGTATTTCCCGATTAATAAAAAGGTTAAATCCTATACCGCCGCAAAAACTGTAAAGGAAATCGGCGAGAGCGCGTTCGACGGAGCGTATTACTTAAAGAATGTTAATCTTCCCGAGGGACTTAAGAAAATCGGCTTGCGCTCATTCGGCGACTGTAAGATAAAGTCGATAAAATTTCCTTCGACCTTACAGGAAATCGGTGAGCTGGCGTTTATCGGCTGTAAGTTTAAATCTCTGGCTTTTCCCGCTTCGCTAAAAGTAATAGGCAAGAGAGCGTTTGTTTTTGACGATGACGTGACCTCTGTTACACTTAACGAGGGATTGGAGCAGATTAATTCGGGAGCTTTCGCGGGCAACGCGCTTACCTCCGTTACTATTCCGTCTACCGTTAAAAAGCTTTCCCTATACGCGTTTGATTGCAAAAAGTTAAAGAGCTATAACGTGTCCGAGGCAAATCCTAATTACAGCTCGGATGACGGCGTACTTTATAATAAAAACAAAACTACGATTATAGCTTATCCGAACGCTAAAGCGATTCCCGATAACTATAAAATTCCTGACGGAGTTAAGAAAATCGGTACAAGTGTATTCGAGGACAGGAAGATTAAGTCTGTAACATTTCCCGAAACGCTTGAGGAAATAGGAAACTACGCGTTTGAGGATTGTAATAATCTTACAGAACTAAATTTATCCCAAAAGGTTAAAAAGCTCGGAGAAGGCGCGTTCAGTTTTTGCGGCAAGCTTAAGACCGTAAAATGCGGCGCGGGATTAAGGGAAATAGGCAAGGATTGTTTTGACGAATGTGAAAACATATCCAAAGTTGAATTTAACGAAGGCTTAAAAACAATAGGCGAGAGCAGTTTCAACGAGTGTAATATAGATAAGTTAAACTTTAAAAACGGTCTTGAAAAAATAGGGGACAACGCTTTCTCAGGGGCAAGCATTTCTTCGGTAAAATTCCCGAACACCTTAAAATATCTGAGCGGATTCGATATGACAAATTTAAAGAAAGTTGATGTTCCCGCTTCTGTTGAGGTTTTAGGAGATGAATGTTTCAGTGAATGCCCTTTAAAAAAAGTGACTCTTCATAACGGTTTAAAGAAAATAGGATGTGAGGCCTTCTATGACAGTTATTTAAAAAGCATTAATATTCCCTCGAGCGTTACCGAAATATGCGCGGACGCTTTTGTCGACACAAAAATAAAAAAGATTACTCTTCCGAAAAGTCTTAAAAAGCTTGAAATAGCTGATTCCGACTTCGGTACATTCCCCGACAGCCTTAAAACGCTGTCTATCCCAAAGAAAAACAAATACTTTTCTACAAAGAACGGAATCCTTTACAATAAGAAAATAACTAAGATTTTATTCTATCCAAGGAGACGCGGACTGAAAACTTACCGTATTCCTAAATCCGTTAAATCAATTCCCGCTAACGCTTTCAGCGGAGCAGAAATAAACAAGGTTATTGTCGGCGGAAAGATAAAGCGTATCGGTAAATACGCATTTGCTCATTGTGAGTATATTAAAACTATGATTATAAAAAAGGGTGTAAAGTCAATAGCGCCTGACGCGTTTTATTTCGGACATGTATATAATATTAAACTTCCGAATACCATTAAGAAAATAGAAGCGAATACTTTTTACGCGTGTTCTGTCGATTCAATAAACATTCCGCGAAGCGTTAAGTCAATAGGAGCCAACGCGTTTTTCGGCTCGGGATTAGGCAAAATAACCGTACCGCCTACCGTAAAGAAGATAGGAACGGACGCTATCGGTATAGTTTACGGCGAGTGTGGCTCCTACGGCGGAGTTGACGATAGAACGGTTATAAGATGTAAATACAACTCCGCGGCGTATAAATACGCGAAAAAACAAAAGGTTAAATACGAGTTGTATTAATTCTATAAATGTTTCGGAGGTGCTTATAATGAAAAGGACTATATCTTTAATATTATCATTAATTATCTTAATCGGAGCGTTTTCAATATTGCCTGCTTCGGCTAAAAAGAAGTCGAAAACATATAAAAGCGGCGACTTCAGCTATAAGATTCTTTCCGATGGAACGGCAATGCTGACGCGCTGCCGCAGTAAAAAGAAAACTCTTAAAATTCCGCGAAAGCTCGGAAAACGCAAGGTAACTCAGCTCGGCACATATATAGTAGACAGCGGTAAAACAAAAACCGTTGTAATACCTGAAACCGTTAAAAGCTTTAGTGACGAAACTTTTATAAATAACGGCGTAAAAACCTTTAAGGTTAGCGCGAAGAATAAGTATTTTTCCGCGGAAAACGGTGTGCTTTATAATAAGAGCAAGAGCGTAATAGTGAAGTACCCCGAGGGTAAAAAGATAGACAGCACCTATACCGTAAGGAGTTCCGTAAAGGAAATCGCCGACCGCGCGTTTGACAGTTTAAAAATAAAGAAGGTTAACCTGCCCGAGGGGCTTGTTAAAATCGGTATGCGTTCTTTCGCCGACTGTCCGATGAAGTCAATAAAATTCCCTTCGACTTTGCAAGTTATCGGAGAGCTCTCGTTTGTGGACTGTCCCTTAGAGTCGGTAACTTTCCCCGCTTCGCTTAAAACTATCGGAAAGAGAGCGTTCTGTTATTTCGACTGGGATGATGACGAAAGCAGTAAAAAATCAACGCTTGTTTCGATAACTCTTAACGAGGGATTGGAAACGATCGCTAAAGAAGCCTTTTCTGGTACAAGCTTAAAAACCGTAACTATCCCGTCTACAGTTAAAAAAATAGCGTACGACGCGTTTGATTGTAAAAATCTTACCGAATATAAGGTGGCTGAATCGAGCTCTTATTATAGCGCGGACAACGACGGAATACTATACAACAAAAGTAAAACAAAGATTATATGCGTTCCTGACGGTAAAAAGATTACAGGTAAATATACTGTCGCCGACGGCGTACAGGAAATTAATAATTACGCGTTTTCCAATAAGGGAATTACCGAATTGGTTTTACCCGACAGCGTAACTAAGCTCGGCGAAGAAAGCTTTTACCTATGTAAAAAGCTAAAAAGCGCTACCTTTGGCAGCGGTTTAAGAGAAATAGGCGAGAGCTGTTTCGAAAACTGCGAAAAGCTCTCTAAAGTAAACTTTAACAAAGGGCTTAAAACTATCGGCGAAAGATGCTTTGTCAATTGTGATTTAGAAAAGTTAGAATTAAAAGAGGGCTTAAAAAGAATATCCGAAGACGCGTTCGGTATGAATAATATAAAATCCGCTGAGCTTCCGAATACTATAAAATATCTAAGCGGATTTGGCGGTACAGCTTTAAAAGAAATAGACGTTCCCGCCTCTGTTGAGACAATCGGAGCGGATTGCTTCTCGATGTGTGGGAATTTAAAAAAGATAACGCTTCATAAAGGCTTAAAGAAAATCGGCGAAACCGCGTTCTTTTACTGTCCGATAAAAACTGTTAATATTCCCTCAACCGTAACTCAAATAGACAGTGACGCGTTTGTGGAAACAAATCTTAAAGAGATAAAGCTACCCGCAAGTTTAAAGCATATAGAAATAGCCGGTTCCGATTTCGGTACATTCCCCGTTAGTCTTAAAACGCTTTCTATACCGAAAAGCAATAAGTATTATAAAACGGTAAACGGGATTCTTTATAATAAAAAGATGAGCAAGATACAATATATTCCGGGAAAACATATTAAGACTTATAGGATTCCGAAATCGGTTAAGAGAATTTCACCTAATACGTTTACTAACGCGTATATTGATAAGGTTATAGTCGGCGGTCAGATTAAAACTATCGGAAAAGAAGCTTTTGCTCATTCGAATACTTTTACCGTGATATTTAAGAAGGGTGTAAAGGAAATAAAAGGAAGAGCTTTCGATTTTTCGCATGTACAAACCATTAAGCTTCCGAATACAATTAAGAAAATTAACGCGAGCGCGTTTTCTACTTGCAGTTTAAGAAAAATCAACATTCCGAAAAGCGTTAAGTCAATCGGAAAAGAAGCGTTCTTCGGCACGAATTTAGGCAAAATAACCGTACCGCCTACCGTTAAGAAAATCGGCAAGGACGCTATCGGTATTCTTTACGGCGAGTGCGGCTCCTACGGCGGAGTAAATAAGAGTACAATAATAAGATGTAAAAAGAACTCCGCGGCGTATAAATACGCGAAAAAACAAAAGGTTAAATACGAGTTGTATTAACTGTATAAAAGAAAGGTCGGAAGCGCTTGCTTCCGACCTTTAATATTGCATATTAAAACTCCAGATCGTCGAACGTCTTGTCGAGAAGCTCGCACGATTCGCTTAATTTCTTCATCTCGCGGATATCGAGCGAGAGGTCTATCATTTTGACCGCGCCGCTTTTGTTAATAATACACGGATTGCCGACATATACCTTAGACGGAATAAGCTTTCCGTAGGTACATTCCATTCTGGCGCTTACAGTCAGGATGGAATTTTCATCCTGCAAGATTGCCCTCGCTACCCTGCAAATCGCCATTCCGATTCCGTAATACGTCGCGCCCTTAGCCTCGATGATCTTATAAGCGGCGTGACGAACGTTTTCCTCGATATCCTCGAGGTCGTTCATATTATACTTATCGCTGTCCATAAGCTCGTCTAAAACGGGCTTTGTGCCGAGCGTAACCTGTGACCAGGGGACAAATTCGCTGTCGCCGTGCTCGCCGATTACGTAGCCGTGAATATTTCTCGGGTCGATTGTAAAGTATTCGCCTAAAAGGTATCTCAGCCTTGCCGAGTCGAGAGTAGTACCCGAGCCGATAACCTTGTTGTTCGGAAAGCCCGAAAGCTTTCTTGTAATTCTCGTCATAATATCGACGGGGTTCGTAGCGACTAAGAATATTCCGTCGAATCCGCTGTCAACAATCGGAGTAACGATTGTTTTAAATACCTCGAGATTCTTCTGGAGAAGCTGTAAGCGGGTTTCTCCCGGCTTCTGTCCTATACCCGCGCTTATTACAACAATATCCGCGTCCTTACAGTCCTCGTATTTACCCGCGTAAATCTTCATACTGGTTTTGGAAAACGCCAGTCCGTGGTTTAAATCCTGAGCCTCGCCGATGGCTCTTTTTTCGTTAATATCGCAGAGCACAAGCTCGTCACATAAATTTTGGTTAAGCGCCGCGTAAGCGAAGCTCATACCTACCATACCCGTGCCGACTAATACAATTTTCTTCATAGCTTTTTATCTCCTTTGGTTTATTTAGGGCATAAGGGGTAAATACGAACCCGGTTTTGACGGTCGTATTTTCGCCTGCCCTTTGTTAAAATGCTCGCCAACCCGTCAGGGTTAGCTGTGCTTTTGCCGCGGTCAGACTAAAATCCGCCTCGGCAAAACTCTTTGGGACTTTCTATAATTGAGATTTTAAGTAAGTTACGGTGCAGAAGTCGCCGACAGGCTGACGCCTGTCAAGACTGATAAGCCGTAAATTGCTAAAAGCTCGTTATAGAAAGCGGGTTTGTATTTGCCTCTTATGCCCTAACTAGATTAACACAAAATAGGTGAAATGTAAATAAAAATCGCGTCAATATTGGTATTATTATTTACAAATATTTTTATTTGCAATTCCTTGAAAAAAACTTGCAAATATGATAAACTATTACCGTATATGTTGCGCTCCGCTTTTTATGAGCGCCGAATAATTAAATTGGGGGTTAGTAAATGGCTAATAAAACTGTTGATTTGTCCTTGCTCGACGGCGTATTGAACGAGTACGCTTCGGTTAAAGGCAGCCTCATTACCATTTTACAGAACACACAGGATATTTACGGATATCTTCCTAAAGAAGCAATCGAGCTTATTTCCGAGAAAACTGGTATCGCGACTTCCGAGATTATGGGTGTCGGAACTTTCTATACCCAGTTCAGATTTGAGCCTGTGGGAAAATATCTGATTATGCTATGTCAGGGTACAGCCTGCCACGTTAACTCGTCCGAGCTGATTTTGCAGACAATTAAAGACGAGCTCGGTATCGAGGACGGACAGACTACCGAGGACGGACTTTTCTCGCTTAAATGCGTAGCCTGTCTCGGATGCTGCTCTCTTTCGCCCGTTATGATGATTAACGAGGATACATACGGCAGCCTTACACCCGACAAGACTAAGAAAATTCTTAAAGAGTTAAGGGAGGCGGCGCAGTGAGAGTTGTAATCGGACAGGGTTCCTGCGGTATCGCCGCGGGCGCTGAAAAGGTAAGAAAAGCCCTTTTAAAGACAAGTATCAACGAGGCTGATATCTCCATTACAGGTTGTATCGGTATGTGCTACCTCGAGCCTATCGTTGACGTATATGATGATGATGATAATAAACTTACAAGATTTGTAAAGGTTAGTGAAAACGACGCCGAGAATATCGCTTCTTATATCGAAACAGGCGACGAGAAGTTTGTTGAGAACCTTATCGTTTCCGAGGAGGACAGCGAGTTTCTATCCAAGCAGACTCGTATCGCGCTTCGTAACTGCGGTATTATAAATCCCGAGAAGATTGAAGCGTATATCGAGGCGGGCGGTTATACCGCGCTTAAAAAATCCGTTTGCGATATGAGCCCCGAGGACGTTATCGAGGTTATTAAAACCTCAGGTCTCGCGGGCCGCGGCGGCGCGGGCTTCCCGACATGGTTTAAATGGAACGCCGCTCGTCAGAGCGAGGGCGAGGAAAAATACCTTATCTGTAACGCCGACGAGGGTGACCCGGGCGCGTTTATGGACAGAGCGGTTATCGAGTCCGATCCTCATAACTTAATCGAGGGTATGCTTATCGGCGCTTATGCTATCGGCGCTAAGCACGCGGTAGTTTATGTAAGAGCGGAGTATCCGCTCGCGATCAAGCGCCTTAAAAACGCTATCGCCCAGGCTAAGGAAAAGGGAATTATCGGCGAGAATATCTTCGGAACCGATTTCTCCTGTGACTTTATGATTAAAGCGGGCGCGGGCGCGTTCGTATGCGGTGAGGAAACCGCGCTTATCGAGAGCCTTGAAGGCCACCGCGGTATGCCGAGATTAAAGCCTCCTTTCCCCGCGCAGTCGGGATTCTGGAGAAAGCCTTCCAATATCAACAACGTTGAGACCTTCGCTAATGTAGGCTGGATTATCAACAACGGCGGCGAGGCGTTCGCGGCTATGGGTACCGAGGGCTCCAAGGGTACTAAGGTATTCGCTGTAACGGGTAAGGTTAAACGCTCGGGACTCGTTGAGATTCCGATGGGTAAGACCTTAAAAGACGTTATCTTCGATATCGGCGGCGGTATGAAGACTGATAAGCCCTTTAAGGCTGTCCAGATGGGCGGTCCTTCGGGCGGATGTATTCCCGCTGATTTAATAGATACGGTAATCGACTATAAAGCCTTAGGCGCGACGGGCGCGATTATGGGCTCGGGCGGAATGGTTGTTATGGACGAGAGCACCTGTATGGTAGGTATGGCTAAGTTCTTCCTCGACTTTACCGCTAAGGAAAGCTGCGGAAAATGTATCCACTGCCGTATCGGTACAAAGAGAATGCTCGAAATGCTCGAGCGTATTACAAAAGGCGAGGGTAAAGAGGGCGATATTGAGCTCTTGGAGGAACTCTGCTACTCTATTAAAGACGGCGCGCTGTGCGGTCTCGGACAGACAGCTCCGAACCCCGTACTTACAACAATTAAGTATTTCCGCGACGAGTACGAGGCTCATATTAAGGATAAGAAATGTCCCGCGGGCGAATGCAGCGACCTTATCGAGTATAAGATTGACGCCGATAAATGTAAGGGCTGTACGCTCTGCGCGAGGAATTGTCCCGTTAGCGCTATCAGCGGTACGGTTAAGAATCCTCATACTATCGACACTGATAAATGTATTAAGTGCGGCAAATGTTACACAGTATGTAAATTTGGCGCTGTAGTAAAGGAATAAGGAGGGGTACGGATGATTAATTTAACAATAAACGGAAAAGCCGTTCAGGCCCCCGAAGGTTCTACTATTTTAGAGGCGGCTCGCTCAGCGGGTATCTATATTCCCACACTCTGCTACGACGAGGCTGTAGAGGTTTACGGCGCTTGCGGACTTTGCGTGGTTGAGGCTGAGGGTATTCCTAAGCTTCTGCGTTCCTGTTCCGCTAAGGTCAGCGAAGGAATGGTAGTTAATACCGAGAGCGAAAGAGTTGTTCAGTCGAGAAAAATCGCTATGGAGCTTCTTATGTCGGCTCATGACGGCGACTGTGTAGCTCCCTGCCAGCTCAACTGCCCCGCGAGAACGGATTGCCAGGGCTACGTAGGACTTATCGCTAACGGCGAATACGACGCCGCTTTAAAGCTTATTAAAAATAAAATCGCGCTTCCCGCTTCTATCGGACGAGTTTGTCCGCATCCCTGCGAGAAGGCTTGCCGCCGTCAGAACGTAGAGGAGCCGATCAATATCGCTCAGCTTAAAGCGTTCGCGGCTGATATGGATTTAAAATCCGACAGCTATATCCCCGAAACTCAGGAAGCTTCGGGCAAAAAGGTAGCTATTATCGGCGGAGGTCCCGCGGGACTTACAGCCGCTTACTACCTTACAATTATGGGACACAGCGTAACTGTTTACGATATGATGGATAAGATGGGCGGTATGCTCCGCTACGGTATTCCCCAGTACAGACTTCCCAAGGAGGTTCTCGATAAGGAGATCGCCATTATCGAAAAGACAGGCGTTAAGTTCGTAAACAACGTAAAGCTCGGCGTAGACTTTACTATTAAATCTCTTAAAGAGGAAAACGACGCGGTAATCGTGGCTGTCGGCGCTTGGAAATCAAGCTCGATGCGTACTAAGGGCGAGGAGCTCGAGGGCGTTTACGGCGGTATCGACTTCCTCAGAGGAGTTATTAAGGGCAACGCTCCCGAAATCGGCGAGAAGGTCGCTATCTGCGGCGGCGGTAACACAGCTATGGACGCTTGCCGTACCGTGGTAAGACTCGGCGCTAAAGAGGTTTACGTAGTTTACAGACGTACAAGAAATGAAATGCCCGCCGATAAGCTCGAGATTGACGAGGCTGAGGAAGAGGGCGTAATCTATAAGTTCCTTACCAATCCGCTTTCCTTCAACGGCGAGAACGGTAAGGTTAAGTCCGTAACTCTCCAGGTTATGGAGCTCGGCGAGCCCGACGCTTCGGGAAGACGCAGACCTGTTCCCGTTGAGGGTAAGACCGAGGAAATCGACGTTGACAGCGTAATCCTCGCTATCGGTCAGAAGCTCGTTGCCGACGACGTTCAGGAGCTCGAGCTCAACGAGAGAGGCAATATTATCGCTGACGCCGACTTCTTTACAACTAATATCGACGGCGTATTCGCTATCGGCGACGCTACTAACCGCGGCGCTTCAATCGCTATCGAGGCTATCGGAGAGGCTGACCGCTGCGCTAAAGCGGTTGACGCTTATCTGAACGGTCAGAAAATCGACACACGTATTCCTTATATCAGCAAGCGTGACGAGAGTACGATCGACTACTCCGACCGCGAGAAGGAATGCAGACTTACTCCCAAGGTTCTGCCCGCTGACGTAAGAAACAAGAACTTCGATGAGGTTAGCTTAGGCTTTACCGAGGAAGAGGCTAAGAAAGAGGCTAAGCGCTGTCTTGAGTGCGGATGCCGCGAGTATTATAAATGTAAGCTCTTAAATGTAGCGCAGAGATATGATATCAACCCCGAGCGCTTCAAGGGTGAAATGCCCCAGAAGTATTCCCACGATGAAAACGCATTTATTGAGAGAAATACATCTAAGTGTATTCTCTGCGGACTTTGCGTACGTTCCTGCCGTGAGGTTATGAATCTTTCCTCGATCGGACTTATGGGACGCGGATTTAAGACGGATGTATCTCCCGCGTTCTCGCTTCCGCTTGACGAAACTAACTGTAATAACTGCGGACTCTGCGTTCAGCTNNTTCATCGAGCGCAACACCGCGAAGTGCATCCTCTGCGGACTGTGCGTGAGAAGCTGCCGCGAGGTCATGGACATCCACGCGCTCGGCTTGATGGGAAGAGGCTTCACCACCGAACCCTCCCCCGCCTTCGCGCTCCCGCTCGATCAAACCAAGTGCAACAACTGCGGACTCTGCGTTCAGCTCTGTCCGACAGGCTCGCTTACCGAGAAATTCAACCTCGAAAAACAGGTTCCGCTCGACGAGCAGTATTCCGAGGAGTTTATTGATATCGACGGTAAGAAATCAAGCGTTCTCGTATCACGCTATAACGGAAAAATCCTCCGCGTTATTCCGAACGACGAGATTTCCCGTAACTGCGGACTTACGAGAGAAGAGCTTCAGGCTAAATTATAATAGAATAACGTGGGCGGCTCTGAATCGTACAGATAAAGAGCCGCCTTATGTATTATAATAGCATTAGATAAGCGAAATTGCCGCAAAGCGGCAGCTAAATTATTACTAAAGTAACAGCTATATTTTTCGGTATCCCGAAAAGCTAAATTAAATTCGCTAAAAAGCTTACGAAGTAAATTTAGCTCCGACGGGTATTTAGCTATGCGAAGCATAATTTAGCTTGCGAAGCGAATTTAGCTGAGGCTGACCTGTCGGTCAGCCTCTTTTTGGAGGTAATTCGGTATTATTCAGTTATTTATAAGCGAGGGGTTTGTCCTCACATTCTTATCATATGTCATTTACAAAATTTTGTTCATAAAATTGTGCATATATACTATTGATTTTTAGCTGTTTTTGTAGTATCATCAAGATGGTGATTTATATGAAATTAAATAAAAAATTATACTTACTCGGCGCGGGTATTGTAATCGCTTCGCTGATGACTTCCTGCTCGGGTACAGCTTCAAACGGAAATAACAGCACTACAGCGGCTGAGGAGACCGCGGCATCCGCGGTTCAGCCAACTACCGCGGTTGGCTCCGACAAGAAATCCGAAAGCGCTAAGAGCTCCGCTACTTCCGCAAAAACTAAAAAGAGCGGTGTTACCGTAAGCGGTAAGTCCTCGGCGACTAAACCCGCCGTTACTGGTAATAAGAAAAAAAGCTCCGAAACCGCGAGCAAAATAACTTCGAATAGTAAGACGAGCTCGAAGAAAAGCTCGAAATCGACTTCGAAAGCGAGCTCTAAAACTTCTTCGAAGAAGAGTTCTTCCGCGAAAAAGTCGTCAAGCAATTCGAAAGCAAACACTTCATCAAAAGCAAGTTCAAATAATTCCTCTGACAGCGATGTCGGAAGAGATAATGTGGAGGTAGATTTTAATGACCTTTAATAAGAAAACAGGAAAAGTATTCGCCGCGGCTTTAGCCGTAGCTATGATAGCGGCGACATCCGCTTCATTAATCGCTAACGCCGAAGAAACCGTAAAGCTCGGCGACGTTAACGGCGATACAAGAGTAAACGTTTTAGACGCTACCATTATCCAGAAGGTAACAGCTAAATTAATAGAAGCTCCCGAGAATTACGAGAAGGCGGGCGACGTTAACGGCGATAAGACCGTAAATGTTAAAGACGCTACTCTTATTCAGAAATACACCGCTAAGATTATCGACAAGTTCCCCGCTGAGGAAGGCGGAGTTATTGTGGACGAAACCACCGTTCCCGAAACCGAGGAAACAGGCGCTACCACGGCTACGGAGCCTAAGCCTTCCGAGGGTACAACTCCCGCCGAGACGACCGAAACGGTTAAACCCACGGAGACAACCGTTAAACCCGTGGAACCGACAACAGCGGCAGTTGAGCCGACTACAGCACCTTCCACTCAGCCCTCTACAGATGAAGACGGTTGGGAACATAAGATTTATCAGCCGTGATATTCAGGTATAAAATTGCCGATATCGTTTTTGACGCTGATATAAAGTATAAATATACTTATAATATAATGAAGGATTACCTCGTAGACGACGAGCCTGCGAGGTTCTCCATTGTTATAACCGACGAGGATATAGAGAACGAAAGAAAGCTTTCTCCCCACAACCTTAGCGACGCGGGTTACGAAAGTACAGCGGTTTACCGTAAGTTTATCTACGAGATTATGGATAAATACGACGCGTTTTTCTTTCACTGTTCCTCGATTGAGGTTGACGGTAAGGCAATAATGTTTACCGCTAAAAGCGGTACGGGAAAGAGTACCCACCGAAATCTCTGGATGAAGAATTTCGGCGACAAGGTAAAAATAATAAATGATGATAAACCCGTTATACGAAAAGTCGACGGAGTTTTTTATGTTTACGGAACGCCGTGGCGAGGCAAGGAGTCTATGGGAGTTAATACAAAGGTTCCCGCCAAGGCTCTGTGCTTTCTGTCGAGAGCGGAGAAAAACTATATCGGCCCGATTAAGACGAGCGATGTCGTCGCTAAAGCGCTTAACCAGACCGTGCGTCCGTCGGATGTACGTCTTATGGGAAATCTTCTCGATTTACTCGACGGCTTTTTACAGCAGGTAAAATGCTACGATTTAAGGGTGAATATGGACGACGAGGCGGCTATTGTCGCGTATAACGAGATTATGAAGGATTAAATATGAAAGTAAAAGAAGGATTTTTGCTAAGGAGCTTCGGCGACGATTCTGTCGTGGTCGCTGTAGGAGAGGGCTCCGAAGATTTTAATAAGCTTATTACGCTGAACTCGGTAGGCGCTTTTATCTTTAAAGCCTTATCCGAGGATTTAACCCGCGATGGCTTGGCGGAAAAGGTCGTAGACCATTACGATATAGATAAAGCTACAGCCGAGCGTGACTGCGATATGTTTATCCAAAAGCTAACGGATGCGGGACTTATAGATGCCTAAAAGAATAGAGGATATAATCCGTGAACGCGGATTTTATATAACAAAAACCAAGGGTACGAGTATGTACCCGCTTATTAAGGGCGACTGCAGCGACGTTTGTATCGTAAGGATAGACGGCGATATAAAGAAATATGACGTAGTTCTGTATATAAGGGAAAGCGGAGAGTATGTTATGCACCGTGTTCTCGATATAAAGGACGAAGGCTGTGTTTGCTGCGGCGATAACCAGTGGGAGCTCGAGTACGGCGTTACACGCGATATGATTATCGGCAGGCTCGATTCGTGGTATAAAAACGGCGAAAGGCATACTGTATCGGATAAAAGCTATCTAAGGTACGTAAAAATCTGGTGTATGTCTTTAAAGCTGAGAAAGCTTATGCTTAAAACCGTCCGTTTAAAATGGAAGCTTAAAGAATTTTGTTATAAGAAATATAAAAAAGTATTTAAAGGGTAATTAATGGAGAATGTAATTACAGTAAAAAATATGCGCGAGAGCGACGCTTTTACAATCAATACCTCCGTAAGCGGACAGGAGCTGATGCTTCGAGCCGCTGCGGGAGTATATAACAGCGTTAAGTGGAGCGGTAATATCGCGATTGTCTGCGGAAGCGGTAATAACGGCGGCGACGGTTACGCCTTAGCCGAGATTCTTGTTGACAACGGCTTTAGCCCCGTTGTTCTGCGGTTAAGCGAAAAGCTTTCCGAGGACGGAGCGTATTATTACAACCGCTGTAAAAATAAAGGCGTAAGAGAAGCCTTTTGCGACGAGTTTACGGAGTTCTCCGCTTACGATATTATCGTAGACTGTATTCTCGGAACGGGATTTTCGGGCGAGCTAAGGGAAGATATGATAAACCTTATCGAGAATATAAACCGTTCTCCCGCCTATAAAGTCAGCGTGGATATTAACAGCGGGCTTTCGGGAGCTAACGGAACCGCGCGTCCTATAGCCGTAAAATCCGATTTAACCGTTTCTGTCGGATACTATAAAACGGGAATGTTTTTAAACGACGCCGACTTATATATTGGCTCGCTGAAGAATATAGATATAGGGATAAAGCTTTTAAGAAAGCAGTTTTATCTTCTCGATAAAGACGAGCTTAGCCCGTTTACGGGTTATTCGAGCGTTAATCTGCCCTATAAGAAATTCGCTCTGGAATACGCTACCGACGAGGATGAGTTCAGGAGAAGTCCTATTAAGGTTGTTTCCAAGGAAAGCTGCGACAGCGGCAGGATATTTGTTGTCGATTACGGAAAAAGCAAGCTTATAGTCGATCAGACTTACGTTTATTTCCAGTCGGACAACGTTAAGTAATGCGCAATTATACTATATAAGGAGAAAATAAAATGGAGTTAAGAGGTAACAAGAATACGAATATTACAAATCTCGAGCTTTTAAAAGCTATTGAGGAGATGCAGGCAAATAATAATCCCGATACAGTTAATCATATGATTGACTGTGTAATGAACGCGCAGTTTATTACCCCGGGTAATGTGTCGAAGCCGCAGAACGTAGCTAAAACCGATAAAAACGGAAGTACGGTTATGCAGCAGGAAACGCAGGTTCAGTTCCAGCTTATCGAAAACCAGAATAAGGAAAAGTTTTTCCCCGCGTTTACCGACCAGGAGGAAAAGAAGAAATGGACGGCTTCCGAGGGCAAAAGCGATGTTGTTATGACTTTTGACGGATATGCCGAGGTGCTTTCCGAGAAGGACTGCGAGGTAAAGGGCTTTGTAATCAACCCCTTCGGTAAGAGCGTAGCTTTCCCGAGAGATATGGTTATGTCGCTTAAAAAGCAGAAAGCCGAAAGACAGCAGAATGCGGGCGGCTTACAGCAGCAGACGCTTACCGCTGACGATAACGTTCAGATCGGCGATCCCGATCCCGATAACTATCCTATAGATATGATGGCGTCTATTATCAACTTCTTACAGGAAAGAGACGACGTAGACAGCGCTTATCTTAAGATGTTTAAGCGCGAGCAGGATGAAAAGCCCAGCTATCTCGTTATTGTAGATTTCGAGGGCGATAAAATGGAAGAAATATTCAAGGGTATTTCGATGAGCGCGTCTCCGCATTTAGGCGGATTCCAGCTTTCGATGATGCCTTATAATATCCCGTTCGCTCAGAAGGCGGTTGAAGATATTGATCCGTTCTACTCGGCGGAGGATTGATACTAAGGTTTTATTTAGCCGATTTACTACTGTAAATCGGCTTTTGGTTTAATATGAGAGATTTAATAAAGAATAAGTATTTTTCATATTTAGGCGCGCTTATATGCGTTATGCTGTGGGGAACGGCGTTTCCGCTTATAAAGCTCGGGTATTCAGAGCTGAAAATCGAGGAATCGGACGCCGCCTCTAAGCTGCTTTTCGCGGGGGAGAGGTTCGTGCTCGCGGGCGTGCTGGTTTTTATAGCGGGATTAATAATTTATAGAAAACCGCCGCTTGTAAAGAAAAAGGATTTAGCGCCTGTCGCGCTTTTGGGAATAGTCCAGACCACCCTGCAATATCTTTTCGCCTATATAGGCGTAGGGTTCACCACAGCCGTTAACACCTCGATTATAACGGGAACGGTTTCTATAATTTCCGTATTGCTCGCCGCCGTATTTTTCAGGAACGATAAGCTCAGCCTGCTAAAGGTATCGGGCTGTATTCTCGGCTTAGCGGGAGTTGTAAGCGTAAATCTTTTCGATTTTTCGCTGAGCTCGGTTACTTTTTTCGGAGATATAATCGTTTTGCTCTCCGCGTTTTCGGGAGCGTTCGGAAATATAATCACAAAAAAGATTTCCGAGAATAAAAATCCAACCGCGGTAACGGCTCTCCAGCTTTTTATCGGCGGATTGATTTTGCTTATTATCGGCTTTGTATTCGGCGGTACTACCGTGTTTAACTTTAATTCGCTTGTGATTCTTATATGGCTTTCGGTAGTGTCCTCAGTCAGCTTTTTACTGTGGACGGCGCTTTTAAAGTATCATCCCGTAAGCAGGATTACGATTTTTACAATGCTCGTGCCCGTATTCGGTACACTGTGGAGCTTTATACTTCTCGGCGAGGATATTATGCGGGCGGAAAATCTTATTTCGCTTCTGCTGATATCGCTCGGAATAGTTTTGGTAAATCTGAAAGGCAGTAAAAATGAAGATTAAAGGCGTAATTTTTGATATGGACGGCGTACTGCTCGACAGCGAAAAATACTATGTACGATTCTGGAGCGAGGCGGGGAAAGCCTGCGGATATCCTTTCGAGAATAAACACGCGCTCGCTATAAGAAGTATGGCTCGTCCGTACGCGATAGAACGGCTGAAAGGTTTTTTCGGAGAGAGCTTCGATTACGATATGGTGAGGAATAAGCGTATAGAGCTTATGGACGAATATGTTAACGAAAACGGGATCGAGCTAAAGCCTTACGCCGAATATATACTGAATTATCTTAAAGAAAAAGGGTACAAAACCGCGCTTGCGACGGCAACGCCTCCCGCGAGAGCGGAAAGATATTTAAACAAGGTCGGCTTGTACGGTTACTTCGACGAAATTGTAACCGCGTCAATGGTAAAAAGAGGAAAGCCCGAGCCCGATATCTACGAGCTCGCCGCTTCGAAGCTGGGTCTGAATCCCGAAAACTGTCTGGCAGTTGAGGACAGCCCGAACGGCGCTTTGTCGGCACTTGACGCGGGATGTGTTACGGTGATTGTACCTGATATGGATACGCCCGAGGGCGAAATCCTTAGCAGGGTTTATAAAGTTGCCGACGACCTTAAAGAGGTTGTCGCGCTTATCGAGAAAATAAACGAGGAGAGTGGACGCTATTAGTATTATTTCAAACGCTGTGGATGTGGTACACGATTATATCGGTTTTATTATGATATTCCTGCTTATGGGAGCTCATCTTTTTATGACCGTTCGTACCCGTTTTGTACAGCGAAAGACCTTTAAGGCGATAAAGCTTTCGGTTACTAAGGATTCCGATTCGCACGGCGATATAAGTCCGTTCCAGTCACTTGCAACGGCGCTTGCCTCGACTATCGGAACAGGAAATATCATAGGCGTCGGAACAGCGATAGCCCTGGGCGGCCCGGGCGCTGTGCTCTGGTGCTGGCTTACGGGTGTGTTCGGAATCGCCACAAAATACGCCGAGTCGCTTCTTGCGGTAAAATACCGTGTAGAATCTAAGGACGGACGTATGCTCGGCGGAGCGATGTACATACTCGAACGCGGCTTAAAAATGAAATGGCTCGGCGTACTGTTCGCGTTATTCGCGCTTTTCGCGTCGTTCGGAATAGGCTCGGGAGTACAGGTTAACGCTATCTCGAGTATTATGAACAGCGCCTTTAATTCTAAAGACGCGCTGATGATAAATATGTTCGGACATGATTTGTCCGTTGTATCCGTTATTGTCGGCGTTGTTATCGCGTTAATTACCGCGGCGGTTATCTTCGGCGGAATAAAATCGGTATCTAAGGTTTGCGAGATACTCGTTCCCGCTATGGCGGCTATGTATATAATCGGCTGCCTTATTATACTTGTAATGAATTTCGTTTATATCGGCGACGCTATAGTTCTTATCGTAAAATCCGCGTTTTCACCGCAAGCGGCAACGGGCGGCTTTATCGGCTCGACAATTATGATAGCCGCGCGCTACGGAATAGCGAGAGGATTATTCTCGAATGAATCGGGAATGGGCTCGGCTCCGATCGTAGCTTCTGCGGCTCAAACCCGCAACAGCGTCCGTCAGGCGATGATTTCCTCGACGGGAACATTCTGGGATACGGTTGTCGTATGTCTTATTACGGGACTGGTGCTCGTAAGCTCGGTGGTTAAAGATCCGTCATCGTTCCACGGCGTAGACGGCGATAAGCTTACGTTTATGGCGTTTCAACAGCTTCCGTATATCGGAACGCCTATTCTTGTAATCGGAATAGTGGCGTTTGCGTATTCAACGGTTCTCGGCTGGTCGTACTACGGCGAGCGATGTGTTGAGTATCTTTTCGGAACGAAAGGTATGATACCCTACAGGATATTCTTTGTTCTGGTACTTCTTATCGCGCCCGTAATCTCTCTCGATTTGGTATGGACGCTGTCTGATATCTTCAACTCGCTTATGGCTATACCTAACCTCGTAGCGCTGGTATTGCTGTCGGGAGTGGTGGTTAAGGAAACGAACTACTATCTCTACGGCAACAGGCTCGATGAATACGATAAAAGTA
This sequence comes from Ruminococcaceae bacterium UBA2854, assembly GCA_002350765.1. GTDB lineage: Bacteria > Bacillota > Clostridia > Oscillospirales > Acutalibacteraceae > Ruminococcoides. Next base: position 60,501 of record DEFK01000027.1, read on the forward strand.
TTTAAACAAGAAAAGCGGCTCGATTGAGCCGCTTTAATTTATTTGATAATTCTAATCGCCGTTTCCGCTTTATTGATAATTCGTAAATCGTTATCGTAGGAGCAAAGCTTTCTCGCTTGCTGTAAATCAACCCATACATACTCGGCGATTTCTTCCTCCTGGATCCTTACGTTATCCGTGAACGCCTGGGCTAAGAAGAATACAACGTGCTTTCGGATTTTTCCGAACGGACAGTAATCGCTTACCTCCCTGAAACCGTCTTTTATTTCGACCTCGAGAGATGTTTCTTCCTTTATCTCGCGTACCGCGGTTTCCTTTTCGGTTTCGCCGATTTCGATATGACCTTTCGGGAAGCTCCAGTATCTTCCGTTGTTGTTCTTAACTAGTAAAATCCGCGTGTTGGATTTTCCGTTATAAAATACTACAGCGCCGCAGGATTTTTCGTATAGACATTTTATTGATGTGAGCGTGGTGTTTTTAAGATAGGAGAGCTCTGTTCGTAAATCGGGTTCGTAATAAACGCTGTCCTCCGAGGCGACTACAACCCGCTGGTCGTCCTCGCCGAAGGTCGCGACAGCTATTACAACGCCCTTGAAATATTCGTCAACAGGCTTTTCGGAAAGGACATATGCTTTATTCTGCTGCGGCTTATCGGAGTTAATATAACCCGAATACAGGTTTTTGCTTAGTTTGCCGAAAATATTTACGCCAACTTTATCCTCTAACATATCCTTTCCCTCCTTTTAGAATTTTTGCTTATCTTAGGAAATAAGCTTTTTAAGATTTGCCATCTGGTCGGAATCCGACGAGCTTTCCGTATCGACTAGGAACAGAACGTCCTTGATGTCGTTTTTAGAGCAGAATTCCTTTAAGTCTCCGCTATAGGTGTTGTAATCTATAGAATAAACTTCCTGATAGTTGTATGTAAAATACGGAACGGTCGAGTTACCCGTATTGTTATGAACTATAGCGATTTTACCGCTTGCCTTATCGCTTTCGCTCTTTATAACCTCGAGCGGGTTCCTGCCATAAAGGAATACATTGTAAGACCACGCGCCCGACTCGGCTTCCTTGTTATAGCAGCTGTCGTAAGAATTGGTATCGTCATCCTCGGTAGTTATGGTGTTGTTCACATTATAGGGGAAATCCCAGTATTGAACGGCGTCTACCGCAAGCTCAGTGTCGGTGAAATTGTTATATGAGCCGTAGAATTCTTCGATTTTCGATTCCTGACAGTCGTTTAAGCTGATAGGACTTTTTTTCATAACGTCGCAGAAAGACTTATATATATAGTATCCGCCGAGCCCTGTCGGGTTGGTATCGGAGTCAAAGTAGATATAGTCGTTACAATGATCCGAAAGCTCGTTGTAGCAATTTATATACTTAACCTTTTTGCTGAATCTTTTATAAACCGCTTTAGTATAATCCGCCTGCGAAGTGGTGGTGATTCCCCCATCGGTATTTTTAAGCCTGTTGGGAAGTCCCATCTCAATATGCGTCGGGATAAGCGAGGAGTATACATTAGTCGCGAGTCCGAGCTTTTCCTTCGCGTCATTTATAAAGCCCGCGTAATCCTTGGCGTTTTGCTTGTTGCCGTGGAAGCCCGTGAACGCTTTTGTGTTCCAGATATAGTAGTCGCCGTCGAAAGTTCCCGTGCTGTCGGGGTCGTCGTCTTTAATATTCGGTTCCTTGAACTGAATAGTATCCGTCGCTTCCTTTTTAGCCTTAACAACTACTTTCTTTCCTGTGCCTACTGTAGCGGTGTTTATAGTCGGGTCTACGCCGTTTGAGTTAGCGCATACGCAGTTAACCAAAAGCGTAATAAGCGCTATGATTAAGCCGAAGGCTATAAGTCCCGCCGCTATTATAATTATACGATTTATAATCTTTTTGTTTGAGCGTCCTCTCCTGCCGTAAGACCTGCTCCCGTAGGAGCGGTTGTAGGAGTTGTATCCGCGTCGGTTGTTATATGCCATAACTGCCTCCTGATTTATAGGGTTAATACGCCTTATTTCTGTGAGAAGTTACATATATAAGACATTATACACTAAAATCATCTTTTTTACAATGTTTTTTTCGCTTTTTTTGCTAAGTTTTTTGATATTCTTGCAACTGTATTTAATATGTGGTAAAATTCTATATGTATTTTTATTGAAAAGAGGAAAAACGATGGAGTATAAATTTTCCGAAAGAACAAATAACCTTAAGCCCAGCGCTATAAGAGAGATTTTTAAATACGCGGCTGACCCCACGGTGGTATCGCTTTCCGCGGGAAACCCGTCGCCTGACGCGTTCCCCGTTAAGGAGCTCGAGGAAATATCCGCGAGACTTTTTAAAGAAAACCCCATAGGACTTTTGCAGTACAGCGTTACCGAGGGCTACACCCCGTTAAGACAGCATCTTACAAAGTATATGGCTGAGAAATATAATATCGGCAGCGAGGTTGACGATATTATAATCACCACAGGCGCCCAGCAGATTATGGATTTTACCACAAAGGCGCTTGTGAATGAGAAAGAAGTTATTATCACCGAGGCTCCGAGCTTTATCGGTTCGCTTAATTCCTTCCGCGCTTATAACGCGAAGCTCGTAGGCGTTCCCGTAGAGAGCGACGGAATGAATATGGAGCTGCTCGAAAAGGCGCTTCAGGAAAACGATAACGTAAGATTTATCTATACGATACCGAATTTCCAGAACCCGTCGGGAGTTACGATGAGCCTTGAGAAGCGTAAGAAGATGTACGAGCTCGCCCAAAAATACGACGTGCTTATTCTCGAGGATAACCCCTACGGTGATCTGAGATACAGCGGAGAATTTATCCCCGCGATAAAATCCTTCGACACAGACGGTCGTGTGATATACGCGGGAAGCTTCAGCAAGGTTATTTCTCCTGGTATACGCGTAGCCTACGTAATCGCGCCCAAGCCGATTATACAGAAGCTGACCGTATGTAAGCAGGGAAGTGACGTTCATACTAATATCTGGTCGCAGATGCTCTGCTATGAATTTTTAACAAAATATGATTTCGAGGCTCATCTCGAAAAGCTTAGAAATATTTACCGCGAAAAAGCTAAATTCGCTATGGATTTACTCGATAAGTATTGCGCTCCCGAGATAACCTATGATAAAATAGACGGCGGATTGTTTATCTGGTGTAAGCTTCCCGATGGAGTGGATATGCCCGATTACGTTAAAAAGGCTATCGAGCGCAAGGTATGCGTAGTGCCGGGCAACGCTTTCTTAACCGACGAGAACGAGAGCTCGAACGGTTTCAGAATCAATTTCTCTACCCCGACCGACGAACAGCTCGAAAAGGGTATTAAGGCTCTCGGAAAACTGATAAAAGAACTTGTATAATGAGGTGCAGATATGGAAACAGAAAAGAAAAAGGTCGCGCTTAGCTTAATCCAGCCCAGCGGTACCATTACGCTCGGAAACTATCTCGGAGCTATAAGAAACTGGGTAAAAATGCAGGACGAGTTTAATTGTATCTTCGCTTTAGCGGATTTACACACGATTACCGTACGCCAGGAACCCGCTAAAATGCGTAAAAATATTATCGAGGCGTACGCTTCAATTCTAGCCTGCGGAATTGATGTGGAGAAAACTCTCTTTTTCATCCAGAGCCACGTCCACACTCACGCGGAAATGGCTTGGCTTTTGAACTGCTATACCCAGTTCGGCGAGCTTTCGAGAATGACGCAGTTTAAGGATAAAAGCGCTAAGCACGCCGATAATATCAACGCTGGCTTGTTCACATATCCAGCTTTAATGGCGGCGGATATTCTTCTCTATCAGGCGGACTGCGTTCCCGTAGGCGCCGACCAGATGCAGCATCTTGAGCTTACAAGAGATATCGCTAACCGCTTTAACGGACTTTATCCCAACGTGTTTAAGGTTCCCGAGGCATATATTCCTAAGACGGGCGCGAGAGTTATGAGCCTCCAGGATCCGACTAAGAAGATGAGCAAATCCGACGAAAACGCTAACGGCTGCGTACATCTCCTCGATCCTCCCGAGGTTATTATGAAGAAATTCAAGCGAGCGATTACCGACAGCGAGGCTTGCGTGCGATACGGCGAGGGTAAGGACGGTATTAATAACCTTATGGATATTTACGGCGCGGTAACGGGACTTTCCCACGAGCAGATTGAGAAAGATTTCGACGGAAAAGGCTACGGCGACTTTAAGGTTGCTGTCGGCGAAGCCGTTGTAGAGGCGTTAAGGCCGATAAAAACCGAGTACGAAAAGCTTATCGCGGATAAAGCTTATCTCGAGAGCTGCTACAGAAAAGCCGATGAGATCGCTCTTAAAATCTCTAGCAGAACGCTCGCAAAGGCTAAGAAAAAAATAGGTTTTATTTAAATTTTTAAAGGTTGCGTATTTATTTATGCAACCTTTTTTCACACACTGGAATATTAACCAAAAATACGCTTAGAAATTTATACATATTTCACAATTGATTTTGTTACAAATTAGTTATAAAATATTATTGAATTATAATATTTTTTATTATAACGGATATTATTTGCAAAGGAGAGAAAAGAAAATGCAAATGTTTAAAAAATCAGTTGCTCTTGTACTCTCAATCCTTATGTTACTGTCAATGCTTGCAGTAGCGGCGGGAATGTCCGCGTTCGCGGCAGAGAGCTATAAGGTAACGGCTAAGAGCACACAAGGCTACTTTACAGACCTCGATAAGACTTATAAAGCAGGGGATGAATTTGACCTTAAAGTTTATTTAACTGCTGATCAGCTTATCACAGACGGACAGATTGACGTTGAATTTAATAGCAACGCTTTATATGTCACCTCAGTGACGACAGGAGAAAAGCTTTCGTCAAAAGTTAGACCTACTATTAACAAGACCGATAAAGTACAGACAACCCAGAATTTGATTTCCATCAACTTTTCCTGTCCTGTTGACCCTGAAACGGGCGTTGACGCCGCCGATTATAAGACTGAAGGACTTTTCTTTACTGTTCATTTCCAGGTTAAAAACGAAATAGCGGCAGATCAGGTTATCAGCTTTAATATTAAAGCGTTAAGCGGTACAACGGATGTTATGAAGTACAGCGCCGGATTTGCTTATGTAAATAATAGCACAGTTCAGACAACAGGTGCTTCTTTAAGAGCTCAGTTAGGAGACGATTTACAGCCTACTACAGATCCCGTAACTTCCGCGCCTCCTACAACAGCGCCTCCTACAACAGCACCTCCCACAACAGCTCCTCCTACAACTGTACCTCCCACAACAGCGCCTCCTACAACTCAGGTTTCTACAACAGAGGCTCAGGAAACAACAGCTCCTGTATCCACTTATACAACTAAGTTCACTAACAACAAGGGTTGGAATGACGTATATCTCTATGCTTGGAGCAGCACGGGCGGAGAAATGGCAGCTTGGCCCGGAACTAAGCTTACTGAAAAATCTCAGAACGGTTTAGGCGAAGAGCAGTACACAGCTACTTTCGATTCCAAGTACGACAAGATTATATTTAGTAACGGAAGCACGGAACAGACTGTAGATATTACTTTCGATCCTTCCGTAACAGGTTACTATCCGACACAGAAAACAAACAATAAATGGGAAGTTGGCACATGGACAGACCAGCCCGCGACAAGTCCTCAGCCCACAACAGAAGCTAATGAAACAACACAGCCTCAGGGCACAACTTCTGCTCCCGAGGGTACAACATCCGCTTCCGATGGTATAGTTGTTACAGCAAAGAGCGCGCAGAATTTATTCGCTGATGTAACAAAGACCTATAAAGCAGGCGATGAGTTTGATCTTAAAGTTTATTTAACTGCCGATCAGCTTATCACAGACGGACAGATTGACGTTAAATTCGACAGCAACGCTTTATTTGTCAGCCAGGTAACAACAGGCGGCAAACTTGCCGAGAAGGTTAATCCTGTAATTAACAAAACAGAGAAAGTTCAGACAAATAAGAATTTGATCTCCATCAACTTCTCTTGTCCTGTTGATCCCGAGACGGGCGTTGATGCTGCCGATTATAAGAATGAAGGGCTTTTCTTCACTATTCATTTCCAGATTAAACCCAACGTAACTGACGATCAGATTGTTAACTTTGATATTAAAGCATTAACAGGTACAACTGATGTTATGAAGTACAGCGCAGCTTTCCCGTATGTTAATAACAGCGAAGTTCAGACAGCAGGCGCTACTTTAAGAGCTGAATTAGACGGTTCAACAACTCCCGAGGGTACAACAGCTGCTTCCGAGGGCACAACAGCCGCTCCCGAAGGCACAACAGCAACTCCCGAGCCTGAGATGTACACATTCTACTATCTGCCGTCAGCGGAGCAGGAAAATGCGGGCAATAAATATAAGCTCAACTTCAACGATCCTAACGGCGTAGCTCCCGAGAACTGGCATCAGTATGATTTCGTTAAGACACCTATCACGGTTGACGGTGTAAATATCTACAGCGTTTCCGTTCCCAAGGACTTTGACGATGTAACTACATTACAGTATCAGGTTTATAACACCGCGAACGAATGGGTATCTCAGAATGAGTTCGCGCCCGCTAAATTAAGCAACTTTGATAATCAGGTAGTTAAGGCTGACGGCACAATCGACGTTAAGCCGACTGAGCCCGCTACAGAAGGCACAACAGCCGCTCCCGAGGATACAACAGCTGCTCCGACAGTAGAGCCTACAACTACTCCCGAGGGCACAACAGCTACTCCGACAGTAGAGCCTACAACTACTCCCGAGGGCACAACAGCTACTCCGACAGTAGAGCCGACAACTACTCCCGAGCCGACAACAGTTGCTCCGACAGTAGAGCCGACAACTGCTGTTCCTACAGTAGAGCCGACAACTGCTGTTCCTACAGTAGAGCCTACAACAGCTACTCCGACAGTTAAACCTACAGAAGCTCCGACACTCGCTCCCTCCAAGGTAGACTTTAACAAGAACCCCGATGAGAAATCAGCTGTAAACGCTATAGCTAAGGCTAAATCCGACGGCGATCCCAAGGGCTCTGTATTCAACAAGCTCAAGGCCAAGGTTGCCAAGACTACGAAGAACTCCAACAAGATTACCTGGAATAAGGTAACAGGCGCTAAGAAGTATATCGTAATGGGCAACAAGTGCGGTAAGGCTGCTAACGGTAAGTTTAACGCGTTTAAGAAGATAAAGACGACTACAGGCAAGAGCTTTACTCAGAAGAAGCTTAAGAAGGGTACTTACTACAAGTACTTAGTTCTCGCTGTTAACGCTAAGGGTAAGGTAATTTCCGCGTCTAAGGTAATCCACGTTGCTACTAAGGGCGGCAAGGTTACTAACTATAAGAGCCTCAAGCTCAACAAGACCAGCAAGACCTTAAAGAAGGGCAAGACCTTTAAGCTTAAGGTAACTAAGAAGACAAAGATGAATAAGAAGGGTACGGTTAAGAACCACCGCAAGATTAAGTTCGAGTCCGCTAATACCAAGATCGCTACCGTAAACGCTAAGGGTAAGATCAAGGCTAAGAAGAAGGGCACAACTTACGTATACGCTTACGCTCAGAACGGCGTATTCAAGAGAATCAAGATTAAGGTAAAATAAGTCTTTGTCACCTTTATTAAACGCAAAAATTTAATATGTTTACCTAAATTATACAAGGTGCGGATAGCTTTTCGGCTATCCGCACTTTTATTGTACACATTTAATAAATTTCTCAAAAAGAATAATTAATTGTTGACCTGAGGGGAAAAGTGTGTTACAATATATAAAAATAAGTGTCAAATTATGTCTGCGCCGGATATAATATAATACTGAAATAAACTTTTTTCTTTCAGTTGACATTAAGATCAGTGAAAAACTAATATGAACTTATTTTGATTTAGAGGAACATTATTATGAACAAAGTAATTAAAAAAACAGCTTCCTACTTAATTATCGCAACGCTGATTTTTACTGCGTTCGCGGGCTTACAATTCGTAAGTACAACAGAAGCTCAGGCAGCTTCTTATCCGACGGGCTATCCCAATACATATAAAAATACGGGAAACTACGCTAACGATATTATCGGTGTAGCGAAAACTCAGGTCGGTTACAGAGAGAATTCTGTAGGAACAAAATATGGCTACTGGTACACTCCCAGCTTCGTGGGTATGCCTTGGTGCGCTATGTTCGTAAGCTGGTGCGCTAATCAGGCTAAGGTACCGCAGAGCACCATTAAGAAATATGCTTCCTGTAGTACACAGGTCGCGTGGTTTAAATCTATCGGAAGATGGCACAACAGTAAATATTACGGCGGAAACTATACTCCTAAAAAGGGTGACGTAGTATTCTACCGTGACGGAGGAAGCTCCGCTGTGTCAACCCATACGGGTATTCTCGTAGGCTTAAACGGAAACTATCTCGATGTTATCGAGGGTAACGCTACTAACGAAAGCGTTACGCATTATACAACCAACGCCGCGCGTTCGCTTGGCAACAAGTACGTTATCGGCTACGGTGAGCCTAAGTACGGACAAGCCGTAACTGAGGAAAAAGAACCTACCTCTTACGAAAACTGGCAGGTTAACGTTGACGCGCTTCTTTTAAGAGAGAAGAGCAGTACAAGCTCTGATAAGCTCGAGTCAATCGGCTTCGGTGAAATGCTCGAGGTAACTAAGTTTACTCTCGCGGGCGGATATCTCTGGGGCTATACTAACTATAAGAATAAAGCGGGCTGGTGCGCGTTAAACTACTGCGACTATATAAACGGCAGTGTAAACGGTAAGTATTATCAGCTTCCGCCTAAGATTACTTCGTCGAAAATCACGGTATGTGTAAAGGATACGAAGAAGATTTCCGTTACCAACAGCCTCGGAGCGACTTACTCAAGCTCCGATAAGTCAATCGCTACTGTTTCCAAGAAGGGTAAGGTCACAGGCGTTAAAGCAGGTGAGGTTACCATTAAGTGTAAGACGCAGACAGGAAGCGTATCCTGTAAGGTAACTGTAATTAAGCCTCATATAAATAAGACCTCGGCTATTTCCTGTATAGGCGATACCGTTACGCTTAAGGTTGTAGGCGCTACCAAGACTGTTAAGTGGTCGTCCTCCAATAAGAAGGTCGCTACCGTAAACAGCGCGGGTAAGGTAAAGGGTATCTCCAAGGGTACTGTTACCATTACCGCTAAGATGGACTCGCTTAAATATACTTCCAAGATTAAGGTTTATAAATACCCCAAGACCTACGAGAACTTTACAACAGCCAAGAGCGTAAGCTTAAAGAACGCTTACCAGGGTAAGAAGAATCTTCTTACAATTCCTAAGAATAAGGCTATTAAGGTTACTGAGGTTAAGTATTCCGATACTCTTACCTGGGGTAAGACTAAATACAGCAGCAAGACAGGTTGGGTATCGCTCAACGATTGTAAATACGAGAACGGCTCGTTTATGGGCAAGGCGATGAAGGTTAAGCCTTATCTCGCTTTAACATCCAAGAAGATGTATCTCTCTAATACATTCGCTCTTGAGGTTAAATCGGCGTCAGCGTCACCGTCGTACGCAAGTCTTGATAAGAAGATTGCGACGATTGATAAGAAGGGCGTTGTAACAGGTACCAAGAAGGGTACAACCTACGTAACCGCTACAGTCGGAAAGACTGTTCTTAAATGTAAGGTTGAAGTGGACAACCCCGTTATCTCCGATACTACGGTAGTTCTGCTTAAGGATAAAACCAAGACATTAAAGGTAACAGGCGGAAGCGGTACGATAACCTGGAAGAGCTCCAATACAGCCGTAGCCGTAGTAAACGAACAGGGCGTAGTTACCGCTAAGAAGTTCGGTGAAGCTACCGTAACAGCTGTTAGAAACGGTATTACTCTCAAGTGTACTGTTAAGGTGTACGATCCTAAGCTCTCTACAAGCAAGCTCACGCTTAAAGCTGGGGAGAGTAAGGAGATTACAGTTAAGCAGTCAACAGGCGCGACTCCCAAATGGTCAACCTCAGCGAAATCTATCGTTAAGGTTTCCAATGGTAAAGTTACCGCGATTAAAGCGGGTACAGCGACTATAACATGTGTTGTTGACGGCGTTAAGCTAACTTGTGAAGTAGTTGTAAAATAAACAAAATTTAAAGGGTTGACGAAAGTCAACCCTTTTGTTATATATTAAACTGTTATTAGGTGCGGCGGCTCGCCGTCAGGGGGTTACGATATTGTCGAGTATTCCCGTGATATGCGCAATCGCTACGCCGTAATTTGTCATCGGTATATTTTTGTTTTTCGCCTTGTCGATACGGCTCATTATGTATTTTCTGTTAAACATACATCCGCCGCATTGAATAACGAGGTCGTATATGGATAAATCCTCTGGGAAATCCGTTCCCGAAACTATATCGACTTTTAAACTCTCGCCCGCGCGCTTTCTAAGCAGCCGCGGGATTTTTTCACGTCCGATATCCTCCGACAGGGGAGCGTGGGTACAGCATTCCGCGATAAGCACCCTGCTGTTTTCGTTAAGGCTGTCTATAGCCTTAGCGCCCTCGATATAATAGTCTAAATCGCCCTTGTACGCCGCGAACAATACCGAAAAGCTCGTGAGCGTACTTTCTTTCGGCTTGTTATTGTATACGAAGTCGAATACCTGGGAGTCGGTGATTATAAGCTTCGGCGGTTCAGATAGCGCGCTTAAAGCGTTAGTGAATTTGTCGGTGGTACAGGCGGAAACGATACATTTTTTATCGAGCAGCTCTCTTATGGTCTGAACCTGCGGGAGAATAAGCCTGCCTGTCGGCGCCTGTATGTCCTGCGGCATTACGAGCAGCACGATATCGTCCTCCCCGCATAATGAGCCCGTTATTTTCGGCGCGTTATGGTCGCTCGGGATAAGCCGTATAAGCTCCTCCTTGAGCTTGTCTATTCCCGTTCCGTCAACGGCGCTGACCTGAAGCGGTTTTACGCCGATTTTGTTGCGAACCTTAAAAACATACGCCGAGCCGTTTATAAGCATATCCGCTTTGCTTACTACGGGTACGACGGGTATCTTCTTCTCCTTGAAGAAATTATACCAGTCACATTCCTTGGTAATATCTCCGCCCGAGAAAAGTACGACGGCTATATCGACCTTCTCGGCGGTTTTTTCGGTCTTTTTAATCCGCATCTCGCCAAGCTCGCCGATATCGTCGAAGCCCGCGGTGTCTACGAGTACGCACGCGCCGAGCCCTTTTATCTCCATCGCCTTATTAACGGGGTCGGTGGTAGTTCCCGCAACCTCGGAAACAATGCTGACCTGCTGGCCTGTAAAAGCGTTGATAAGCGAGCTTTTGCCCGAGTTGCGTTTTCCGTAAAATCCGATATGAAGCCTGTTGGCGGACGGAGTGTCGTTTAAGGTTGTCATAGCTTCACCGCCTTAGAATCTGAAATCACGTTTATTGTTTTCTATATCCGCTAAATGCTCCTTGCATATTCTGCGAACCTTTTCGTTTGGAATATTGTTGAGCTCTTTTTCAATCATCTTTTCGCCGAGAGCCTTTGTATCGTCGCTCGCGTAGTCCATAAGGTATTCCTTTAAGGTCATAAGCGCGTTGGGATGACAGCAGTTCTGAATCTGGCGGTTTTTACAAAGCGCCATAAAACGGTCGCCCGTTCTGCCCTCACGGTAGCAGGCTGTACAGAATGACGGGATATAGTCGTTTCTCATAAGCCAGTTTACAACTTCGTCGAGCGTTCGGTTGTCGCTTACGTCGAACTGCTCGCTGTTTTCGGATTCCGATTCCTCTGCGTAACCGCCGACGGAGGTTTTTGAAGCTCCGCTCATCTGTGAAACGCCGTAGTGGATTACCTTATCTCTTACCTGCTCGCTCTCGCGGGTTGAGATAATCATACCCGTGTACGGAACGCAAATTCTGATAAGCGCGCAGATTTTTCCGAAAATTTCGTCCGAAATACCGTTGTCGAATACATTCGGGTCTATATCGTCGGCTTTTTTGATTCTCGGTACGCTGATTGTATGCGGGCCTACTCCGTGAACCGCCTCGAGGTGTTCGGCGTGCATTAAAAGTCCCGCGAACTCGTAGCGGTAGAGCTCAAGTCCGAACAGTACGCCGAGACCTACGTCGTCAATTCCGCCCTCCATAGCTCTGTCCATAGCTTCGGTATGGTAAGCGTAGTTGTGCTTAGGACCTGTGGGATGAAGCTTTTCGTAGCTTTCCTTATGGTAGGTTTCCTGGAACAGGATATAAGTTCCGATTCCCGCTTCCTTGAGCTTGCGGTAATTCTCTACCGTAGTGGCGGCGATATTTACGTTGACTCGTCTTATCGCGCCGTTTTTATGCTTAATGCTGTAAATCGTCTTGATTGACTCGAGTATGTACTCTATAGGGTTATTAACGGGATCCTCGCCAGCCTCGATCGCGAGACGCTTATGTCCCATATCCTGAAGCGCGATAACCTCACGCTTAATCTCCTCCTGCGTTAGCTTCTTACGGCAGATGTGCTTGTTTTTAAGGTGATAAGGACAGTACACACAGCCGTTAACGCAGTAGTTCGAGAGATAAAGCGGCGCGAACATTACGATACGGTTGCCGTAAAAGTCCTTTTTGATCTGCTCGGCGAGCGCGTACATTTTGCCAACTCTTTCCTCGTCCTCACAGGCTAATAGCACGGACGCTTCCCTGTGGGTTAAGCCTTTAAGCTGAGCCGCTTTTTCGAGCAGGCTGTCTACTAATTCAAGATTGTCTTTATTTTCGTCGGCGTATTTAAGAGTTTCCATAATCTCGTTATGGTCAATAAACTCCTCCGCCTTTAGTGATTTTGGATTATACATTTTTATTTCTCCACGTCAAGCGCGGACGTTCCTTTCTTAATATTCATATCCCCCGTACGTTTTACTTCCTATGAAATTTTGGATAGGGAGGATAAGTTTATCTATTTACCTGAATTTTTGCTATCGCCCCGAGCGACGACTATTTTACATCCTATGCTTTCAACTCTCCTTTGCAGGCAGTTTTTGCACTCGGCGCTTTCCTCGCCTGTACAGACCTTATTATCGTAAAGCTGATAGTCTTTGCGCACGCTGACAGGGGAAAGGTTCGGCATTACAACGTTAGCTCCCGCCTTAATTCCGAGCTCGCGTCCTTTCGGGTGAATGGTAGCGAGCGCCGTCGTTGCGGGTAAAAGCACCTTAGGGAGCATAACGCGTATTATCGAAAGCATCAGCAGGGTTTGTTCTAACGTGCCGTCGGGAAAATCCTTGAACTCGGTTTCGTTATGGTGAATAAACGGCCCGATTCCGACCATCTGCGGGTTGAGCGCTTTAATAAACAGCAAATCCTCGGCGAGATTCTCCGCAGTCTGATACGGCGAGCCTACCATAAACCCACAACCAACCTGATACCCGATTTCCTTTAGTGAGTAAAGACATTTTATACGGTTTTCGAGTTTTTGACTTTCGGGGTGGAGCTTGCCGTAATGCTCGGCGTCCGCGGTTTCGTGACGCAAAAGATATCTGTCGGCTCCGCAGTCGAAGTACCGCTGATAGCTTTCCTTGGGCTTTTCGCCGATTGAGAGCGTTAAGGCGCAGTCGGGATATTTTTTCTTAACCGCCGTAACGATTTCACAAATCCGCTCGTCGGTAAAGTAAGGATCCTCTCCGCCCTGGAGCACAAAGGTGCGGAAACCTAAGCGGTAGCCCTCGTCGCAACAGCTCATTATCTCGTCGAAGCTGAGGCGGTATCTTCGGCAGCTTTTGTTATCCCTGCGGATACCGCAGTAAAGGCAGTTCTGTTTACAGTAATTGGTAAACTCGATAAGCCCGCGGATGTAAATATCGTTGCCGTAGTTTTCTATTCTGAGCTTTTCGGCTAAGGCTCTCAGCTCCTTGCGGACGCTGTCGCCCGAGTTTATAAGCTCTGTGAACTCCGATTTGGATAAAGCCTTATCCCGATACAGCTTCTTTACTAAATCATTCATTAAAAACGTACTTAGAGTAAGCTGTCTTAGCGCTTACGGCGTCGAGCTTGCCGAGTTTGCCCGAGAATGACGAAATAACGTCCTGAGGCGCGTCCATAACAACGCTTATAATAGAGATACCGCGCTTTTTATACGGAATACCCATACGCCCTACAACATAATCGCTGTAGTCGCTTATAAGCTTGTTGACCTCCTCGACCGAATTCGAGTTTTCTAAGATAATACTTATTACCGCTACTCTAGTTTCCATAGCATTTTCCTTTCGTAAAATTAGGGTTAAGGGTAAAGGGCAAAGGGGAAAGTGAAGCACTAAAAGAGCTATCTGCGAGATTTAACCGTTAGCCCCTAACGATGATGTTTATTTTATATATTATTACTTAGTTTATTAAGTAACGCGTTTAACATTTTTGATACTTCTTTCGTTAACGCAATAGATGTTTGAATTTGTTGCTCATTTAAAAAACCCAGTTCTACACAAATATAAAGCTGTGTTTGTAATTCAGAATTAGAGCCTCTCGAAATAGATAGGAAATTGATATACTCTCTTGTTGAACGTCTGTCATATCCTTCAGCAATATTAGATGGGATAGAAATTGCCGCTCTGCGCATCTGGCTAGAAAGAACATAGATTTCTTCCTGTGGAAGAAGTTTTACTAAATTATAAATCTCTTTAACTAATAGCATTGATTTTTTCCATACTATTAAATCTTTATAACTTTCCATCTTGTTCTCCTGAAAAAACTTTTCCCTTAATCCTAAAAAAGAGCTATACCGAAAGGCATAGCTCTTTTACTCTGGTTTGCCTTTCACGTCAATACGCAATTTCCGTGTCAGTGTTATTATTTTAACATAGTTATAAAAGAATTTCAACACATTTCTTTCGTTGAAATACATAAAGATTATATGTGGATTTTGTGAGGTTATACAAAATTTCCGATATAATTTGCAAACTTCGCTTTTTAATAGTAAAATGTAGCTGTGGTGGAATATATGAAATTAAAAGACAGTGACAATATTTTATTCTTTATAGGTTTATGCGTTATAATAATCGGAATACTTCTCGGTTGCGCGCTCGGGTTTATTTTCGGCGGCGGCGGGTTTGATTTAGTGCCGTCAATTACGGTCTGGCTGCTTTGTATAATCGGAGGCGCGGGACTTATAAGCATTTCGGGCAGTATAAGTGAAGCTAAAGAAAAGAAAAAAGACGATGAGGAATTAGTTAAAGCCCTTATCGAGAAGATGAAAAACGAGGAAAATAAAACGGATTGACTCGGTCAGTCCTTTTTGTTTATCTATAAACAGAATGAGGTGTTCATATGGACGAGATTAAACAGCTCCAAAGCATAATAGACAACAGCGATAATATCGTGTTTTTCGGCGGTGCGGGAGTAAGCACCGAAAGCGGAATACCCGATTTCAGAAGTGTTGACGGTCTTTATAACCAAAAGTACGATTATCCGCCCGAGGAGATTTTAAGCCATACATTTTTTATGAGAAATTGCGGCGAGTTCTACCGTTTCTATAAAGACAAAATGCTCGAGCTCGATATTGAGCCGAACGCCGCTCATAAAAAGCTTGCCGAGTTAGAAAGCGCGGGTAAGTTAAAAGCGATAGTAACGCAGAATATCGACGGTCTCCACCAGAAAGCGGGAAGTAAAATCGTCTACGAGCTCCACGGCTCAGTCCACAGAAATCACTGTATGAAGTGCGGAAAATTCTTTGACGCGCGCTATGTAAAAGCGGCGGAGAAAATTCCGTATTGTGACGAATGCGGAGGAACTGTTAAGCCTGACGTTGTGCTTTATGAGGAGGGACTCGACGACAGTACGGTGCGCGGAGCGGTAAACGCAATTTCGAACGCCGACACACTTATTATAGCGGGTACGAGCCTTACCGTATATCCCGCCGCGGGAATGGTACACTATTTCCACGGAGATAAGCTCGTGCTTATAAACCGCGACCCGACGCCGATGGACAGCGCCGCTGATCTGGTATTGCATAGCAAGGTAGGCGAGGTTCTCGGACAGATGAGGGTATAATATGAGTGGATATAAATTAATAGCTTTTGACGTTGACGATACTCTCTTAAACACGGAAAAAAGGATTACGCCGAAAACCAAAGAAGCGTTGCTTAACGCTCAGAAAAGCGGTATTAAGCTCGCCGTAGCTTCGGGGAGACTTCCTTTCGGGGTAAAGCCCTTTGCCGACGAGTTGAATATTCTTGAAAACGGCGGCTACTATATGGGCTTTAACGGCGGAGCAGTTTTAAACAGCGATAATGAGCTTATCGGGAAAACCTATCTCGACAGCAAATATATTAAGCCTGTTTACGAGGCTCTGCGTCCGACCAATATCACTACTATGGTGCATAAGGGAGATATAATCTACGCCGATAAAAAGGTAAACGATTATACCCATATCGAGCCAGACGTAATCGGAATACCGCTGAACTTGGTTGATGATATCGCGGATTTTGTCGATTGGCGGCTGCATAAATTTCTGCTTTGCGGAGAACCCGAAGAGCTTAAAGAAGTAGAAAAAGACCTTATAGAAAAATTCGGCGGGGAACTCGATATTTATCTTTCCGCGCCGTGGTTTCTGGAGGTTATGCCGAAGGGTATTAATAAGGGCAAGGGCGTTGAGATTATCTGCCGTGATATGGGAATAAGCGCCGCCGAGGTTATCGCGTTCGGCGATAACTATAATGACATCTCTATGCTTAAAACCGCGGGGCTCGGAATTGCTATGGGCAACGCCGACGATGAGGTGAAAAACGCGGCGGATTATGTTACGGATACGTGCGATAGCGACGGAATTGCAAAGGCGCTTGTTAAATTTCTATAATAGTTGTACAATTTTATAGGTGTAATTTTTACATACGGGTTAAGTTATTTTTCCTTTTCCGAAAATAAACTTAACCCTTTTATATTATAATTAAGGTGATTAGGTTTCTCTATTCAGGAGGTTTGAAATGATTAACGTGAAAAAGATTTTGGCGGTGATACTCGCGTTAGCGATAATCGCGAGCATTACTGTAGTTTCCGCCTCAGCAGCTAAGGTCGATAAAAAACAGACCGCGGCGGGCGGGATTACGGTTCACTGCTACAGCGACAAGGGCACTCCCAATATTTACTATTGGAACAGCTTGCCCAACAACATTTCCACTAATTACCCGGGCCCGACTATGACGAGCGAGGGAAGTGGTTGGTACAGATACAGCTTCTCTAATCTGACAAAGATCAATATGCTCTTTGTTACGAACGGTGTTCAGTCCGACGAGCAGTCGAGAGAAACGGGTGAATGGTGGTTTAAAAATAACCGCTGGTACTCTAAAGACCCCGCGCAGTCAGGCGCTGTAGACCGTACCGATATGCGTGAGGACAGTATTTACTTCCTAATGACTACACGTTTCTACGACGGCGATAAGTCTAACAATATCCATTGCTGGGATGACGCTAAGGCGAACAACCCCGACACCGACCCCGCATGGCGCGGAGACTTTAAAGGACTTATCCAGAAGCTCGATTACATTAAGGCTATGGGCTTTACCGCAATCTGGATTACTCCTGTTGTTGACAACGCTTCGGGCTACGATTACCACGGCTACCACGCGTGTGACTTCGGTAAGGTTGACGAGCGTTACGAAAGCTCGGGCGCTACTTACCAGGATTTAATCGACGCGGCTCACGCCAAGGGTATGAAGATTGTACAGGACGTTGTATGGAACCACTCGGGTAACTTCGGCGAGAATTACCTCGAGAAAATGTTTAACAAGAAAATTGTAAAGGGTTCGTCAAGCGTGCCGGGTACATACACTATGGACGTAATTAAGGGAAGCAACCTTGATAAGAACTATCCCAATTACGACAGTATGAAGCCCGACCCGCAGTTCCAGGCTCGTCTCGATACGATGAAGGCTCACCAGGGCGGAAAATACAGTAACTTAAAAGAACATTACCACCGTGAAACAAGCATGGGTTACGAAACCGAAATTGAGCAGACAGGTTCAATGGCGGGCGACTGTGTTGATATCAACACGGAGAATCCCGAGGTTGCTAAATACATCACTAATACTTATAAGCAGTATGTTGATATGGGCGTTGACGCTTTCCGTCTTGATACCGAAAAGCATATCAACCGCTGGACTCTGAACAGCGCTTACTTCCCCGAGTTCTCAACATCCAAGTATAAGAACTTCTTCTTATTCGGCGAGGTTTGCGCGCGTGTAAGAGAGGTTTGGAACCACGGCTTACAGTCCGACGCTCCCGCTTTCTACGGTTGGAAAGAAACAGGAACATGGACTAATAACTGGTCGAATACCGACTGGAAAGCTAACCTTTCTAACAGCCTTAAGCACTTTAACGCTTACGCTAATTCGTCAGGCGCTCCGACATCCTCGAACGCTTTACTTAACGGTACAACCTACCATACTCCCGATTATTCCAAATCGAACGGCACGGGCGTTATCGACTTCCTTATGCACTGGGCGTTCAAAAGCGCTCGAGAGGCTTACGGCTCGGCTTTAGGCGAGGATCAGTATTTCAACGATTCGACATGGAACGTTATGTATGTTGACTCCCACGACTACGGCCCCGACGGCCAGGAAAAGACACGTTTCCAGGGCGGTACCCAGGCATGGGCTGAGAATATGAACTTAATATTCACCTTCCGCGGAATCCCGTGTATCTTCTACGGCTCCGAGGTTGAGTTCAAGAGCGATATGGAAATCGACGTAGGTCCTAATAAACCGCTTGAGAATACAGGACGCGCTTATTACGGCGATTACCTCGAGGGTAACGTAACCGCTTCCGACTTTGGTAAATACACCGCTTCGGGTAACGTTCAGAGCACCCTTAATAAACCGCTTGCCCAGCATTTAAGAAAGCTTAATATGATCAGAAGAGCGGTTCCCGCTTTACAGAAAGGCCAGTATAAGTCGGTAGGAGATATGTGCTTTATCCGCCGTTATACTTCGGGCAATACCGATTCCGTTGCCTGCGTAGCGATTTCTGGCGGAGCTACCTTCTCGGGTATTCCGAACGGCCGTTATGTAGACGCTGTTACAGGCGATGTTAAACAGGTTTCGGGCGGTTCTCTCACCACTCCGTCTATTAGTCAGGGTAATATGAGAGTTTACGTCAAGGACCTTTACGGTAAAATCGGCGATACTACGACTTACTTAAAATAAGTTGCATTTTCTACAGATATATGTTATAATATATTTCTAAAGTAGAAGAATTGCACAAAATCCAATAACATATAATAATAAAAGGAGATGGTGCGAATCCATCTCCTTTTTCTGTAATCCGACTATGAGGAAGTGATTTTATTGCCTAAGGATTTAGCGTATTATGATACTAATAGAAAGATAGCGTCTCTTACAGATAAATTGATGCGTAATACCATTATCGACAAAGACCTCTACGCCAAGTACGACGTAAAGAGAGGTCTGCGTGATATCGACGGTAAAGGTGTCCGTACGGGACTGACCGATATTTCCGAGATACTCCAGAATAAGGTTGTAGACGGAAAAACTGTACCCTGCGACGGCCAGCTGTATTACAGGGGCTATAATATTCAGGATATCGTTAACGGCTTTGTTGACGATGGACGTTTCGGATTTGAGGAAGTAGTATACCTTCTTCTGTTCGGAGAGATGCCTAAGAAAAAGCAGTTGGATGACTTTACCGCTATGCTCGGAGCTTATCGTACTCTGCCGACTAACTTTGTGCGTGATGTAATTATGAAAGCGCCGTCCGCGGATATGATGAACACGCTTGCCCGTTCGGTATTAACTCTTTATTGCTATGATTCCAACCCTAACGATACATCTATCGAAAATGTACTGCGCCAGAGTATGCAGCTTATTTCGGTATTCCCGTTGCTTTCCGTATACGGTTATCAGGCCTTTAACCATTACCTAAGAAACCAGAGCTTATTTATACACGTTCCCGATCCGAAAAAGTCAACTGCCGAGGTTGTGCTTACTCTGCTTCGTCCCGACCAGCAGTATACCGACTTAGAGGCGAAGGTGCTTGATATGGCGCTGGTGCTCCACGCTGAGCACGGCGGCGGTAACAACTCCTCGTTTACAACCCATGTTGTAACCTCCTCGGGTACTGATACTTATTCCTCCGTTTCAGCGGCGCTTTGCTCGCTGAAAGGCCCTAAGCACGGCGGAGCTAATGTAAGAGTATGTAAAATGTTCGAGGACCTTAAAATCAATGTTAAGGACTGGGCTGATGATGAACAGATAGAGAAGTACCTTTCGGAGATTCTCGATAAGAGAGCCTTTGACCGAAGCGGCTTAATCTATGGTATGGGTCACGCGGTTTACTCGATATCCGACCCGAGAGCGCGTATTCTTAAAGACTATACAGGAATCCTTGCCGACGCGAAAGGACTTAAAGACGAGTACGAGCTTTATAAGAGCGTTGAGCGCTTAGCTCCGAAGGTTATAGCGGAGAAAAAGAAGATTTACAAAGGCGTTTCCGCGAATGTCGATTTCTACAGCGGCTTTATTTATAATATGCTCGGACTTCCGACCGAGCTCTATACTCCGCTTTTCGCTATCGCGCGTATAGCGGGCTGGAGCGCCCATAGAATGGAAGAGCTTATAAACGGCAACAAGATTATCCGTCCCGCTTATATGAGCATTTCCAAGCGCAAGGACTATAAAAAATTAAACGAGAGATAATAAAAGGAGCATTACGCTCCTTTTGTTCTATGAGGTTGTTATGAAGAAGATAATTTCTATTATATTTTCAGCAATGCTTTTATTAAGCGTATTCGTTATCTCCGTGAGCGCCGACGACGCTGCGGTTATTACCGTCGCGGGCGAAAAATATAACGCTGGTATCGGCGATACGCTTATTTATAACGTGGAGTTGCAGTCGGACGAGGGTATCCTCTGCGGCGAGGTTCAGGCGTTCTATCCCGAAAGCATAATGACCGCGGTCGGCGTAACGTCCTATACCGTTAAAAACTGCATTAAGAATTTAGAAGTCGCGGGAGAAGTTAACGCTAATTTCTCGAACACTAAGGCGGCTGATTTCAGCGAGAAAAAGGCTTTTCTACAGGTTAAATTCAACGTAATCGCGGCGGGTGAAGGCGCAATTTCTTTCGCGCCGATCGAGCTGTATAACTCATCCCAGAAGCCGATTACCGCTAATGTTAACTCTTACGAGAGCCTCACGGTGGAAAAAGCTCCGACTAATCCTACAACCGAGCCCGAAACTACCGTACCCGTGAGCGAGCCCGATACTACGTTACCCGTTGATGAAACCACCGTACCCGCGAGCGAGGACGATACCACCGCTCCCGTGGACGAAACCACAGTTCCTGTTGACGAAACTACTATACCCGCAAGCGAGAGCGAAACTACCGCTCCCGTGGATGAAACCACAGTTCCTGTTGACGAAACTACCCTTCCCGAAACGACCGTTTATACGAGCGAACCCGTAACGGATACCGAACAGCCGACAACCACAGCGGAGGTTACAACCGAAGCGACCGAGTCGATAGCCGAGAGAATTAAATCGCTTAAACAGTCGCTTATGAACGAGGTTGCGGACGCAAGTATGGGGATTGTCGAGGGAGTAGAGTGCCGCGGCGATAATTATCTGAATTATGAAGCGTTTGACGCGGCTTACAAAACGGCAAATCAGCTTTTGGGAAATGAGAACGCGACTGTTTCCGAGCTTGAAGAAGCGCTTAAAAACTTAACAGAAGCGAGAAAGAATCTGGTGTGGGTTGAGTCGATAACCGCAGTCATTACTACCCAGCCAACAACAGACGCGGCAGAAACCACCAATCCCGCGGGTACAACGCAGAATGTGACAACCATACCTGTTACGACACCCGTTGAAACAACAGTGCCTGTTACAATTCCCGTCGTTACCGACCCGACGGAATCGACCGCTCCCAAAAAGGCCGACCCGAAAGAAGAACTTCAAAAGCTTATAAACTCCGCAAAGGGCAATAACGATTTAAAGAACAGCGTATTCGGCTCGCTAAAGGCTAAATGCGTGAAGGTCAAAAAAAACTCGGCGATGCTTTCTTGGAGCACTAAAAACGGCTTAAAATACTTTATCTACGGCGGTGAGCTTGCAAAAAAACCAACGCTTCTCCGCTCACCAACGAGTTCAGGACATGCCATTAAAGGTCTGAAGAAAAATACGGCTTATAGATTCTTCATAGCCGCGTACAATCGGAGTGGTAAGATAACTTCAATATCCAAAAATATTTTCGTATTCAATGGGGGTAAGAAGAGCAATTACGTAAAGAGCGTTAAGGTTAATACAAAGAGTAAAACGCTGAAGGTTAAAAAATCCTTTAAGCTTAAAGCGAAAGAAGTCCTGAAATATAAGGGCAAAAAGCTGAAACGCTATAGAAAGCTAAGGTATGAAAGCTCGAATAAAAAGGTAGCCGCAGTTACATCCAAGGGCAAGGTTAAGGCTAAGAAAAAGGGAAAAGCGTATATCTACGTATATTCGCAAAACGGAACCTTTGCCAAGGTTAAAATAAAGGTTAAATAATTAGGCTTCTAAAAATTAAAATGAAACTTTGTTTAATTTGACAGTAAAAATAGCATAATGCACAAAACCCGCACATTTATTTTGTGCGGGTTTTATTTTTTTATTTCCCTAAAGTCTATTGTGCAAGTTATACAAAAATGTTATAATTTTAGAGTGACACATTCGGTATAATCGAATAGGCTAAAAATCTATATGAAAGGGTTGTATTATTTTGAAACAATATGACGCTAAAAACATTCTAAATATCGCTCTCGCGGGTCACGCGGGCTGCGGAAAAACTTCACTCGCTGAGTCTATGCTCTTTCTTGCTAAGGCAAGCGACCGTCTCGGAAGCGTAACCGACGGAAATACCGTACTTGATTACGACGCCGAGGAAATTAAACGCCACGTATCTTTAAATACGGCTGTAGCTCCCCTGGAGTGGAAAAACACAAAAATCAACATTATAGACACTCCCGGTCTTTTTGACTTTGAGGGCGGTGTTTCCGAGGGTATGCGCGCGGCTGACAGCGCACTTATCGTAGTATCGGGTAAGGACGGCGTAGGCGTAGGTACCGAAAAGGCTGTAAAAGCGGCTACTAAGCAGAATATCGCTAAGATTTTCTTCGTAAACGGTGTTTGCGACGAGAACGCTCGCTTCTATAGAGTATTCGAGGACTTAAAATCTACATTCGGAGCGGCGGTATGCCCCGTAGTAGTTCCCTATATTGAAAACGGAAAGGCAGAAATTTACGTAAACCTCTTTGAGTATCGCGCTTATAAGTACGATAAGGGCGTTGCTACTCCCTGCGATATGCCGAACTTAGGCGATCGTCTCGAAGGTTTAAGAGAGGCTATTAAGGAAGCCGTTGCCGAGACAAGCGAGGAAATGCTCGACAAGTTCTTAGAGGGCGAGGAGTTTACTCCCGAGGAAATCGCCGTAGGCGTATCCCAGGGCGTTAAGGACGGCTCGATCTGTCCCGTATTCTGCGGCGACGCTCATAATACATTCGCTATTGATATGTTCCTTAATTCGTTGATTTGGCTTGCTCCTAAGGCTGATTCTCACGACGAAGTAGGCGTTGATCCCAACGGCGAGCCCGTAGAGGTTGCCGTATCGGCTGACGGCGCGACAGCGGCTATCGTATTTAAGACAGTATCCGACCCGTTCGTAGGTAAGCTCTCCTACGTAAAGGCTGTTTCGGGCAAGGTTTCTTCCGACGTTCCCGTTATCAATATGAGAACAGGCGAGCCCGTTCGTATTACTAAGGTTCTTACCGTTCGCGGTAAGAAGCAGGAGGACGCCAAGGCTATCGTCGCGGGCGATATCGGAGCGATTCCGAAGCTTAACGACGTTAAAACAGGCGATACACTCTGCTCACCTTTAAGAAAGGTTACTTTAGAGGGCGTTGCCTACAACGTAAGCTCCTACTCAAGAGCTATTAAGCCTAAGACTAAGGGCGACGAGGATAAGGTAGCCCAGGCTGTTAAGAAGGTTATGGAAGAAGACCCGACGATTAAGTATTACCACGACCATGAAACACATCAGATGATTGTTTACGGTATGGGCGAACAACATCTCGATGTTCTTATCTCGAAGATTAAGAGTAAATATAATGTTGACGCTGTACTCGACGTTCCCAAGGTTGCGTACAGAGAAACTATCCGCAAGCCCGTTAAGGTTCAGGGACGTCATAAGAAGCAGTCAGGCGGACACGGCCAGTTCGGTGACGTTTGGATCGAGTTCTCTCCCTGCGACAGCGATTCTCTCGAGTTTACAGAGTCTATCGTCGGCGGCGCCGTACCTAAGGGATTCTTCCCCGCGGTAGAAAAAGGTCTCCGCGACGCTATCCAGAAAGGCCCTCTCGCGGGTTATCCCGTAGTTGGTCTTAAAGCTAACCTCTACGACGGTTCTTACCATCCCGTAGACAGCTCCGAGATGTCGTTCAAAATGGCGGCTATGATCGCTTATAAGAACGGACTTCCCCAGGCTAGCCCGACTCTCCTCGAGCCTATCGGCGCTTTAGCCGCTACAGTTCCCGACGACCATATGGGTGACGTAATGGGCGAGGTAACAAAACGCCGCGGCAGAGTTACTGGCATGAATCCTGCCGAGGAAAAGGGAATGCAGATCGTTGAGGCTGAGGTTCCCGTAGCTGAGATGGACGATTTCGCTACATTTATCCGCCAGTGTACTCAGGGTAGAGGAAGCTATACTTTCGAGTTCGTACGTTACGAGGACGCTCCCGCTAACGTAGCATCCAAGGTTATCGAAGAGTCTAAGGCAGACGAATAATTCAGGCTTTTAAGGTTTTATGAATTAATAGGTGACGAGTTAGGGCTGACCTTTGGTCAGCCCTATTTTAGAAAATTAATCATTGACGTTTGCGAACAAACGTGTTAAAATGTATTTGTGAGCTATCCAAAAACGGAAGCGGTTAGCCTTCCCACAAGGTACTGTGAGCCTTGTTTACATAGAAACCCGTAAGGGAATATGTATTGGGAGGGGATTGCTATGTACGAAATTATTCTGTACTTAACAATTGTACTCTTGATAATAATATCATTTAAACATGATAAGTAAAAAGAGTAACGACCGCTATGCCTAATTAGCGGTCGTTATTCTTAAATAACACTCTAATATGTGGCTAACCGTTTCTCGGATAGCTCCATTTCTATAATTATTATAGCATAAATATATTGTTTGTCAACTTACAGTTATTAATCTCTGAATTCAAATAAGCTTTTAACAGGAATGCTTAACGCGTCCGCAATGGCGAAAATAATAGAAAGCGACGCGCTTACAGAAGCGTTCTCGATTCGTGATAAATGAAGCCGTGAAATTCCGACCATTTCCGCTAACGCCTCCTGAGTAATATTTTGTTCTCTGCGATAATACGCGATATTTAATCCGACTTTTTTAAATGTATTATAATACTTCGTGTCCATCTCTATCACCCATTAATATTGTATTACGGGACGGTAAAGTTATCCATTAACTATATAATATCAAATGATACATAATAATATACATAATATACTAAATAATATATATTGACTTTCAGTTTTTCAGGTGATATAATAAACTTAAAACAGGTAAAATATTCTCACTTACAAAATTTTTTAAAAATACAGGTCTAAAAATCCCGATTTTTATCGTCTATATTAATAGAGGACTAAACTCAAAAAAATTGATTGGAGGAATTAATGTGAAAAACTATAAGAAAATCTTAAGCTGTTTACTATCGGTTATGATTGTTCTGTCGGCGGGGGTTGTAATTCCCGCTTCCGTGCCCGCGGTAAGCGCTAAGACGAAATCCGCTAAAACGCTGAAGAAACCGACTAAGCTGAAGGCTAAGATGTTGACGGATTTTGAAGTTATGAATGACGGAAGCCACACTCCTGTTTCACTTAGCTGGAAAAAGGTAAAGAACGCTAAAAAATACGAGATTTACCGAGCTAAACTTAATTCTAACGGCAAAGGCAAGTTTAAAAAGCTTAAAGCCGTAAAGAAGAACGCTTATACCGACAAAACGGTAAAGGGCGGAACTTATTATAAATATAAGGTAAGAGCGGTAAACGGTAAGAAAAAGAGCAAGTTTTCCGCCGCTACCTCGAAAATCGGCAGTATCTATCAGCCGATAATAGAGGCAGAGCTCAACGAAAACTGCACGGCCGTAAAGGTAGGATGGACAAAATGCGGCGGCGCTATTGCCTACAAGCTTTATAAAAGCACGGATAAGGGCAAGAGCTATAAGCTCCTTAAAAATTCCGCATCCTTTAAAAAGCAAGAAGGAGCTTATTATTACGAGGATACTTCCGTAAAGCAGGGCGGACATTATTTCTATTATGTAGTAGCGTATAATTCGGTTATGAAATCGAAGAAGAGCGAAGCGGCGCGTATTATATTTAAGGACTATCAGTTCGCTGTACAGGTAGGAGATACTAAGGACGACGCTCTCGGACCGAACCTATCCGCACTTGGAAGCTTATTAACCGTTGAGTCGGAGGACGAGAGTATCTTAAAGGCGAAAATCGACCAGGACGCTACGGGTACATATAAGCTCTATCTTACGGGCGTAAAAGCAGGATATACCTATATAAAGATTACGGATACAGAGAACTTGGGAACGTTTGACACCAGATACAGAGTTAAGGTATCGGACGAGCCTGTATATGACTTTACGCTTAAAAAGGGCGAAAGTACGGGATTATATGACTTGGATGTTTATAAAATTGTGGCGGATTTATATAAGACAATATCTAGTAAAATTACGGTTAAGCTTTCCGTTACATCGAATGACGAGAGTATCGTAAGTGTAAAAAATCCCTCCTCATTTAATTGCGAAATAGTCGGCGAATCTTCGGGCGAGGTGCTCGTAAAAGCGAAGCTAAAGGTAAGCGCGGAAGGTCAATCCCAAGAAACGGAGATAGGAAGATTTTTGGTAAAAGTTGAATGATTTAATTATATGGGCGAAAAATTTGCTCATATAGTTTAAGCGTTGTTATATTGTACAAATAAAGCACCATGTATTTGTGCAAAAAGCAGAATCTTTTAATCTTTAAAAATTTTTCGAAAAAATTGAAACTTTTTTGCGGCTTTTCTACACTACTAAAGTGAAAGAGGTGTTATCTATGAAAAAGCTTATATCTATTATGCTTACAATATTTTTATCGTTATCTTTATTTACAACCGTATGTATAAGCAAGACAGAGGCGAAAGCGGCGCTTTCTTATCGATATGATAAAAACAATCACACGCTCTATGTAAACGGCAGAGGAAAAATGCCGAAATACAGCGCTCAATGGCTTAATGATTGGAGCGTAATAGGCAACGTAGAAAAAATTGTAGTAGAAAGCGGGCTTACTTCTATAGCTGACTATGCTTTTTCCGATGATATTGACGGTAACTCAGGTACCGGCAGGAACGGACTCAATAATGTAAAGGAAATAGTTTTACCTAATACTGTAAAAACTATCGGCAAAGACGCGTTCAGTTTTCTTTTTAAGCTGAAGAAGATTAATATTCCAAAAAGCGTAACAAAAGTCGGTGAGCGCGCATTCGCAGATTGCCGTTCGTTAAATAATGTGACAATTCATTCAAGCTTAAAGAGGCTTTCTAATGAAATGTTTTATGATTGCGATAAGCTTAGAAATATAAAAATCGAAAAAGGAGTTAAGATAATCGGGAAGGACGCGTTTAGCTGCTCCGGTATAAGAAATATAAAACTGCCCTCAACAATAACGAAGATTGAAAGCGGAGCGTTTAATATAAGCGAGATTAAGAAATTGGCGCTTCCTAAAAAGATTAAGTCGATAAGTTCTTTCTGTTACACTTATTGCAGAAATCTAAAAAAGTTAACTATACCTAAACGAATTAAGAAAATCGGTGAATTCGCTTTTAGCGGTTGCTATAATCTAAAAAGCGTAAAACTTCCGAAAAGTATTAAAAAAATTCCGAAAGCGGCTTTTAATGAGTGTGAAAAGCTTACAAAAATTTCTTTTACAAAAAAGCTAAAGTCAATCGGTCCGTATGCTTTTGAGAGATGTAAAAGCTTAAAGAAATTCACTATACCTAAAAGAGTAAAGTCGATAGGACAAGGAACATTTTCTGAATGTTTTAAGCTTGAAAAAATAACGATTCCTAAATCGGTTAAATCAATCGGTTTTGAAGCGTTCGCGGATTGTAAGAAATTAAAAGATATAAATATTCCAAATTCTGTTACTAAAATCAGCAAGAACGCTTTTTACGGCTGTAAAAGTTTAAAAACAATCACTATCCCCAAAAGCGTAACAACGCTTGGCAAACACTTCTTTGGGTTTACACAAAAGAAAACCAATAAAAAAAATGAATACGGTGAAACGGTTTATGAATATGTAAAAATAAACGGTTACACCGTGAAAGGTTATAAAGGCACTGTTGCTGAAAAGTACGCTATAGATAGCGGCTTAAGTTTTATAGCGTTAGATTAATAAATAAAGATAAAAGCACTTTTAGGCGGAGCGTTAAGCTTCGCCTTAATTATATGTTTAAAAAACATTCACAAAATATAACCGCCTCCATATTATGTACTGTTAAGAGCAAATGCTTAATAAAACTTTGGAGGTAATTACTTATGCCCGATATTCCTATAAAAAATCCCGCTAATCAGGCTAATACAGACGACGCGAACCAGTCCTTTTGTATAGACGCCGACCGCGTTTACGATTCTTGCGGAGATAAGGATTGTCTTTCGGAGATGAGAGTGTTCTTTACCGAAGCTAACCAGAGCGTTATTAACAGCGCCGTTTCGGTAAGGATAAGAGAAGCTAATATTTTAAATACGGTCGTTAACGTAGAGCCCGTAACCTACCACTGCGGATTTTATTCCGTCGATATGACGTTCTATTTCGAGATTGTCCTCGACGTTTATTCGAGCGACGGCTCCGCGCCGACTACGATTAACGGACTTTCCGTATTCGCTAAGCGAGTGATCCTCTACGGCGGAAACGGTAATGTCGCCGTGTTTACGAGCGAGCCCGAGAGTTCTTGCGTCGCTCCCGATGAATCGAGCCTGCCGACAGCTAAGGTGCAGGTAGCCCAGCCGATGGCGCTTACAGCCTGCCTTACCGAGTGTTGCAGCCCGTGTATGCCGAGCGCGGCTATTCCCGAGTGCGTGACGGATTATTTCGGCGGCGCGATTGTACCGTCCCAGGCGAGATCTGTACTCGCGACTATCGGCGTGTTTACGATTGTCCAGCTAAAGCGCACGGTACAGATGCTGATTCCCGCGTTCGATTTCTGCGTGCCCGATAAGGAGTGCGTGACCTCGACGGATAATCCCTGCGATATGTTCTCGCGCGTTGATTTCCCCGTGGAGCAGTTCTTCCCGCCAAACCTCGCGGACATAGACCCCGATAATATCGAGACGTGCTGCAGTTAAAAGTTAAGAGGTAAAAGTTAAGAGTTAAGAGTTAAGAAAAAACGTCAATGCCTTTCAGCATTGACGTTTAACTTTTACCTTTTACCTTTTAACTCTTAACTGAAGTCAATCTCCGATTGATTTTAACTGCCTGCTGTATTCTTCGTTGAGCTTATCGGATATCGCCATATTGCGGATAATATCCTTCATCGTCATATCAAGCCCCGAGCCCTCGCTGTAGTCGGCGGGGTAGATATAGTCAACCCTGTCTTTCCTTAAAAGCTCCTTGACCTTTTCGTCGAGCGTCTGATATACCGCGATAGCCTTACCGCCGTAGCTTTTCATCATCTTCATACACGGTACGTCCGAAAGTCCGTCGCCTATGTAAATCATATTCTGGAACGGAATACGCTTGCTGTCGTCGGGCATACTGCGGTTTAAGTCGATGTCGTTGGAAACGTCGAGCACGCCTTTGTTTATGCGGTAAACGAACTGGGTTTTGTTGGTATAGTTAACCGCGGTTTTAGGCCATACAGCGTTTCCGTCGCCGTCGTAAAGGTATTCGCAGGCAAAAATATTCTTAAACTCTCCGCTTATTACCGTGCCGTCGATAATCTCCTTCATACCCGAGGAAATTACGTAGTGCTCGATAGTAACGCCGTTTTCCTCGCCGAATTTATTGATTCGAGCGAACCATTCGACAACCCCGGGAAAGAATTCGATTCCCTTGCCGTTGTCCTCGAGACGTGTTCTTTTAAGCGGAATATTCTTTTCTCGCGATAGCTTGATCGCCGCGTACATATACGCAAGCACCGAGTCCATATGCTCGTTTTGCTGAACCTCGTTGGTGTAATCCCAGAAGTCGCTTACCTGCATTCCGAGGCTCGGAATAAAGCGGTAGTTCTGCATATCCTTGGTGCAAAGCGTTTTATCGAAGTCGTACATTACGGCGATAATCGGTTTAGCGCTCAATTACTTGTACTCCTTGATTTCTATGGTCTGGATTTCAACGTCCTTGGCGGGCTTATCGTTGCTGTCGGTCTTAACCTTAGCGATTTTATCGACAACGTTCATACCCTTGTATACCTGAGCGAATACGGTGTGTCCCGCGTCTACGGCGTTATACGCGCCGTCAAGAGTGGGATTGCCGCCGTTTTTATCGTATAATTTCTGAATTTCCTTGGGAACTACGTCGGCGTCGTAAGCCTGTGTGCCTATCTGCGCTACCAACTGCGCTAACTGAGCGGAGTTGTCCTTGTTCTGTACGAAATAGGGCTTAACGGTATTGTTCCAGGTGCTGATACGCGCTGTGAAGCCGCCGCTTTCCTTAAATGCTTTTTTGTTGTTCTGGTTAATGAAGAACTGGCTGCCGTTGGTGTCCTTACCGCTGTTAGCCATAGCGACTGAGCCTCTGAGGTTAACGAGCTTATCACAGAACTCGTCGTTGAGAGTGTTGCCGTCGGCGGTATGTCCGCCTGTACCGTTAGCGTTCTCGAAGTCGCCGCCCTGAATCATAAAGTCTTTTATAACTCGGTGGAAAATACAGTGGTTGTACTTGCCGTTTTCCGCGAGCTTTATAAAGTTATCTACGGTTTTCGGAGCGTATTTGTCGAATAATCTAAGCGAAATCTCGCCCATATTGGTGTACATAATCGCGATTTTATCGCCCTTTTTGGGCTTATCGAGCTGGAAGCCGTATTCCTCGTCGTCCGCGTTGGTGATTTCGGGGTCTACGCCGTATTTTGTTACGTCAACTCCGCTCTTCATTAAATCGTCAACCGCGGGACTGCTCGATGTTTTTGTGTCAGAAGCGGCGGTTTCCGCGGCGGTAGTTTCCTGAGCCTGATTATCTCCGCCGCAGGCTGAAAGCACAGCCGCTGAGGTTGAGATTAAAACAGTTGCTAATAATATCGAAATGATTCTTTTAGATTTCAAGTGTATCTTCCTTTCGTAAAATCTTTTATCTTATTGTATTATAAATAGTCTTAAAATGCAAGAGTAATAAAAGAACATTATTATTCATATCATTACTTAGGTGTTTAACTCACGGATGGAGGAATAATAATGTCAACATTTTTGCCCGAGGGTAATTTACTTTTAACCGAGGAAAACCAGATTTATATAAATAATCCCGATAAGCTAAGGGAAGCTATGCAAAAGCAAAAGATACTTGAGGCTAAGGCGCTTGTCTGCGACCGCGAGCATAATCTCCACCTGAAGCTCGGCGGGATCAACGCTGTTATCCCGCGGGAGGAGGGAGCTATCGGTATAAAGGACGGCTCGGTAAGAGATATAGCCGTGATCTCGCGCGTAAACCGTCCCGTATGCTTTGTCGTAACCGACATCACCGCCGATGAAAACGGAAACCCGCTCGCCGTGTTATCGCGCGAAAAGGCCCAGCGGATATGCTGTAATAATTATATTGATACACTTATCGCGGGCGATATTATAGACGCTAAGGTAAGCCGTCTCGAAACCTTCGGAGTGTTCGCCGATATAGGCTGCGGAATAGCCGCGCTTATGCCGATTGATATGATTTCCGTATCGCGGATCGCTCACCCGCGCGAGCGGTTTTTTGAGGGGATGAATATTAAGGCGGTTGTTAAATCCGTAGAAAACGGACGTATAAGCCTTAGCCATAAGGAGCTGCTCGGAACCTGGGAGCAGAACGCCGAGATGTTCCGCGCGGGAGAAACCGTTACGGGGATAATACGGAGCGTTGAAAGCTACGGCTCGTTTATAGAGCTTACTCCAAATTTAGCGGGGCTCGCCGAGCCTCATCCCGACGCCGAGGAGGGTATGCAGGCGAGCGTTTATATAAAGAGTATTATCCCGAAGAAGATGAAGATAAAGCTTATAATTATCGACACCTTCCCGTATAAGTACCGCGCCGTTTCCGATAAGTATTTTATAAACGATACCCATATCGACAGGTTTACATATTCACCTAAGGACAGCGTAAGGCTTATAGAAACAAATTTCGGATAAGGTCTATTATACGGCTTGGTTTTTACTGTAAAGCAAGAAAAATGACCGACTCAAGTGAGTCGGTCATAATTTACTTTATTTAGAGATTAGCAGAAGAATACATCCATTTCTTTCTCTTCGCCGTCAGCAACGAAGTAAGCCTTGCTCTCCTCGGGCTTGATGTAAACTGTGATTTCCTTAGCAGCCTTGCCGTTTGTGAGTTTAACGTTCTTAACTACCTCGTCGATAGAAACCTGAGTTCCGCCGAACTCAACGAATACGTTAACCTTAGTAGCGGCAGCCTTCTTAGTTGTAGAAGCGGCCTTCTTAGTTGTTGTAGCAGCCTTCTTAGCGGGAGCCTTCTTAGCTGTAGTTTTCTTAGCGGCAGCCTTAGTAGCTGTCTTCTTCTCTGCTGTCTTAGTAGCGGCAGCCTTTGTAGCTGTCTTTGTCTCTGTCTTAGCGGCTGTCTTTGTAGCAGCAGCCTTAGTCTCTGTCTTCTTTGTTGTTGCCATTATAATGACCTCCTCAATAAAGATAATTTATAAATTTATAAATGTAAGCAATTTTATGTTTACAAACTGTATTATACTATAGATTTTTTAAAAGTCAACGAAATTTCAAAACTTTGTGACATTGTACAAATTGCACAATATTATTCTTTGTTTTTATACAAAAACGACAATGAAAAATCGCCGAAATCCCCATAAAAACTGGAAAAATCAAAATGTAACAATATTGATATTGTAATTCGTTTCGATTGTTGATATAATATAAATTGATATGATATGTCCTTAGAAGGGTAGTTTTATGTGGAGTAATTTTGCGGTCGTAGCAGGTCAGGTTTTTATCCTGTTTATACTTATCGCCGTCGGCTTTTTCAGCGGAAAGTTCGGGCTTATAAACAGAACAGGCGCGAAATATCTTACCGATGTTGTTTTGTATCTCGCGACTCCCTGTATTATGGTTCAGTCCTTCCAGAAGGTCGGCTTCAGCTCCGAGCTGATGGTAAACCTCGGAATCTGCTTTGTCTGCGCTGTAGCTATACAGGTGCTTTCGATTTTTTTAAGCCGAGCGATTTTCAGGGATAAGGATAAAAGCCGCCGTATAGTTATGCGTTTTTCGGCTGTTTTCTCTAACTGCGGATTTATGTCGCTTCCTCTGCAACGCGCTATCCTCGGGGATAAGGGCGTTTTCTACGGCACGGTATTCGTCGCCGTATTCAATATACTTGTATGGAGCTACGGGCTCCTCGATATGAGCGGCGATAAAAAATCCTTTACGATTAAAAAGATACTTATGAATCCTGGTATAATCGGAGCGGTATCCGCCGCAACGCTGTTCTTCCTGAGAATACAATTACCCGAGATTATTCTAAGCCCGATAGAATACATAGCGGCGCTTAATACGCCTTTGCCGATGCTCGTTATCGGCTTCTACCTTACCCGCTTTAAGATTAAAAAGTATATCGGAGATTTGGGAGTTTACGCTGTTTGCGCGGTGAGATTATTGCTAATACCCTGCCTGTCGCTGCTGATTATGAAGCTGCTTTCGGTAAACGGCGATATAGTAACCGCCTGTACGGTAGCCGCGTCATCTCCCGTAGCGGCAACTACGACGATGTTCGCTACTAAGTTCAGGCGTGACGTTGAGCTGTCGGTAGGGCTTGTGTCTATGACAACGCTGATGTCGATAATAACGATGCCGTTAATTATAGCCGCCGCCCAAACATTTTAATAACAGGATAATATTATTATGGCTAAAAATCCCAGACAAAAACAAAAATTATTATATATCCAAAAAATTCTTCTCGAAAAGACCGACGAGGAACACGGTCTTACTATAAACGAGATTATAAGCGAGCTCGATTCTTACGGAATAAACGCCGAGAGAAAAAGCATCTACGACGATTTGCGAATCCTCGAAACCTACGGGCTCGATATATGCAGCGAAAAGAGTAAAACGGTAAAGTATTATATCGCTTCGCGCGATTTCCAGATTTCCGAGCTGAAGCTTCTTGTTGACGCTATCCAGAGTTCCAAGTTTATAACCGAGAAAAAGAGCTTCGAGCTTATAAAGAAGGTCGAGTCATTAGCGAGCGAGAACGAAGCTAAACAACTGCAAAATCAGGTCGTTATCTCTAATCGGGTAAAAACCTCTAACGAAACAATCTACTATAATGTAGACAGGCTCCACGACGCGATTAATAAGAACCGCTCGGTTGAGTTTTATTATAACCAGTGGTCGCTTTCCCTCGGGAGCTCCGAGAAGCTGAAGCTTAAGCGCCGCCGCGGAGGAGAGCGGTATAAGGTTAGCCCGTTCGCGCTTTGCTGGGATGACGAGAACTATTATCTTATCGCGTATGACGAGAAAAACGAACAGATTCGCCATTACCGCGTTGATAAGATGGAGAAAATCGAGCTAACCGATAATAAACGCTCGGGTACAGACGAGTTCGAAAAAATAAACCTCGCCGAATATTCCCAGTCTACGTTCGGAATGTTCGCGGGCGAGAAGGTTATGGTTACTCTCTCCGTAGACAATTCGCTGGTCGGAGTAATCGCCGATAGATTCGGAAAGAATATTTTTATCACCGCGGATGAGGAGAATAAAAATCATTTCCTCGCGCGTGTAATTGTTAATATAAGCGAGCAGTTCTACGGATGGCTGTTCGCGCTGGGGG
Source organism: Ruminococcaceae bacterium UBA2854 (assembly GCA_002350765.1). Classification (GTDB taxonomy): domain Bacteria; phylum Bacillota; class Clostridia; order Oscillospirales; family Acutalibacteraceae; genus Ruminococcoides. The sequence continues at coordinate 95,482 of DEFK01000027.1, forward strand.
ATAAGGTTAAAATCGTATCTCCCGATGAAATTGTAAATGATTTTAATGAACATTTAAGGAAGGTAAGTAACCTTTATAAGGAGGCGAAAGTATGATTTGTCCGCGTTGCGCGAAAGAAATTCCCGATAACGAGACTATATGTCCGTTTTGTATGCAGGAAATAAACAGGGATATGGAGTTTAACGATTTTCGCGAGGACGGTTTTGTGCAGATTCAGGCTAAGGGTGACTCTGATTTTGCCGACAGCGAAAACTATAAGCCCAAGTATTTTGATATTTCGGAATACAATATCTTTGTTATAGCCGTTATATTTGTTCTCGCGGTATCGGTGTTTACGGTATTCTCGTTGAGATTCGTACAGAAACGCGGAAGCGTCTATGTGCCTAAATATGTTTCGACTGAGCCTGCTACCGAGGCGGAAACCGAGCCTGTTACCGAGACGATAAAGAATACGGTTAAAAAACAGGAAATCAGCAACCTTTACGGAAGCTGGAAGGTAGAGGGTACCGAGGAAACTGATTACAGCGCTATTCCTTACTTTACCTTCGCCAAGAACGGATATATGCAGGAGAACTACGGAACAATGATTGTTAAGGGTTCGTATAAGGATATATCCGAGGATGACCAGCCGCGTATTTATATCTCCACCGAAACCAACCTCAGGGGCGCTTACGATTACGAGGTAACGGGTAATGACGACGATGGCTATAAGCTGACTCTTACCGATGTTGATACAGGCGAGATCACAACCTTAGAGAAAACCGAAGCGAAGATGAAACAGCTCGGAACAATTAACGGGTATCATATTGATAAAGAGCTGCTCGGAGCATGGCTTACCAAGGATAAGAAGAAAGCGTATAAGTTCGTAAAGAGCGGAAAGCTGAAGAGAGTAAGCAATAAAACCGTAACCTACGGCGTTTATACGGTTGACAGGAAAAACCAGTTAATCATCAAGTATATGAAGGATACTATAAAAACCGTTGAGCTGACCTATAAGGTTTACGGTAAGGGCAATAAGCTTATTATCAACGATACTGTATACTACAAGAGAAAATAAAACAATCTGAACGTGAATTCATAGTACGGTTTATAGTACAGTAAATCCCGTATAATATAAGTATAGAGATTATTCGGGAGGTACTAAAATGCTTAACTTTTGTGTATTCACGTTCATTTCATACGCGCTGGGAGCAATTGTAAAAAGACTGCTAATAAATTAAAGTGTGAGATAAGGGGTAGACTTGCGTCATCTGTTTATAATTAATAAGCATTCGGGTAAGGGTAACGCCTGGATGGATATTGAGGCTCAACTGAATAAATACAGCGGGCGCGGTGATTTTGAGATTCATTACACCAAGTCGCGGGGAGACGCTACCGCTTTCGCGAGGGAATATGTTCTCGGAAGCAGTGACTTTACCCGTATTTACGCCTGCGGAGGCGACGGTACGTTTAACGAGGTTCTAAGCGGAGTATACGACCTTAATAACTGCGCTATAGCGGTTGTACCGATAGGAAGCGGAAACGACTTTATAAGAAGCTTCGGTATCGAAAAGGAAAAATATCTCGATATTGATAACCTTATAAACGGCAGGGAAGTTTTTGTTGACCTGCTTAAATGCGGAGACAGGGTAAGCGGAAATTCAATAACGATAGGCTTCGACTGCGCTGTCGCGAAGAATTTCGTTAAGTTCAATAAGAGAAAGCATATAAGCTCGGAGCTTGCGTATAAGCTGTCGATTTTCTACTGTATTCTTAAAGAAAGAGTCCATAATTTTACGGTTATTACCGACGGCGAAAAGCTTAATATCGACGGTACATATCTGCTCTCGATCTGCGCTAAGGGCAAGTATTACGGAGGCGGAATAAAATGCGCTCCGCTCGCCGATAACAGCGACGGATATGTAGACTTTACCGCTATAAAAACGGTAGGCGTTTTAAAATTTGTTTCGCTTTTACCGACTTACGTTAAGGGTGAACATATAAACAATCCTAAGATTGATTTTATTATAAACAAAAAAGTAAAGTCGGTAATTTACGAAAACCCCGAGCCGTTCGAAATCGGAATAGACGGCGAGATTGTAACCGTCGATAGGGCAGAGATAACACTTCTTGAAAAGGCGCAGAAAATAGTTTTACCAAAATAACCGCGCGGTTCAGATTGAACCGCGCGGTTTCTTTTACATATCGAGTATATTGTCTATTGTTTTCTCAATCAGTTTTTTATAGTCGTATTTATCGGGATTAATATTTTTTGCGGTAATTTTATTGCCTAAATTTCCAAACGGATCCCAAATCATTCCTATTGATACCAGTGGAACTGAGTATTTAGACTGCTTATATAACGCTTTCATCATAGGCTTTTTGGAAATATAACTTGATTTTAATAGTTTTTTGTTTGTGGGTACTATGTTTTTGGAAGCGCGCTTTTTCTGAGCCGATTTTGTGGAGATGTATTTTGCGAGCGCCTGAGCCGCTTTAGGATATTTCGAAGCTTTATTTACTACGTATCCCGTGTAACCAAGCATACTTACAATCTGTTTATTTTTACCGTTTACATTGATTGTCGGGAGTTTAGCCGCGCCGAAGTTTTTGCCTAAAGCCGCCTTACACGCCTCGTAATCCCATATTCCATCTATACCCGCGCCGCAGGTTGATTTTCTTGTGCTTGTGGAAGTAAAGCCAGCGGGGATGTTGGAAACCGCCAAGCTTCTAAAAACGTTGCTGTATTTATGGAAAAGTACAGAGAATGCTTTAAGAGTTTTTGTAAGAGTATTAATATCATATTTATTGAATTTCTGAGTGAATCCGTCGCTTTTTAATCCCTTTAATCTTAAACCGCCTGTGAACAGGAATATACAGGAATAATATCCGTTACCCGCGTCCATAATGAACTTTTTATTCTTGGATTGACAAGCCTGTAGTACGCCCTCGAGAGTTTTCGCTTGCTTTTCGGATACAACGGTTTTGTCGTAAACAAGACAATAGCCGTTCAGACTTCTCGGAATCGCGTATAGCTTCTTATTAAATGTAGAAGCGGAAACCAAGCTTTTGAGCATATTTTTCTTAATGCTTTTAGGACTTTTTATCGGAGAAATAACCTTAGCGTTGACAAAATTGTTCAACTGGTCGCTGGCTATGGAGGCTACATCTGCCGCGCTCGAGTTGTCGGAAAGTAAATACGTTCCCGCGTCAGCTTCGGATTCGGCTGATACTTTAACGCTGATTTTTTTGCTCTTATATTTCTTTACGAAACTTTTAGCAAGTTTTTTAGCTGTTTTAACCTCTCTGTCGGGAACCCATAGCTTGAGTTTGGCTTTTTTCTCTATCCCTTTAGCGGATACAGATGTCGGCGCCGCGGCGAAAGCGGACAGCGTAAAAAGAATTGTCAGCAATAAGGCGATTGAGGTTTTAATCTTTTTCATATTTTTTATTCCTTTCTGCCCACGAATGATTTTGTGTTCGGCTTTACCGTGAGCTGATAAAGCGCATAATCTATTGTCTTAATTATATCACATTATAATATGTATGACTGCACAAAATTGAGATGATTTTATTGTGCAAAATAACAAAGGGGATAACGCTGAACGCTATCCCCGATTGCATTATCCAATCATTTTTGACCTTACCATATAAACATCCTTTTCGCTGACATCGCAGCTGTAAAGGAAGTTTTCGGTATTTTTATATGTTTTATTAATGTATTTAAAAAGCTGTTCTATAGCGTCCTTCGGCGTATATAAAAACGGATGATTCGTAATAAGCTTTCCGTTTTTATCCTTTAGATAATCGCCCCATTGTTTAGCCAGCTCGGGAAATCTCGGCTTTAGCATAGCGCGGCTTATACAATAGTCGAACGCGATATCGTTAAGGTTAACTCCCGCTATAGAGAGTACGAACGCGCTTATAATACCCGTGCGGTCTTTACCCGCGTTGCAGTTATACTGACAGGCTCTATCCGTTTCGGCGAGCTGATGGAACACGTCCTTTATCCAGCCCTTATAAATTTCTATCCATTGGATATAGCTTTTACCCCAGCCCGAAAAATACTTGCTCGGATCCTCGCTGTCGATATTGAATCCCGCGGCGTCCGCGCGTCCGAACATAGGCAGGTGGAAGTATTCTATACCCTCGACCTTGCTTAGACTGCTCGGGAAAATTGTGGTGTCGGAGTCGCCTCTGAAATCGAGCGACTTTGTAACGCCGTAGCTTATTAAAAACTGTATATCGCTCTCGCTTAACTCCACGGGAGCCTCACTGCGTACAAATACGCCGTAATTCGTCATTTTACCGTACTTTGTCGGGTAGCCGCCTAAATCACGGCAGTTACTCATACATTCGAGCGGTAATCTTTTATAGTAATTCATACCTTTCCTTTCCCATGCAATCGAGTTTCCTAAGGTTTGCACCAACCGCAGGGGTCGTACCCTTCTTTTATAAGCTGTGAACGCTTACCCTTATATGTTTTCCTGTTTTTTGGATTCATATTTCTTGTTCCGCTGCAACTCGGCAGGTGGAATTTTTTGCTGTTTATATTAAGAATATAAGTGCCTGACGCGGAGGCGCTTTTATTTTTATTCGAAGATTTTTTATTATATGTATATGTTTTGCTTTTGTTTCCTTTTGAGTAGGATTTGCCCGTAATATTTCCCTTAACTGTGCCATCGGCTTTGTTGTTGCCGTTAGCGTAGGTTATCATAACCCCTGGTTGTACGTTGTAGCAATAGACGTTGAAGCATACGCCTTTTCCATTGTCCTCAACCGACCATGCTTCCATCTCTACGCCGCTCGCGAGGAGATTGTCGCCCTCGAAAATCGGCGTTACACGGTAGAGCACGTGGTTTTCGGTCGAGGTTATATAATTTGCTACCTCGTTCTCGAAGGGGAGCATTCCCTCTACGTTCATATATCGCGTGCCCGTTATAAGGTTACGCTTGTTGGCGTTTTCGCCCGTGAGCTGATAGCCGATAAGGTGGCATCGGTTGTAAATGTGACCGTCGGAAATAAACGCGTACTCGTTCTGTATCCAGCCTGTGGGATGAACCTCGCTTATATTACCGCGTTTCTTGCGCGGCATAAGGTCGGTGGAGATGTTCGCGTAAGCGACGCCGCATCGTCCCAGCTTATCGAGACGGGAATATTTCTCGAAGGATTTTTTCTTTTGCTTTTCTTTGTCGGTGAAATTCGGCTTGTTGTTATTAAGCACGGCGTACGGCGTTTTTGAATATTCGGGAATATCCTTAACGCTTACGGCTGGGCTTTCGGGAGCTGACGCGCAGGAGCTGAAAATCACGCAAAGCAGTATCAGTAATGCGGATAAAGTTCTTTTCATTTTAGCGCCTTAAATTATTTCGATTAACATTATATTCTCAATTTTTATTTTACTTTTATCGGTAAAGATAAGCTCTTTCTCAAATTCGTCAACACGGCGGACGTTACCGCTGTAGGTGGAATAGCTTCCGCCCGATTTTCTCTCGTCGGGAATAAAATACACAACCCGTACCTCGGGCTTTTGTGAGATTGTTTCGGATAGCTTATTCAGGTTTTCGTTAAGCAGAGTGAGCTCATCCTCGTTGAGCTGATGCTTTTTTGTAGTTGTACGGGAGGTTTCGTTTATTATAGCGCCGAATCCTGTAAGCGCCGCGAACGGCATAAACTGCGCCGCTCTGTCCTGGTTGGACATACGCGCCCTGTCGGATACGGGACGTTCGGCGTTTAACAGTTTTTCGTATTTAAAGCTGTTTTTACACATCAGTTAAAGTAGTTTACGTTGGTAATAAGAAAGTCGCCCTTCATATTAGAGTATTCGGAGGCGGTTGTCCTGTTGTTTATATTGTAACAGCCCATTTTTAATTTATACTTATGCGCGAGCTTAACGAGGTCAGCGTTTATGTATTCGCAATATCTGAATATTACGACCTTGGCGGAATGAGTTCCCGCGAATACCAACGAGTTTTTAACGTCCTCGGTACTGTTGGGGAGGGTTAAAAATCCCGCGCGTACTTTGTTCTTAACTATTCTGTCGAAGGTGTTTTTATCGCGCGCGAATACCGTAACCTTGCCTTCCATTTTGTATTTCTTTATATAGGAGGCGATTTTCTTAAAGGCTTTATCCGAGGTGGCGTTGTCCTTAGTGTGGAGATATATCTTCAATTTATATTTAGCCGCGGCTTTTATAGCCTGTTCTACGGTAGGAAGGTACTGCGTGCTGTATTTTTTTACATTAACGCCTTTTACGATAGGATATTTTTTAATATTGTTAATTGTAAGCGTTCTTACGTCAGCCTTTGAGTCGCAGGCTTTAAGTATTTTGTCGTGGCTTATAATAAGGTCGCCTGTTTTCGTTTCCCAGTAATCCGCCTCGAAAGCGTCGTAATTCGCCTTATACGCTTCTTTGAATGATACGAGCGTGTTTTCGGGAGCTATGTCCATACGTCCTCTGTGACCTGTTATTTCTATATCGCGTGTTTTGATTTTGTGCATATAGAGCTTAGTGTCGTTTTTATACGGGCGTACGCTTATATTGAATACTCTGTTGACGCTGAGTATAGAGAGCTTCTTTCTGGTGAAGGTATAGGTTGTGTCCGTTAATTTGGTAGCTCTCGCGTATTTTTTCTTGTCGGCGTCGAGCGCGAGTTTGATATTATATCGCGTAGCGGCTTTTACCTTTGTCCAGTTAACCTGTAGCTTTCCGCCTACCCATTTATAAGCGATTTTAGGCGCGGTTACTATATTGAATACGTCCGACCACGCGCCGTAGGAGCCGTTTACCTTAGCGCGTATTTTAATCATATAGGTCTTGCCTGGTTTAAGCTTCTTTATAGTGTACTGATTTTTCTTGATTTTATTATAGTTTCGTTTACCGTTTTTTCCGTTGCTGAGCTTAATCTCGTATTTTGCCTGATCGGATATCTTTGACCATTTAATGGTAACGGATGTAGGAGTCGCGCTTTTCTGTTTAATCTTGGCGATTTTTTTAACTTCCGTCGCCGAGGCGGTAACCACGCTGAAAATCGTGGCAATAACAGCCAAAGCCAGAATAAAAGATAGTTTTCTTTTCATATAAATCCCATTCCTTCCTTATGATACCTAAGCCCTGTGACCGCCGATTTGCTGATTGCGTTCGATTGAGGTAGCGCCTTCTTTAAGATTCATACCCTTTAAAAGCGAGTTCTTTCCGTAACGTTTATGGAGACTTATAGCCGTCTGCTGAAGCTTTCTTTCCCGCTCGAGGAAATAATTCTCTTTCTCTTTCTGCGTTTTATATTCCTCAATATCGGCAAACAAACTGAGCTGTTCAAACTGCTTTGTAAGCTTATACGATTGCTCATCTACGGTGTGATTGGCCGCTATATACATACGCCTGACAAGCAGGTTTTTATTCGTGATCCGCTCGAAAAGAGTTATAACGGCGTCCGAAATAAGCTTGGTCGAGGAGGTAAACCTCCCTATATTCTCCGAGCCGTGAGCGTGCTTGGGGATTTTTCTTCCGTACACGTCGGTCTTTACCTCGCCGTTGTATTCGATATTTTTATCGGTGAGATTGGAAATATCGTACCCGACGGTTAAAACTACCTGGTCGGTAAGAAGTTTTTTATCGACCAGATCGAGTACGAGAAGCTCGGTCATTTCTTTTATAATGAGCTTCGCTTTTTCGTAATCGTACGGTTCTTTAAGCACCTGTCCCGAGCTTAAAGATTTTGTCTGAGGTCTGTAGGCTTTTATGTCGTCAATCGTACAGCTCTCGTATCCCCACGCGTGGTCGATCAACAGCTCGGCGTTTATTCCGAAAAGCTTATAAAGCAGATTTTCGTTGACAGTTGAGCAAAGGGCGACATCGCCCATAGTGAACATACCGTAACGTGAAAGCGTGCGCGAATAGCCCCGTCCGATACGCCAGAAATCCGTAATGGGCTTATGTTCCCACAACAGCTTTCTGTAGCTGATTTCGTCTAGCTGAGCGATTCTCGACTCGCCTTCTTTGCATTTAATATGCTTCGCGACGATATCCATAGCGACCTTACACAGATATAAGTTTGTGCCGATACCCGCTGTGGCGGTTATTCCTGTTGTCTTTAATATATCCTTTACTATTTTATCAGCAAGTTGCCTCGCGGTCAAGTCATAATATCGAAGATAATCGGTTACGTCCATAAAAACTTCGTCAACCGAGTAGACGTGAATATCCTCGGGAGAGATATATTTAAGGTAGATTTTAAAAATCTCCGCGCTGGTTTTCATATAAAGCGCCATCCTCGGCACAGCGGCTATATAGTCCACCTTTAAGGACGGATCGGCTTTCGCCTCGCTGGAAAAATAAGCCGCTCCGTTAAGCTCTTTTTTCGGGGATTTCGAGAGCCTTTCGGCGTTTATCTCCTTAACCCTTTGGACAACCTCAAAAAGCCTCGCTCTGCCCGAAACCCCGTATTCCTTTAGGGCGGGGGATACCGCGAGACATATGGTCTTTTCCGTTCTCGATAAATCCGCGACTACTAAATAAGCGTCAAGCGGATCTATCCCGCGCTCGACGCACTCCACCGAAGCGTAAAAGGATTTTAAGTCTATTGAAATATATTGCCGTTCGTTTTTCATAACAAAACACCCCTAGAACATATGTTTATAATAACACAAATGTTCTAAAAGGTCAAGGGGGATAATTAAGTAGGAAGCGGGAAGTAAGAAGTAGGAAGTGCTGTAATCGTGGAGAAAAAGTTGACGGAGAAACAGCCTCGGCAGAAAAGTTATATAATTATAATATTCTATCTATGCGCCCATCCCTTAATCCTTAATCCTGAGCCCTGAATCCTAAAAAGCACCCGTTAAGGGTGCTTTTTCTTAATATTCTCTCATTGGATTGTAATGAACTCCGTTAAGTCGGCATTCGAAATGCAGGTGAGGGCCTGTAGACCAGCCCGTAGAGCCTACGTAGCCTATTGTCTGGCCTTTCTTAACCTCGGCGCCTGTAGATACCATCGCGTCGGAAAGATGACCGTAGAGCGTCTGCTTGCCGTTATCGTGGCTTATACATACGAAGTTACCGTAGCCGCCTCCGCAGCCGCAGGAGCCCGATTTACCCCAGTTGTGTATACAGGAGTTGTTGCTCGAGGTTACGGTGCCGTCGGCAACTGCTATAACTCTTGCGCCTAAAATTCCTCCGCCCGAGATATCTATTCCCTTGTGGGTATAGCCTCTGTCCTCGCCGAACGGGGATACTACCGCGTAGTAATTCGGTACAGGCCACGAAAATCCCGAGGGAGTAACGTGGATAGCGCCCGCTGAGCCCGAACCTGAGCCCGTTCCGCCGCGTACATAATCCGAATGATTCTCGTAAGCTTTCTTTACGTCATAAAGCCTTGCTAAAAGCTTTTTGTTTTCTTTAAGCATTTTATTGAGTTTATTCTGCTTTTCTTCTATAAGCTTTTCGGATTTCAGACGCTTGGCTTTAGTTTTTTCCAAGTCCTTTTTTTCCTTGGAAAGCGTTTTTAATTTCGTTTTTATTGTTTCTATAAACTTCTGGTCGTAGGTCGAAAGAGTTTTAATAAGAGTAAGCTTATCGACAAAATCCCCGAAATCCCTTGCGCCGAGAACTATCTCAAGCGACGAGGCGTTGCCCGCCATATAAATCGCGCGGATACGCTTCTTCAGCGTTTTAATCTGGGTTTCGATTTGCTTATTTCCCTCTTTAATCTCTTTTTGCTTTTTGGATATTTTTTTGTTTAGTTTTTCAATTTCAGCGTGAGATTCTCTTATCTGCTTTCCGAGAACCTCAATCTGTTTTACAAGCGTCGCGCTGTATTGTTCCTTAGCCTGTATATCGGCTCTGGTCTTTTTTAGCTGAGCTTCGTATTCATTTTCCCGCTTTTGTAATTCGCTGATTTTTTTATCGTAGTTCTTTTTATCGGATTTCTTTTTATCAGCCGAAAAAGTCGGAAGAAGAAACGGAGAGCATAAAATACATAAAGCAAGCAACGCTGATATCAGCTTTTTATACATATTTATACCTTCTTAATGCAAAGTCATTTACGCTACCAACGTAATATCTCATTTCCCTCTTTTTTAAGATACTTGCGTATGGAAATGAAGCCTGAGAGCGCGCCGATGATAATACCCGCCGCTACAAATACCAAAGCGACGTACCATATAACGCTCATAATATCGATAGGCTCGAACACGGGAATATCCGATACGATTTTTATAATACCGTCGTAAAGGAAAACCAGAGCTACCGTAGAGAGAATAGACGCGATAGCGCCGAGCACCATTCCCTCGACTACGAACGGAATACGCACGAACGCGTTCGTAGCGCCGACGGATTTCATAATGCTTATCTCAAATCTTCGGTTGTGCATAGTCGCGCGGATAGTGTTGGAAATAATAAAGAGTGAAATTATCGTAAGCGCGAGTATAATCCAGAAGCTTAAACTGCGTACAAGGTTGTCGATGTCGGTTAACTTTTTCGCGATATCGCGGCGGTTAAGTACCGAGTCAACGCCCTTTATTTTCATAATCTTTTCTACGGTCTGATCGTATTTCGAAAGATCCTCCATAGAAATCTTGTAGGCGTCGGGCAGGGGATTATCGTCCTTTAAATTAGCGAAAACCTCATCGCCGAGCTTTTCTTTATATTCCTTAAAGGCGTCGTCCTTCGAGTAGAATTCGACGCTGGTTATATTGCTTGTTTTCTTTAAATCACGTCCGACGTAAACCGCCTCGATTTTAGATAAATCGTCCTCGAGATATACCGTGGTTTCGTTGCTGTCGCCGACCTTCTCGACGATATTGCTGACGTTCATAGAGAAAAGTACGGCGCTGCCCGTGAGGACAAGACAGGATACAAGCACGCATACCGAGGCGATACTCATAATGCGGTTTGTCCATACGTTTTTAAAGCCTTCTTTTATCAGATATCCAAATCCGCTGAGATGCATCAGTCCTCACCGCCTTTCATATCTGTTTGTTCACGAAACTCCGCGAGAACCTCGTCTACGGAAGCGTCGTCTACGTCAGCGCTTGTTTTAGACAGCGAGGCTAAAATATCCTCGATGGTTTCGTTTTGAATTTCGGGTTCTTCGACTGTTTCCTGAACCGCGTTTTCTTCGATTTCTTCGACAGGCTCTTCCTGAATTTCAGGTTCCTCCGCCTCCTCGAATTCTTCCGCGGTATTTTCTTCAGCCGTTTCCGATTGTTCTTCGGTAAAGCTTTCCTCCGCGATTTCTTCGGGCTCGGGGATTTCTTCAATATCCTCGGATATTACCTCCTCGGTATTTCCCTCGGTATCCTCGTCCTCGATTACGCTGAATTCCTCGAAGATAGGAGGCGCTTCCTTAGTGTCGTTTACAACGCGTCCTTTTTCAATTTCGATAACGCGCTTGTTAAACTGCTTTACGAGCTCGTGCTCGTGGGTTACTACGAGTACGGTTGTACCCGCCTGGTCGTTGATTTTAGACAGGAGCTCAATAATCTCGTAGCTCATCTCGGGGTCGATATTACCCGTAGGCTCGTCGGCGATAATGATAGCGGGATTATTTACCAGCGCTCTCGCTAAGCTGACGCGCTGCTGTTCTCCGCCCGAAAGCTCGGACGGGCGGTTTTTAAGCTTGTGGGATAATCCTACAAGGTTTAAAATATACGGCACGCGTTTTTTTACCGCCGAAGGATTAGCGCCGATAGCCCTCATCGCGAAAGCTACGTTGTCGAAAACTGTCATTTTATCTATAAGACGGAAATCCTGGAAAACAATTCCCATATTACGTCTTAAATACGGAATCTGCCGTCTTTTAAGCTCGGTCACATTCGTTCCGTTTACAATAATAGTGCCCTTGGAGGGCGTTTCCTCGTGCATAATCAGTTTAAGAAATGTGCTTTTACCCGCGCCCGAAGCGCCTACTATAAACGCGAACTCGCCCTTCTCTATAGCGACGCTTACGTCGTTTAAGGCGTGAGTTTCCGAGTCGTAGGCTTTAGACACATTTTTAAACTCAATAATATTTTCCATATTCTTCACCAAATCTTATGTAAAAGCCAAAGTGCTGTCAAAAATTCGACAGCACTTAAAAAGCAAAATTAATAATTTAAATAGAATTAATACTTCGTCGGATTTGCCGTGAGGTACTTCTTAACCATAAGAGCTACCTTGAATACGATAGCGTCCTCGAATTCTCTAAGGTCAAGACCTGTAAGCTTCTTGATTTTCTCCAGACGATAAACAAGTGTATTTCTGTGTACGAAAAGTTTTCTTGAGGTTTCGGAAACGTTCAGGTTGTTCTCGAAGAACTTCTGGATCGTAAAGAGAGTTTCCTGGTCGAGAGTTTCGATAGAGCCTCTCTTAAATACCTCTCGTAAGAACATATCGCAGAGCGTAGTCGGGAGCTGATAGATAAGACGCGCGATACCTAAGTTATCGTAGCTTATAATATTGCGCTCCGTGTCGAATACCTTACCTACCTCTAAGGCTACCTGAGCTTCCTTAAAGGAACGCGCTAAGTCCTTAATGCCTGTAACGGCAGTACCGATACCTACAACCGAATGGGTGTAGAACTCGGAGGAAAGTGTATCCGAAATAGAAGAAGCGAGCTTTTCTAAATCCTTGCTGTCAGCCGCTTCGGAAATCTCCTTAACGAGAGTAATCTCGGATTCGTTGATATTGATAACGAAGTCCTTGGACTTGTCGGGGAAAAGGTTCTGGATAATATCGAGCGCCGATACATCGGTCTTGGAGGTTATCTTAATAAGCAGGCAAACTCTTAAAACGTCGGAGTTAAAGTGGAGCTCGCGGGCTTTAAGATAAATATCTCCCGGGAGAATATTATCCATAATTACGTTTTTAATGAAGTTGGAGCGGTCGTATTTCTCGTCGTAGTATTGTTTGATATTGGTAAGGGATACCGCGAGAATCCGGGAATACTTGTGCGCGTATTCGTCATTTCCCGAAACAAATACAGCGTACTCGGCTCTGGCGTTGTTGCCGAAGGATTTATAAGTAAAGCCGTTAGCTACGAAAGGAGCCTGTGAGAGAAGCGCTTCGCTGTTAATGCTTTCGTCAACCTCGCCGATTTTACCCAGGTCAGAGCAAGCTATAACAACAGAAGTCTCGTCTATAACGCCGATAGTTCTGTCGATAGCGTCTTTCATTTGATGGATAACTCCCTGAAATAATCTGTTAGACATAATTCAATCCTCTTTTCTTCACGAAATATTACAAAACTATTAATTGCAAAATCATTCTTAATATCCATTTTACACAAATTTGAATCAAAAATCAACCTTTATGACGAAATTAATCATATTTTTTTATAGAAAATGACTAAACAGGAGATAAAAACGCCTGAAAAAGTAAAAGAGAAAGATTTAGTTAAAAAGTTTGGTAAAATCTATTGACTTTATTAGACTATTATGATAGTCTAGACTACAGAAATAGTCTGGAGGTGAAGCGCTACGGAAAAATTATTTGATAGCGAATTAAAGCTTATGGAACTGTTGTGGGAAAATGAGCCTGTATCAGCTAAAGAGTTAAGCCTTTTGGCAGATGAGCGAATAGGCTGGAATAAGAATACTACCTACACCGTGATAAAGAAGCTTATATCCAAGGGCGCTGTAAAAAGGGAAGAGCCGAAGTTTATTTGTTCGTCGCTTATAAACCGCGAGGATGTTCGAAAGCAGGAAACCAAAAGTCTTCTCGATAAACTTTTTAACGGTTCAAAAAAGGCGTTGTTTTCCGCGCTGATTGACGACGAAAACCTTACTAAGGAAGATATAGACGAGATGAAAAGAATGCTTGAGGAAAAGGATAAATGTTAAGCGAAGTTTTTTATTGGGTTCTTAATATGAGTGTCTTAGGAACGCTTACACTGTTATTCATACTAATTATCCGAAGTATTAAACCTATTCCGAGGTCAATAGTTTTTTTCGCTTGGATTATTCCCTTTATAAGATTTATTATTCCGTTTGGATTGGCAAGTGAATTCAGTATTATTAATTTGCTTGACGGGTATCTGACAAAAACGGTATATCTTCCCGCGACAAGTTTGTCAAGTTCAAATTCGTTGCGATTCGCGGAAACCTATTATCCGATAACCTATAAGAATGATATTATGGATAAGTTCTTTTACCATGCGTCAATTGTATGGGTTGTTTTTGCTTTACTGCTTATTCTAATATTTTCTTTTTATTACTATTGTGCGTTAAAAGAGGTTGGGAATTTGCCCAACAGGAAAGAAAATATTTATATTTCCGAGGCTGCGGGCACACCTTATGTAGTTGGTATAATAAACCCGAAAATAATACTGCCCGCGTTTTTAAAAAGCGGAGAGGATTTTATTATTATACACGAAAAAGCACATATCGACCGCAGGGATAACTTATGGAGAGTTTTAGCTGTTGTAGTCTGTTGTCTGCATTGGTTCAATCCGTTTGTATGGTTTTTTCTGAAAAAATTTTTCGCGGATATGGAGCTGGCGTGCGATGAAAGGGTAATAAGGGAAATAGGAGGTGAAAATAAAAATGAATACGCAAAAGCGTTAATTGGGTATAGTGAACAGAAATCGTTGTTTTTATCGGCTTTCGGAGGAGCGGATACAAAAAGCAGAGTGAAAAAGATATTATCTTATAAAAAGCTTACTGTTTTTTCTGCGGTTTTATCAATATCTATTATTATTTTTACCGCGGTTGTACTTCTGACAAACGCGGTTTAGAAAGGAGAAACTAACGATGAAAAGAACACTATTATTTATACTATCCGCATTAATTATATTCTCTATAACATCGTGCGCAAATAAAGCGGACGATAAACTTGTAAGTGAATCGACACAACAACACACTACCTCGTCCTTGGTTAAAAACCCAAAAAAGCTTTCCGATTATCAAATCGTTGATGAAAAACATTTTATGGCGGGAGATAATATTACTTATGAACAGGCAGAGATAATCAACGGCATAATACAAGGCTGGTTAAGGACGAATAGTATGCAATATCTTACTATCGACAATTTTGAGTATATTATTCCTATAAGCGCGTTAAAAAAAGCGGGGAATTATTATTACAACATTTATAACTACAGCAAGGGGGGAAACTTGTTAAAACATATAGTTTTAATATACAGAAAATTCAAGAAGAAAGAAGAATCATATAAATCTTTAAGTAGTGATTTAACGCTTGAAGGCGCGTTTGTATTCGTCGGTATAGAGCATAAGGAAAACTATATCGGAAAATCCTATAAGGAAAACCAGAAAAATACAAAGGAGATATTCGGAAAAGCAGGAAAAGAAATAGCGGATTTCGGAGCGAGTTTTATGGGAGTAAATATTAATGACACAGTTTATCCGCATCGAACTTTGCATTTTACCGATAAAGGTCTTTTGTTAATAGAGTATAAGAAAAACGGAAAACAAGCGGTTTCCAAAATTTTAAAGGGTGTGTTTGACGATGTGTATAAATCGGTTAAACATAATTATTTGATTAATTCAGATTATTAAAAAATATAGGGTTGGCAGTTGCCAACCCTATAATGATTTTGCTTTTAAATATCTGTAAGACAAGCGTCGAGCTCTTTGGCGATTTTTTCCTTATCGAGCTTCTGACCGATAAATACAATCTTTATCATTCTGTCGCCGTATTTCTCGTCCCATTCTTTTCTGAGCTGGGGATCCTCGGAGAGCGCCTTTTTCTGAACCGCGATAGGAGCGGAGGCGATCCACTCGGCGTAGTCTGTCGCCTGAACCTGCTTGCCCGCCTGCTCGAGCATATAAGCCCAGTCCTGATCCTCTACGAACCAGAAAATACCTTTCGCGCGGATAATGTTCTTCGGGAAGTTCTGGAGCCATTTCTCGATTTTATCCCTGAAGAACGGCTGACGGCGGTAGTATACGTAAGTACCGATACCGTATTCCTCAACCTCGCCCTCGCCGTGGTGATGATGGTGGTGATGATGACCGTGGTGGTGTTCATCGTGCTCATCGTGATCGTGGTGGTGCTCGTGCTCGTCGTGATCATGATGGTGCTCGTGCTCATCGTGGTCGTGATGATGTTCCTCGTCGTGGTCGTGATGGTGCTCGTGTTCGTCATGCTCATGATGATGTTCCTCGTCGTGGTGATGTTCGTCATCCTCGTCTTCCATTTCGTCGTTGAGGATCTGAACCCACGCGGGCGAGCTCGCGACTTCCTCGAAGTTAAACGCCTTAGTGTCGAGAATTTCGCTTACGGCTACGTCGCCGTGAGTAGTTTCGATAAGCTTAGCCTTAGGCTGGAGAGCTCTTATTACCTTTCTTATCTTAACGAGCTCCTCCTCGCTTACGAGGTCAACTTTGTTTATGATAATGGTATTACAGAACTCAATCTGCTGGATGATAAGGTTTTCGATATCCTCTTCCTCGATATTGTCGGAGAGGAGAGTTCCGCCGCAGCCGAACTCGGTCGAAAGTCTCGCCGCGTCTACTACGGAAACTACGTTGTCAAGGTAACAGAGCTTCGGTATTCTCGGGTTGTTGTAGGAGCCGTCGAGCATAGAAATTGTCTGCGCTATCGGAATAGGCTCGCAAATTCCTGAAGCCTCGATTAATATATAGTCGAATTTATTCTGCTTAATAAGGTCGCAAATCTGCTCGATTAAGTCTGTTTTAAGAGTACAGCAGATACAGCCGTTCTGGAGAGGTACGAGGTTATCGTCCTTTTCGTTAACGATACCGCCTTTCTGGATAAGGTCGGCGTCGATATTAACCTCGCCGATGTCGTTTACGATAACGGCTACCTTATAGCCCTCCTGGTTATTGAGTACGTGATTTAAAAGCGTGGTCTTGCCCGCGCCGAGATAACCCGTAAGTAATGTAATGGGTACGATTTTGCGTTGTTTCATAGCTTTACTCCTTTTTCTAATCTTTAATATCCGCTTTATTATAGCACTCTTTTTTATTTTTAACAATATAAATTTTCCCAAAAATGTACGATAAATATTCATTAGTTGTATAAATATACAAATATACATAAAATTTTGCACAAATTTGCAAAAAACTCTTGCAAAATTTCCCGCTTTGTATTAGCATATAATAGCCAATTTAATAAATATTATTTTATAGGAAAGAGGAATTACAATGAAAAAGTTTATTTCACTTGTACTTGCTGCCGCAATCGCATTATCATGCGTATTTGTTTTTACTTCATGCGGTGACGAGACAAAAACTGTTACAGGCAAAAAAGACCTTGAAGGCGCTGTAATCGGTGTTCAGAGAGGTACAACAGGTGATGAACTCGCTAAAAAGTACGAGAAAAAAGGTTCTACGGTTGAGCGTTACAACACAGGTAATGACGCTGTTATGGCACTTGTTCAGGGTAAGGTTGACTGCGTTATTATTGATAACCAGCCCGCTAAGTCCTATGTAAAAGCTAACAAGGGCACTAAGATTCTTGACGAGGCTTTACAGAAAGAGGAATACGCAATCTGTCTTAAAAAGGGCAGCAAGCTTACAGGAAAAATCAATTCCGCGCTTAAAGAGCTCAAGAAAGACGGTACTGTAGATAAGATTCTTAACAACTATACCGTTGACAAAGACAAGGGCAAGAATCCCTATAAGTCACCAAAGGGTGTTAAAAGACCTAACGGCGAGCTTCATATGGCTACAAACGCCGCTTTCGAGCCTTATGAGTACATTAAAGATAAGAAGATTGTCGGTATCGATCCCGATTTAGCTCAGGCTATCTGCGATAAGCTCGGATACAAGCTCGTTATTGACGATATGGAATTTGATTCAATTATCGCTTCCGTATCCTCCGGAAAGAGCGATTTCGGTATGGCGGGTATGACAGTAACCAACGAGAGAAAGAAGTCTGTTGATTTTACCGATACATACGCTGACGCGAATCAGGTAATCATTGTAAAAGAATAAAAATAAGTTAAGTTAAAATGGTTGGCTCGAAACTTGCTTTGTTTTGAGCCAACTTTAATACCAAATACCAAAAACAGTGAGAAGTAATAAACGGTAAATAATTTGCAGATATTTACCACTTATCAGTTTTCATTTTTTTAATTATGGGGTGATTTAATGCAGGAGTTTTTTGAAGGCTTGCGGGAAAGTTTTATAAAAACTTTTATTATCGAAGATCGCTGGTCGCTTCTTCTACAGGGTCTTTTATCGACGCTTAGAATAGCGCTTTTCGCGACTCTATTAGGGCTTGTACTTGGTTTCATTATAGCAATTATCCGTTCTACTTATGATACTACATTAAAGGGAAAGAAAAGCAGAAAGTTCTCCGATTATATTCTGAAGATTTTAAACGCTGTTGCAAATATTTATATAACCGTTATCCGCGGAACGCCTGTAGTTGTACAGCTTTTGATAATGTACTTTATTGTGTTTGCGTCTTCGCGTAATAAGGAATTTGTAGCGGTTCTTTCGTTTGGTATCAATTCGGGCGCGTATGTTGCCGAGATAGTTCGTTCAGGTATTATGTCGATAGATAAGGGACAGTTTGAGGCGAGCCGCTCTCTCGGATTTAACTATAAGGATACTATGATACATATTATTATTCCGCAGGCGTTTAAAAATGTGCTTCCCGCTCTCGGTAACGAGTTTATCGTTTTGTTAAAGGAAACATCGGTAGCGGGATATGTTGCGGTTCAGGATTTAACCGCTATGGGCGCGAAAATAAGAAACAGCACATACGAGGCTTTTTTCCCGCTTATAACCGTAGCGGTCATTTATCTTGTAATAGTTATGATTATGAGTTTCTTCCTGAGGAAGCTGGAAAGGTGGTTGAGGAAGAGTGATCACTAATGAAGTTCTAATTAAAGTTGAAGGGCTTGAAAAAAGCTTTGACGGTGTTGACGTGCTCAAGGGAATTGACGCGGAGATACATAAGGGTGATGTTATTGTTATTGTCGGAGCCTCGGGCTCGGGTAAGAGTACCTTCTTACGCTGCCTTAATCTCCTTGAGGAGCCTACGGGCGGAAGAATCCTTTTTGAGGGTACGGATATAACCGACCCGAAGGTCGATATAAATCTTCACCGTCAGAAAATGGGAATGGTGTTCCAGCAGTTCAACCTTTTTCCGCATATGACCGTTCTCAAAAATTTAACCCTCGGACCGATTAAGCTTCTTAAACAGTCTAAGGCTGAGGCTGAGGCTAACGCTATGGAGCTTTTAGATCGTGTAGGCTTAGCCGACAGGGCTGACGCGTATCCCAGCCAGCTTTCGGGCGGACAAAAACAGCGTATCGCGATTGTACGCGCGCTCGCTATGAATCCCGATGTGCTTCTGTTCGACGAGCCGACTTCTGCGCTCGATCCCGAAATGGTAGGCGAGGTTCTCGATGTTATGAAAAACCTCGCTAAAGAGGGAATGACTATGGCTGTCGTTACCCACGAAATGGGCTTTGCCCGCGAGGTCGGAACGAGAGTTATGTTTATTGACGAGGGAGTTGTCGCCGAGGAAAATACCCCCGACGAGTTCTTTAACAATCCTCAGAATCCAAGATTAAAGGATTTCCTTTCCAAAGTTTTATAAAATTAAAGATAAAAAACGTCAGCGTTTTCGGTAACGATTACGCTGACGTTTTTATTATTATGTATTGACCTTTGAGAACATACGTGTTATTATTGATTGGGAGTTATCCTAAAACGGAAGCGGTTAGCCCTCTGTCAGGAAACTGAGATTCCTGTTTACATAGAAACCCGTAAGGGAATTTATGTTAGGAGGGGATTGCTATGTACGAAATTATATTGTACTTAACAATTGTACTCTTAATAATTTTATCATTTAGAATTGATAAATAAAAGAGTAACGACCGCCTAATGTCCGATTAGCGGTCGTTACATAATGTACCTTTAATCCGGGCTAACCGTTTCTTGGATAGCTCCTTTTCTATGTTTATTATAGCACAATTAGCTATTTTGTCAACAGGATATAATTACGAATTGTGCACCTGATAAACCTCAATATGAATCTGATGCTTTAATATTAGCGGTTCGGTGTACTTGTCTAATATAATGCGGTATTCGTTTTCAAATTCCTTTACCTTTTTATCGGATAGGCTCGCGCCTACTCCGCGGCAGCTTATTATCCTGCCGAGCCACTGTTCCTTTGAGAACTCAAGCTCCGTGTCGTAGGAATATGCCGTTTTAATGTCAAATCTTTTCTTTGCCCAATCGGGAAATACGAATTTGTATTCTTTAAATCCGCAGCCGTTCCATTCGGGGTTGTATTTAAGTACGAGCTGTTCCATTTCGTAAATCTTCTCGTCCTCATACGGAAGCCAGTCCATAAATATCTTACAGAATAGCCCGTTCGGTTTAAGAATACGGCGAATCTCGGCGGCGGCTTTTTCGGCGTTAAAATAGTGGAAGCATTGTACCGCCGTAACAACGTCAAAGCTGTTGTCCGTAAACCCTGTATCCTCCGCGGAGCAGACCTTGAACTCAATATTCTTAATACCTCTTTCGTAGACAAGCTTGCGTCCGAAATCCACCTGATTTTCGGAAATATCCGTAGCGGTAAAGCGCGCGCCTGTGCCGCTCATATTAATCGGCAAAACCGCCGTGCCGCTTCCGAGGTCGAGGATTCTCTGTTCAGGTTTACCTATTCCGAGCTCAATCAGCTTTTTGTACATACTCTCGGGGTAAATATCCCTGAATCTGGAATACTGTTCGGAAACCCGTCCGAAGTCGAACTCGTTTCCCTTGTCTATACGATTAAGCTTCATCTGCGATAAATATACTTAGCGATTTCTTTTTTCTCGCCCTGATAATCGCCTATGCCCTCGAATTTATGGACGAAGCCGCATTTTTCCATAACCTTTTTGGACGCGATATTATCCGAAAGACAAATGCCGATAATCTCGCTTAGCTTCATCTTGTCGAGCATATAGGGGAGAAAGGCGGTGACGGCTTCCGTAGCGTAGCCGTTGCCTGTGAATTTCTTCGCGATATGGTAGCCGATTTCCCAGCCTTCCTCGATAGGAACAAGCTGAACATAGCCGATATTTGTATCGTCATTCAACAGAATCGGATGTACAAAAGGCCCCTCATTTCCGCCGTAACGTGAGATAAGGAACTCTACGGTTTCCCTGGCGTCGTCTACGGTTTCAAAAACCTCGTCGGGTACGAATCTTCGGTTGTCCTCGTCGAGCGAGTTTATGTGTACGTCATACGCCATATCGGGCGTAAAGTCTGTTATTGTTAATCTTTTAGTTTTTAAGTACATTATTAAAAATCTCCTTTATCTTTTCTTCGTTTAATCTTTCGCCGATTGCGATTATAATATCCTGACCGTTTTTAATCGGCTTTAATAAAAATTGCTTTTCCGTGGCGTTTAATTCGAGCCATTTTTCGTTTTCCTTTAAAAAGCCCTTTACGCGGAAGATATTGCCGAGACTTCTGTCGGAGAACAGCGTCTTACATATAGCCTTAGCCTTTTCGGAATTTGTGTCCGTGTTCATAAAATATACGCTCGAATATCCGCCCGCGATATCCGATTTCTGAAAATCGTTAAGCTCGTAGCCGCATTTTAAAATTCGCTCAAAATCTTCGTCGGAAAAATCGCTCCAGTTTTTAGTTATAACGTTGCCGCTGTCAAATACCCGATTGCATTTAGCGTTTTTAAGCGCTGAGTTTATTTCGGCGAGTTTTAAGTTTATTTTATCTTTATCGGCAAGCTGAGTTTTGCTGAAAACTACAGCCCCGGCGTTAGCGGTCTGTGAGGCTAAAATATAGCTCGAGGTGTCGGAGAGGGTATCGTCCGAAAGCGCGTCCGCAATAGCGATAACGCTGCCGATTTCGTACCAGCGGTCGAGCGGTTCCTCGCGGAGAGTATCAAAAAATTCGTCAACATCAAAAATCCCCGACGGCTCAATAATAACCCTGTCGAAATTCTGCATTCCGAGCGCGATAAGCTTGGTTTTAAATCGGCGTTTGTGACAGTCGTAGTCGCAAGCTCCCACGATAGTTTCGACCTCGACGCCCGCGTCCGCGAGCTCGGAAAGGAGCATCATATCGACATTCACCGCGCCGTAGTCGTTTTCTATTATCCCGACTTTAAGCCCCTTTTTCAGAAGATGGTTAACGTATAGCTTAAGAAACGTGGTTTTCCCCGAACCGAGAAATCCTGTAATCAAATCTATTTTTGTCATAATCTCACCTTCTTACGCTAGCATTATAGCACAATACGCGTTTAAATAAAAGTGTTGACTTTTACCGCTCGTTGCATTATAATTAGGGAGCTGTAAATATACAGTTCGAGGTGTAACTCAGTTTGGTAGAGTGCTTGGTTTGGGACCAAGATGCCGCAGGTTCAAGTCCTGTCACCTCGACCAGTATGAGTGTTCATAACGGATTTACGTTATGGACACTCATTCTTTTTATTCAATTTCATCCGGTTTGTATGCGGTGAGCAGGTTTTGTGCCTGCTCACCTTTTCTCTTATGCGGATTTTGCTGTTGGGATATACTCCACGTCTACGCCTTTTCGGGTGTTGGCTTTGTAATTCTCATCCTCTGATGACGGTAGCTCTAAGTAGCCGACAAAACGATAATAGATTACAATGTGTTGAGTGTAGTTCTTTTTGCCGCCTTCTTTTTCGTACACATCAATGTGGTCGATAAGCTCTCTGAGCATTGGTGCTGTCAGAGAATCCATCTCCATATACTTTCTGACAGCTTTAAGGAAGTCATCTTTGTTTTGCTCCATTTCGCTGATTTTGGCAAGTCGTTCCTTGTACTCAAAAATCTTTGTTTTCAGTTCCAGGCGTTCAACCTCATATTTGTGCGACAGCTCCATATACATCTCATCGCTCAGTTTGCCCGATACATTGTCCTCGTAGGTTTTGGCAAAAAGTGAAGTGAGCATTTCGTTTCGGGCAGTTGCCCGATTGAGCTCTGTTTCCAAGGTTTTCTGCTCCGCCAACATATCGGCATTGGTTTTCTCGGCGAGAAGTTTTGCGAATTCTTCCTCGTGGGATTCGAGATATTTCGCTAAACGGCGAAGTTCCAGCATTACCACCTGTTCGATTGCGTCGGCACGGATATAATGTCGAGTTTCACAATTACCACGGGTATCTTTCTTATAGTTGGAGCAGCTAAAGAAATGGATTTCCTTGTTGTTTGTATTTGTGTGATACCATAGCTTACTGCCGCAATCGGCACAATAAAGAAAATCGCAAAACATATTCTTCTCGCCGTTCTCCTTTTTCGGAGCACGGCGCTTTGTCTTTACGACAAGCGTCTGCACCAATTCAAAATCATCACGGCTGATAATCGGCTCGTGAACATCCTTGAAAATCACCCAGTTTTCTTTGGGGTTGTCGTAGCGTTTCTTATTCTTGTATGATTTGGAATAAGTCTTGAAGTTGATTATATCGCCGCAATACTCTTGCTGTGTAAGAATTTTGGTGACAGTTGTTTTGCACCACTTGTATTTGTTAGGCTGCGTTACCTTACCGCCTTTTCGAATACCCTTTTCTTGCCAATACGCCATAGGAATCAGCACCTTGCGTTCCTGCAAGATACGGGCAATCGTTTCGTTGCTCTTACCTTCAAGCGCCATTTTGAAGATGTCACGAACGACCTGTGCCGCTTCGGGATCAATAACCCACTTCTTAGGATTATCGGGAGATTTGATATATCCATATGGAGGTGGAGCTAAAGGCTCGCCTGTACTACCCCTGATACGATAGGATGATCGGCATTTCTTGCTGATGTCCCTTGCGTAAAACTCGTTCAATACATTCTTGAATGGTGCAATTTCGCTCTCGCCTTCATCGCTGTCTATATTGTCATTAACGGCGATGAAGCGGATATCTCTATCGGGGAAATAGGTGTCCATATAATACCCGACCATATCGTACCGCCGTCCGAGACGGGACAGATCTTTGACAATCACGGTTGAAATATATCCGAGGTCAATGTCCTCAATCATCTTCTGAAAACCGGGACGCTCGAAATTTGTACCGGTATAGCCATCGTCAACATAATATCGGGTATTGGTTAGCCCATTTTCCTTTGCAAAGCGTTTTAGTAACTTTTTTTGATTGGCAACCGAGTTGCTGTCACCTTCTACACCATCATCACGGGACAGGCGGCAGTACAAGGCGGTAATGCCTGCCTTATCCTGTTTCTTTTTCGACTGCAATGTTGTCCTCCTTTCCGGCAGCCGAACACACATTTTCTGCTGCCATAGTATCATTTTCTTCGGTGATTATCAAATGTGCGAAAACACTTGTGAGGATTCTTTTTACACAGGTCGGAAAAGAGGTGTTGTCCTCTTTCCGTCCTGTGTGCTTGAACGCCGCCGACACAATGTAGGTAGAGTCGTTGATTTTGTATTCGTGTTCTTCGCCGTAAAGTGATTGTATAATGCTCATTATCGTTCCTCCCTGTTGCGATGTCTGCGTCTGTAATCGTCCTGCGCTAATTTGAGTAAGCGCTTATAGATATCCTGCGGCGTGAACTTCTTGGGGAAATACTTGCTCAGTTCATCGAGCTGAAAACTGATTTTCTCACGTTGATTTGGCTTTTCCTCGGATATGATTCTTGATATGGTTTCGCTGTCAAGTTTACCTGCCTGAGAGAGCTTTTTCATTTGTATTGCCTGTGAGAGCGAAGGCGTTTTGTCCTCCAACTCTATTGTTTCAAACAAATCCAGTTGCTCATTTTCGGTTAGATAGGATAGCTCCAAGCCTACAGAAAATGCAATACGCTGTTCATCGACCATTTTGAGAATATCGGGAATGAGCTTAGTCAGACGGATATAGCGTTTTACTGTATCTTTGCTGGTTCCCTCCTGTTCGGCAATCAGCTCAGTCGATAACTTCGGTGCAAGTTGCTCCGAAGTGAGATCAGTACGCTTACCTTGATGATTGAGCGCGTCTGCTTTCAACTTGTAAGCAAACGCCTTTTCCGACGGCAGCAAATGCTCCCTGTGGAGGTTGCTGTCCACCACCATAACCGCCGCTTCATCACGGCTGACGGGACGAATAAAGGCAGGGACTTCTGCAAGCCCTGCCTTCTGTGCCGCACGGTAGCGGCGGTGTCCCGATATGATTTCATACTCATCTGTTGTACCTTCAAGCGGTCGTACAATCAGCGGCGTCATAATGCCCTGCTGCTGAACGCTCTCGATTAAGCGATTCATTTCTTCGTTGTCGAGCACCTGATACGGGTGGTCTCTGAATTCGTGTAATTTGTTTATTGATATATTGGTCATCGTTCATAACTCCTTTGTTTTGATTTATTTTGGTGATAATATTTGTATTTGTATCTGCCTTGCTCCAGCTGCTTTTCCTGTTCTATCAAATCACGGAGTCGAGGCACTTTGTTTTCAATGCGCCCGCAGATAATAAGCTGTTTGCGCAAGGGTGTTAGCTTCTTTGTGATTTCTCTAAATTGTTCTTTTAGAGAATTATCTTCTTCAGGCGTTTTCGCTCTGCGGATTAGGTTGCGGATATGCTGCCGCTCGGTTTCATAGGCTTTGATTTGCTCGGCGATTTCCTTTCGGCAAGATACAAAATCCTCTGCGCACTCCACATTGTGATCACGGAGAAAATGGTATTCTTCCAGCGTTCGGTCGAGATTCTGGATTTCCAATCTCAATTCGGGAGAAACAGGACGATAATCACGCTTTTGCACGTTGTTGCCCGTGATAAGCTTTGCAATCGTGATAATCAGGTCGAACAGCGCCGTGATAACATCGGGTTCCGTTCTTTTCTCAAAATCTCTGATTCTCACTATCAGCGGCTGGCGCTGATAATACGATTTCGGCGTATAGGTATAGAAATCTACAAAATATTTATCCTCACGCTGAGATTGCAGCCGCCTGAGTATCGCTTCTCTGGAATAGTCCTTGCCAAGACTGCTTAACCTGACAGGTTTCAGCCAGTCGGGAGCAATCACCGATGGATGCTGATACTTGAAAGTCCGCACAAATTGATAGCCGAGCGATCGCAGATATAATTCAAAATCAAACGGCTTGATCGTACAGGCTAATGCTTCATCAACATCGTGACGCAGCATATCCTTGTGTGGTATTCGTCCGCTTTTGCGTACCCAATATGCCTTGTCGCCGCCGTAGAACGGAGCGTTTTCAATCACGGATTTTCCATATTCACGACAGATCTCGTCGGAAATCTCACGCAGCTTGTAATGGTCGGAAATGTGATTTTCAAACTTTCTCCCGGTGCGGAACGATACACTATTTACGACGATATGATTGTGAATGTTTGCCGTATTCAGATGTGTCGTCACAATTATCTCATAATCATTGCCCCACATACGACGTGCGGTTTCCACGCCGATACGGTGCGCTTCTTCGGGTGTGACTTCTCCTGCCTGAAAGCTCTGATAACCGTGATACGCAACATTGCCGCCGAGCTTGCCGAAACGTCGCTTGGTGGTCATCATCTGCTCGTAAGCCTTTTTCTTCGTACAGTTGATTCCGCTGACATACATCGTCTGGTCTGTCTTGTCGCTGTTCTCAACGTAATTGAGTGTGGCGGCTAAATCATCATCAAGATATTTGCGCTCGATAGTTTTGTCAGGGTTCTGAGCGTAATTTATAACATCCTTTAGCCGTCCTTTGACGGGCCAGAAGCCTGTGGTTGCCACGTCGCTACCTCCTTGCGGATCTGTGCTGTTGTAGATTTCTCCGGCAAGAGTAACTGCCGTTGGATTTCATCAACCGTTTCAAGCAATCTCCGCTCGATATCGGGTGACACCTTATCGGCAACCTCGTCACACAAGCGGCAGAGCATTTGATAGAAATGAAAAAAGACATCAGGCTGCACCATTCTCGGTGCGTAACCCAATGTCCTTTGTCTGATATATTCGGATTGTGATAAACCGCAGCTCTCGGAGAGCTTGGCTATCTTGTTTTTCTCGGACTGCGTAACACGCAGCTCGATTCTCGCTTGTCTTTCGTTCAATAACATACCTTCTTTCATTGGGTGTTAGGGTATCCCTAAAGATTCACAACAGCAGCGCGGCTGTTGTATTTGGAATTTGCCGTACAAATTCCCTGCTTGCTACAGTATAAGACAAACCCGCCCTGCGGTGATACAGGACGGATTCTGTTTGCCTTATACTTTGTATAGCGCTGTCTTGATATACTCAAATATCTCGGTGACAAAAGTGCAGTCAATCTTTCGACAAATGTCGCCGTAAATATCGGGATTTGTACCGTATAATAAAAGCGGTGACATATTGCCTGATAATTGGCTATCTTTTGACAGCAAAAGTGTGCCTAAAAGCTATCGAGGAACTCAAGCATATTTTTTTCTGCAGCACTGTCTTTTTTCTCCGAAACAGTAACAGCCTGCTGTGGCTGTGCAACAGGCTGAGTAAGTGTAAGCAAATTCAGCAAAGGCGTGAGCGCTTTCAGATTGTCCTGAATCGTAGCGGTAACACGGTCAAGAAATCTGTCCTCATTCTTTCGTTCCTCTATCAAATCGAGATACTCATTGATAGAATGTACCGCTTCCTTACTGATAGAGCGCTCGGAATTTTGAAGATAGTCATATCCCCGTCTCTCCGCTTCAACATCCAAGTTGAGTCGGAGCTTTAAGTTCTTAATCATACCGCACCGCCGTTCTTGCTGAGCTTGGTGTAGGCGATATACTCATAGCCCTTTGCAGTTGCGCAAATATCGGAATTGACAAATACTCTGTCTTTATCGTACTCTCCGAAATGGCGGATCAGACAACCGCCGCCACCGACAGCATATAGCTTCATCAGCTTTGGGTTGTAGTCGTGTTCACGGAGCTTTCGAAAAATCTCGGCAGTATAGACTTTCGCTGCCGTAATGATTGTCTTAAGATATTCACCGTCAATATCCGCCGTTCCTTTCTTGAGAACTTCCGTGATGATACTCTCGTCAAGGTTAGTGTGGTGTTCTCTCATCATCGCTTCACGGACGGCGAGAGTACATTGATATACGCCGTATTTCTCGGTATACATATTGAGCATATCGGGCTTACGGTCGGAAATCTTCAAGAGATTCATCGTACCGTTACCGATATCGCAGAGCATTGTCGTACCCTTAAATTCACCGAGCCTTTCGGCAATCGCCGCAAAGCCCTGCGGAAATACGTCAGCTCCGATGATTTCAATATGATAATCAGTCTTGCGGAAGTTGAAATCTACCGTTCGATGTTGAAGCAGGTATTTCTTGAATTCCTCTTTTTGCCGTGTTACCCAAGTCAGCGGAAGCCCGGCGGCGATAAATACCTTTGTATCGGTGATACGTTCACGGTTAAGCTCTCTGGCAATAGCGGCAAGAGTGAGGATATAGTAATCCTCATCAGTGAACTTGTCCGCCGTAAACTCCTTGTGCCCAACGCCGATAGAATAATACTTGTTATTCCAAATGAGTAGGTCGTTGGTAAACGGCGGCTCGTTATCACTCGCAATCACGCCTGTGGGGAAACAACAGTTTGCGGTTTTCATATTGCCGTAACCGTGGTCGATACCGATAATCTTAAAATCGTTTAGTGTTTTCATATAATCATCCTTGTATTATAGAGTAGT
>DEFK01000041.1 GCA_002350765.1 Ruminococcaceae bacterium UBA2854
ACCCCAACTATTGACACAGAGCCAAGTTTAAATAGTCTTCAGTTAAGCTTTAACGCTTACGCAACTGTTACATCAACATAAACAACGCCTGTTGTAAGGTGGTTGCCGAATGTCTTGCCTGTAGCTTTGCAAACATCATCATAAAGCTTCTTCTGGATAGTCTCGTTCTTGAGCTCAACCTTAACTGTAGCGGTACCGGAAGCTTTACCTGTAATAACGCCGTCCTTAACCTCTACAAACTTAGCGCTCTCCTCGTCAACTGTGATCGCGTAATCATCAGCTGTGAAGGTGCTTGTTAAAACCTTACCTGCGTAATAGCTCTCGAATACGTCACCTGCTTTGCTGAGGTTAATCTTAACGTGGAGATCACCGTTGCCGTCTGTAAAATAAGATCCCTCGGGGATATAAGCCGCAGTTGTAACGATAGTCTTTGAAGCGCTACCATCCTTAGCGATAGCATATACATAGAACTGGATTAAATCGGGGTTAACACCGAGCAGAACTGTGCAGGTTGTATCTGTTACAGCAGTCTCGGGAACAGTCATAGGATCGCCGCAATTCTGAGTAAGAATCTGATACTTAGCAGCACCTGTTACCTTATCCCAAGTAAGAACAGCCTTATCTCCCTCAACCTTAGCTACGAAATTAGTCGGAGCTGTGATGAAAGTGATTGACTTAGCCTTGGAAGCTACGGAAGTAGACTTGCCGTTTACAGCCTTTACCTTATATGTATACTTTGTACCTGACTTTACACTATTGTCAGTATAGCTTAAGCCGCTTACTGTAGCAACCTTCTTTGTTCCGCGGTATACATAATACTTCTTAGCGCCTGTAGCCTTATTCCACTCGAGCTTTACATACTGGTCGTGGTTCTGAGCATAAAGACCTGTGGGAGCTTTAAGTCTTACAATCTTAACTGCCTTGGACTTCTTGCTTGTCTTTTTACCCTTAACAGCCTGTACAGTATACTTGTAAGTCTTACCTGCCTTAGCCTTCTTATCTGTATAAGTCTTCTTCTTAGTTGTAGTAATCTTCTTCTTACCACGATAAACCTTATACTTCTTAGCGCCCTTAACCTTTTTCCAAGTAATCTTGATACCCTTGGACTGGTTAACAGCCTTTACCTTAGTAGGCTTCTTAACCTTAGCGGCTGAAACAGACATACTGCTTACAGCTGCTGTAGAAGCTACCATCATACCCGCAAGAGCAAAGCTTGCGATTCTTGTTGATTTCTTCATTTTGATTCCTCCTAGTTGTATTATTCAATAACACCGAATTATTATACCACAATCCCGCGTCAAATGCTATCGGCATTTTGCACAACGAACCGGCTATTGCGTGCCGGTAAATTGAACATTCTTGTTACTTTACGGTATTTTTTTACGAAAAAACATCCCCGAAGATAACTTCGGGGATTGGTTCTTAATCAAGTTGTTAATTATTCTGCAACTGTTACATCTACATAAACAACGCCTGTTGTAAGCTTGTTTCCGAACGCCTTACCTGTTAAGGCGCATACGTTGCTGTAAAGCTCAGCCGCGAGGCCCTCTTTCTTAAGTTCAACCTTAACTGTAGCAGTACCTGCGGCTTTACCTGTAATAATGCCGTCTTTAACCTCTACAACCTTAGCGCTCTCCTCATCAACTGTGACAGCGTAATCGTTCTGGTCAAGTTTCTCTGTGAGCTCTTTGCCTGCGGTATAGGTTTCATCCTTCTTGAGAGTGATGAATACGTGGAGATTACCGTCCTTGTCAGTCTGATAGCTTCCGTCGGGAATATTAGCGAAAGTAACCTCGCCTGTGGGTAATAAATCTTCGCTATCGTTCTTAGCGACAATGGTATACTCAAACGCGTTCGGATTAACTCCGATAGTATCTGTGAATGTTGTAGCTGTTGTAGTGCCAACCTTGACAGGAAGATCTACTCCCGCGGATCTTACAAATACTTCGTAAGACTTAGCGCCGTCAGCTTTTTCCCAGTAAAGAACTACCTTATCGCCTTCGATCTTGTGTGTAACAACGAGAGGAGACTGGGGGATTTCAACCTTTACTGTAACCGAGAATACGGAAGTTGACTTGCCGTTAGCAGCCTTAATCTTGTAGGAATAAGTCTTATTGGGAGTAACTTTTGTATCTCTGTACTGCTGCTTAGTAGTTGTGGCAATCTTCTTGGAGTTGCGATAAACATAGAACTTCTTGGCTCCGTAAACCTTTGCCCATTCTATCTCGGCACCGTAGTTAGCAGAACCCCATGACTTAAATGTAGGTCTTGCGAGTCTTACAATCTTAACAGTCTTGGATTTCTTACTAACCTTTTTGCCCTTAACGGCTCTTACGCTGAACTTGTAAGTCTTACCGTTTTTGTAATTCTTGAGTGTGTAAGATTTTTTCTTAGTAGTTTTGATTTTCTTTTTACCGCGGAAAACCTGGTACTTCGTAGCGCCCTTTACCTTTTTCCAGGAAATCTTAATTCCTCTGGCTAAATTGACGGCCTTAACGCCTGTAGGCTTTTTAACCTTAGCGGCTGATACAGAAATACTGCTTACAGCTGCTGTAGAAGCTACCATCATACCCGCAAGTGCTATACTGGCGATTCTTGTTGATTTCTTCATTTTTATTCCTCCTAATTGTATTATCCATTTACAACATATAATTATACCACAATTAACCAGTCAAATTCTATCGGCATTTTGCACAAATAACGTGGTAAATACTTAACATTAACTAAACACTTTTATGCTATCTTTAACTGATGACGGGCTTACATCTTTATCGTTAGTATCCGTAAGGAGCTCAAAGGTGTTCTTTATTTCAGCTTTTCCCGCCTTCTTAACAGTAAACTGAGCGGTATATATCGTGCCCTCGGACGAGAAATCAAGCCCCGAAATAACCGACGCGTTATAATAAATTGCGTTTCCTTTATTATTTGCTACGCCTAAGTTAGGCTTAACGGATTTAAATTTCAGATAATCGGAATCGAAGGTTGTATAGCCCTGATAATTTACAAGCGTTTTTGAATACTTTAGATTTAACGTAACGCTTATAGTATCGCCGACATAACAGGTTACGCCGTTAATTACGCATTTAGCGCCGCTTTTATGTGTTTTATTCTTCTCGGGCGTAACAACCGAAACCTTACCATCATCATTATCAACCTCCACTACCTTGGGGAGTATTTTGGAGGATGTATTTTCTGATTGCGTTTTTGATTTAGTTTTTGAACTAGTTTTCGAGCTTGTCTTTTTATCGGCTTTTGACGTGTTTTTATCCGCTTTCGAAGCCTTGCTGTCGGAATTTTTCTTCACGGCTTTCGGAGCCGACTTTTCCGTAGCAGCGATTTCAGCGGTTGTTTCGGGAGCGGCGGTTGTTTCTATTTTTACCGTAGTATGGGTAGTATTTGTCGCTTCCGTATTAGCCTTATTTACATTATCAATAATAAGATACGCGCCTATTCCGATAACCGCTGCCATAAGCGCTATCAGAACGGTCAGCGCGATTTTTTCTTTAGAGGTAAATTTTCTCTTCATTATTAAAACTTCCTTTGCGATAGTAAAAAGATTATATCACTTTTTCGTTTATTATTCAATAAAAATCTAAAAAGCGGTAGAAATTACAATGTGAAATATGTTATAATATATTTTTGCAAGGAGGAAGTCTTATGAATATTTGCGTATATTGCGCTTCAAGCGAAAACATAGATAAATCGTATCTCAACGCGGGCGAAGCTTTCGGAGAAGCTCTTGCCGAAAACGGACACACTCTGATTTTCGGAGCGGGTAAGTACGGTGTTATGGGCGCGGTTGCCCGCGGAAGCCACCGAAAGAACGGCGATATAATCGGTATCGTTCCGAGATTTTTCGACCGTTATGACGTTATATTTACCGAGTGTAAATTAATCAAAACCGATACTATGCGCGAGCGTAAGGAAGCTATGGAGAATAAAAGCGACGCGTTTATTATGATGCCGGGAGGTATCGGAACGTTTGACGAGTTTTTTGAAATGCTGACGCTTAAACAGCTCGACCGCCACAGAAAACCTATTGTTATTTACAACGTTAACGGCTATTACGATTTGCTTCTCGCCACTCTCGATAAAGCTTTAAACGAGGGATTTATGTCCGAAAAATATACTAAGCTGTTTTTTGTAAGCGACAACAAGGACGAGATTTTTGAATATCTCGACAGCTACAAGCCTTTTTCATATGATAAATATGATAACGATTGAGGTGGATTATGACTGACTGTGAGCATTGCGCGCATTATATTTACGACGACGAGTACGAGTGTTATATATGCGACATTAACTTAGACGAGGATGAAATGGCTAAATTTATTACGGGGACTGTCCGCGACTGTCATTACTTCAACCTCTACGACGAATACAAAATAGTTAAAAAACAGAATTAATTATGTCCGTAAGAGCTACTCCCTCTTACGGACATTTTTCATAATTTCTTTCATATGTCTATCAGCTTTAGCTCCCGCGACGACACAGCTGTAGAGCGTAAAAGCGATAAAAAGTACAATTCCCGCCGATACTATCCATATCATAAAATCACCTTTGGTAGATTATATGGATAGTATCGGCGGGATATTAGCTTTTATTCCCTTCTATTCTTTTCCGCGCTCTTTAATTTCAGAATTTTATACTCCTCTTTAAGATTCTTTCTCTTTTTAAAAAAGCCTCTGAAAAACCTTAAAATATAATAAAACGGTAAAAGATACGGGTGTTTGTTTAATCTCGGGAAAATCTCATACATAAGCTCTTTCGGCGGTAAAAATCTGAATTTCAGATATTCCGACTTGGTATTATCCCCTATCTGATTAACAATTTTGTTTTCGTCGGTACCGTAAGTACCGCTGTTTATTACATATATTTCCGATTCGGTAAAGTCAGAAAAATCCTCATTTTTAAACCACTTTTTAGCTAAGCTTGCTATCTCATCGGAAAAATCATTAAGCTCCAGCTTTTCCAGCTGTGTTTTTATTTTATCCGCATCCATATCAGGCAAAAGCTTCTTATTTATTAAGTAGAAATCAGCAACAGATCTTATACCCGCTCCGCCGCCCGAAAAATGCTTATAGAGGTGAACCAATTCGTAGATGTAAAAATCCTCGGGATTCATTTTAAAACAATGGCCGTTTTGGGCGCTTTTTGAAAAAACATCATCAAAATAAGCTCTGTAGGGTGAATGCTGAGGGAACAGGTTGTTGTGCA
The DNA here is from genome assembly GCA_002350765.1 of Ruminococcaceae bacterium UBA2854. Lineage (GTDB taxonomy): Bacteria > Bacillota > Clostridia > Oscillospirales > Acutalibacteraceae > Ruminococcoides. The sequence goes on from DEFK01000041.1 coordinate 5,218, forward strand.
GTTCAACTACCATAAAGGGAGGTTTTATTAAAGGCTTATCATAATCTACGCTGTTCTTTTTTGTCGAATAGCCTCTGTCAGTCAAAAGCTGTACAGCGTCATCGCGCCTGTCTTTTACAAGTATATCGAGGTCGCCCATATATCGGCTGTCCTCAATCGGGTACAGCTCGCTTAAATAAAACCCTTTAACAGGCATATAATCAATACTGTTTTCCTCAAAAGCGGAACAGATTTCCGCGTATTCCTGCCTTTGGATCATATTTCTGTGGATGCACTTATTACGAATGTTCATCCACTTTTTATAAAGCTGCGGTTCAGGCTTGTTTTTCAGTTGTTCGACAGCGTAAAAAACTGTATTGTCTACATTGTGCATTTTGGTGAATCTGAAAATAAATTCCCAATCGGGCTCGAAGTCGGGTTCGACAGGCGATTTTCCATTTATTACCGCCGAAAGCAAAGAGAGCGTATACGCTATATTCTTATGTCCCTCGGGATTATTTATATATTCTTTCATCTGCCTGTCACCTCTTTTCATAGGAATTATTATAACTAATAATCAGTATTTTTACAAGACTATAGCGTTTTGTTTTCACAAAAACATCCTCTGTCTATATCGGACAGAGGATGCGTTCATTTTATTTAAGCTCTTCTTCGCATTTTTTAAGCGCGGAAGCGATAACGGCGTCCATATCGTAGTATTTATATTCGCCTAAACGTCCGCCGAAAATTACGTTCTTTTCGCCCTCGGCGAGCTTTTTATATTCCTCGTAGAGCTTGCCGTTCTTCTCGTCGTTAACGGGATAGTACGGCTCGTCGCCGAGCTTCCACTCGGAGCTGTACTCACGGCTGATTACGGTTTTCGGTAAATCGTTTCCGTTCTCGTCTTTTCCGAACTCGAACCATTTATGCTCGATAATTCTCGTCCAGGGAGTTTCTCGGTCGGTATAGTTTACGGCTACGTTGCCCTGGAAATTCGGCTTATCGAGAACCTCGTTCTCAAAGCGTACAGAACGGTACTCGAGATTTCCGAGCTTATAGCCGAAATAAGCGTCTATCGCGCCCGTGTAGAGCACCTTATCGGCGAGCTTATCGAGCTCCTCTCTGTTCTCGAGATAATCGACATTAAGCCTTACCTCGATACCGTCGAGCATATTCTCTACCATCTTTGTATAGCCGCCTATCGGGATACCCTGATACAGCGCGTTAAAGTAGTTATTGTCGAATGTAAGGCGTACAGGCAAACGCTTTATGATAAACGGCGGGAGCTCGGTGCAATCTCTTCCCCACTGCTTCTCGGTATAGCCTTTTATAAGCTTTTCGTAAATATCGCGTCCGACTAAAGAAATTGCCTGTTCTTCCAAGTTCTTAGGCTCGCCTTTAATTTCGGCGCGCTGTTCGTCAATTTTAGCCTGAGCTTCCTCGGGGGTTACAACGCCCCACATCTTATTGAATGTATACATATTAAAGGGCAGAGAGTAAAGCTCGCCCTTATAATTCGCAACGGGCGAATTGGTAAAGCGGTTAAACTCCACGAATTTATTAACATACTCCCACACCTCTTTAATATTGGTATGGAAAATATGCGCGCCGTATTTATGGACGTTTATTCCCTCTACCTTTTCGGTATATACATTACCCGCGATATTCGGACGCTTGTCTATAACAAGCACCTTTTTGCCCTTAGCCTTAGCCTGCTGAGCGAATACCGCTCCGTAAAGTCCCGAACCAACAATTAAATAATCGTATTTCATAAGTCACCTCTATAAGTAATCTTTATTAATATTCGATTTTTATATTATATCATATACCTATATAAAATTCAACGATTATTAAATGTGTATTATTAAATAACTTTCGATTATTCTGTTGCCAAAAGATTATTTTTTATATATAATTAACTAGGTGCTTGTAAGAACTTATATAATTCGGTATGATTTTAAGAAGCAACCGACTGAAAGGATACCCGTCTATGGATAAATTCAACAACGAAAACTCGGTATATCTTTTAAAGCTTACAGCTTCCGTAATAAACGGAACTGTTCCTCCCGAACCCTACAACAGCATAGATCTTTCCGAAGTATATAAACTCGCAAAATCCCACAACATACTTAACCTTACCTATTATGCCGTAGAGCAGCTTCAAAACAAACCTGACGCCGATATATTGAAAAAGTGGGAATTTAAACGAAACCAATGTATTCACCGCAATATGATTCAAACTCAGGAATTTAACATAATTTCAGATAGTTTTGAAGAAAATAAAATTGAATTTATGCCTGTTAAGGGCTTTTTCCTCAGCAATCTCTACCCTAAACCTGATTACCGCTTTATGTCCGACCTTGATTTTCTTGTAAAAAAGGACAATCTTAAGCAAGCGGACTCCGTTTTGGTTTCTATGGGATATACAGCCACAAAAAAGGGTGTTATGTATGATGATGAATTTGAGAAGCCTCCCTTTATGTATATCGAAGTTCATCACGAATTATTTCCTCTTCACTCTCCTTTTAATCCCTACTATAAGGACATTTTTGAGCGAAGCGAAAAAGAAACCGAATATAGATATAAGATGACAGACGAAGACGCTTATATTTATATTATGCTTCATTTATATAAACACTATAGCGAAGCGGGAACAGGAATACGTTCAATTGTTGATACCTATTTGCTCAATAAAAAAGTCTTGCCCGAAATGGACAAGAGCTATTTAAACGACCAGTTCAACAAGCTGGGTATATCAGAATTTGTCGAGACTCTTTCCAACATCGCCGAAAAATGGTTCGGATTAAATACTGATTATAAATTCCTTGAAGATGAATTATTCATTCTTTACAGCGGAACATACGGCAATTATGAAACGAGAATTCTTAATAAATATTCAAATTTAGGAAGCAAACATTATTATCTTAAACGGATTTTCCCGCCGCTTATTGTAATGAAAGACTTATTTCATCCGCTGCGAAAATATCCTTTCTTATTACCGTTTTTTTACATTGTAAGAATATTCTCGTTAATTCTTCCCTCTCAGCGCAAAAAAATCAAACAGGAAATCAAAGTACTAAATGAGTCAAAATCATCAGACAAATAAGCATCAATTTAAAAATCCGTTTAAATCGAGACAATTCAGGCTTTCGATATAGTATAAAAAATAACTCCCGAACATATCAGTTCGGGAGTTTCTTTCTGTTAAAATACAATTCACATTTAAATTTTTCCGAATAGTCCGTCTATTTTTTGTCCTACAGGTATTTTATCAAGGATTTTTATAAGAGGCTTCTCGAGCATATAAATCCTGATTTTATCTACCGCTATCGCAACAACACAAACCGATATCGCGCACATAAACATCTGCGGAATCATCCACGGTGTATTATATGTCAGCTCGTTATTGAAAATTACTCCGAAAACCAGTCTCCATGTTCCTACGTGTAAAAGGTATATGCTGAATGTAGACGCGGAAATTGACGCTAAGGCCTTATTGCCTTTAATATTCATTCCTTTAAACAACATAAATATGGAAATTGATACAGCAATAATATTGATTTTATCCATACCCCATGTAAAAGCGATAAGGCTGAAATCATGATGCAATAAAATGGATACGAATCTGATTGCAAATATACTTAAAATTTCTAAAGCAATCAATGCGATTGTAAGCATAAGATATACACTCTGTTTTTTTATTATTCTTATTCCATAGAATTTTATATATGCCGCTACAAAATACAGCGTAATAAATATTTTAAGGTAATTTTCTTTTCCGATTTCTCCGCCAAACCATGAGCCTTTAGTTACTGTTGGAATTACGGAAAACAGTATTAATAATGCCACACATAGCCAAAAATGCTGTCTTTGGCTTAAATTTCTAATAATCAGGTTTAAAAACGGTGACGCTATCAGTATTACAACATAAGCGGAAAAATACCAGTATCTGTTAAAAGCAACAGGCGTTAATGTTTTTACAAGCATCTTTATATTCAGCGGATCAATTCCTGCGGCAATAGTTATTATTCTACACAAAACCGAGTAAAAGAACACCTGCGCCCATAAAAGGGAAAGCCTGCGGATACGGAAGTTTTTCTCACACAAAAAGTATCCTGTGATAAATATAAATATACAGTTTCCGATCGCGCCGAAAATACTGACAAAGGCTAACGCAATCCAGTTAAGCGTAAGCGGCATTTCAGCGGATAATTTAACATTACCATGATCGTTAAAATGAAACAGTACAATACAAAACATAATAACAATTTTTAATAAATCCAGTCCGTAATTACGGCCGCTTGTTTTGTTTGTAACGGTTGATCGGTTTAAAGCGTTATCTCCCATTTAATTCTCCTTAACTTAACGGTGTTTTATTAGCTATAACATAATTAAGTTTCTGCTTTTGCGTCAACTTTTTTGGGCTTTCGCACACTCTTTAACAACGCTATAATTTCCTTGCGTTTAATCAGAGCTACTATAAGTATTACAGCCATAATTGAATACCTTACAATAATCAAATCGTAAACGGCTATAACCACAAGTCCCGCCGCCAATACAACGGCGAACAGAATCATCATTCGGGTAGTGCGGAATATTTTTGTTACTCCCAGCGCTTTCTTTACGCTGTAACTCATATAGAAATAATGAGAAATAGCAAAAACAACATAGCAGAAAAGCGTCGTGTACGCCGCAGCTATATAACCAAACGTCATAATTCCGATGTAATTCAGTCCGACATTTAAAAGCGCTCCGCCCATAGAAATAAACATCGTAAACTTCGTCTGATTGTAGAAAAATTCAACATTCGCAAACGTAACATATACATACGAGAAGAACATTCCCAGCGCTACGGGCGGTATTACATAAACCGCCTCGTGGTATTTTTCGTCCGCAAGCAGAATCATAAGCTCGGGAGCAAACGCCGAGAAAACAAGCGCTATTCCAGCTACAAGAATAAAAATCAAAAATGTGGTATCGTCCAAATCCTTGAACTTCTTTTTCTCCAGCTTATCATACTGCCACGGGACAAGCGCGTTATTGAGACTCTGGGTAACAATTTTCATAATCATTCCCGCGTTGTACGCTACTCCGTAAATGCCCGCCGCGGCAAAGCTTACCATTTTTTGCACCATTATACGGTCAAACTGGTCGAGGATATACTGAGATATATAGTGAAGCAGCAGCGGGATATTAAACAGTACGGCAAATTTAGCGTACTTCCAGACAAAAAGCGTTTTACCTTTTCTAAGGTTATATGTAAATAACGCAACACCGAAAATCAGGTTAACAAGTACACAGGAAATAATTCTCGCATAGCCTTTTTCATCAGAAATTAATACCGCCGCAACTCCCAGTCCCGCGTTCAAAAATGCCATAATCAGCGTACGGACAACGACGGGTCTGTAGATATACTCGTATCTTTTTCTTATAGTCCAGAAATCAATCGCGGGCGTTACAAAAAGCTCCAGGAAGATAGCAATCATTATAAACGTCGGCAATTCTACAATTGCGTTGACCTGCTCCCTGAAAATAAGATAAATAACAAAAACAATTCCCGTTATAATAAACGTCAGCGACTGCATTGTCGAGGTATAGGCGTCGCGGTCATCCTTGTATTTGCTCATACCCTTGTTGAATACGGCGTAGTTCAGTCTAAGCGTGGTAATAATTGTAAAAATCTGAAGCCATGAGTTGTAGACGTTAAACTGACCGTACTGCTCCGTAGTCATTAAGCGGGTAAAAATCGGAGTAGTTAAAAGCGATATGCTTTTCTGTACAATGCTGCAAAATACAAACCACAACGCGGCTTTTGCGGGCAGCGGAATGTTATTGTATTTTTTTAAAAGCTTTTTTACAATGCTCATTTCCACTTTCCGTTCTCTTTAATGTAAATAATCTTTCTTATTACTCTGCCTGGTAATGTAGTATTTAAAAAGTTATAAGTTTCTATCTCTTTTTTAATAACTGTTGAATTAATAGCTTCTTCTATTTTTTGTGTTTTTCTGTAAGTTTCCAGTAATAAATCTCTATCTTTATACTTTATTGATGGTTTGTTGAGCTGATCGTTAAGGCTTTTTGCTTCTTCATAATCCCGCTCTTCAAGAATAATATCATCTCGAATTTGCTGAATTATATCTTCGCCCTTATCGGTATTTACAACAACAACCGTAATCTTTCCGTCCATTGGATGTTCAAGAGTGGTTTTATCGAGCCAATAATCTCCGATTGAAATATCAGAACATCTTTCGGGCGCAGAATATCGGCAGCTGTAACAATTCTCTCTGAAATCCTGGCCTCGGATAAAAGATTTATAATATGTATCACTGTCTCTAAAGATTTTAAATACCGTTTCGTCTCCTGATTTAACGTATAACACAAAATCTCTCGGACCTATTCTAAATGTAACATCGGTTACCTTTTTATCGCCCGCAACTTTTTCTAAATGCTCCGTTAAATACTGCATCGGCGGAACACCGTGACAAATCAAATCTACCGTATAAAGGTTATCATAATCCTTACCGAGGAAATTCTGTAACGCTCCTATATGACAGGGAGTTCCCGTAAACAGAACATTTCGGCCTGTTTTAAGCTCCTTAAGAACGTCACGATAAATATCGCCGCCGATAAAGCTTTGGACATATTTAGAACCTCGGAATTTTTCGGCTTGCTCCAGGGTTTCAGCCTTGGAATGCTTTAGGATTAATTTATCATTTTCTCTCTCAAACGCCGCTCCGTAAACAACGCCGCCCTGCGATATAATACGCTCGGAAAGAACCGCTCCGATTCCGCCCGAAGCAGATTTTTTATGCTCTTCCTCATCTTTTCTTATTGAGGCGTAGCATTTTATCGGTTCGTTTAAATCGACGGGGTTATTGGCGGGACAAACCTTTTTACACATTCCGCACTGAACGCAAAGCTCAGGATTAATCATCGGCATAGTACGTCCGTAAATATCAACAGTACATTCAATCGCGTTTTTCGGACATTTATTCATACACGCAAAGCACGCGCTGCAGCTATCGGACGGACAAATCTGATAATCGAACTTTTTATCGTTTACAGCAAATTCTATCGCGGATTTTAAAATGCCTTTGGATTTTTCCCTTATATCGGAAATCTTTTTTTCTATATCGTCGTAGCCGGGCATTTCTCCGTCAAGTATAGAGGAAATTCTTTCAACTGAAAAATCTTTAGTTCCCAGTAATCTGTTCTCAATCCCAAACTGAGTCAACAGCTGGCTTGTTTTAGGGCTGTACGGAACACTTATAAAATTCGCGTGATTCAAAATGCTGAAAATCGAGCCGTGAAAAGTCGCTGTAATAACCGCCTTACATTGTCTTATAAGGCTAGAAAACTCAAGCGGAGAGCACTCACAGATATGGTCGCACCAACTATGGTTAAAGCAGCAGCCGACTACCTTCAACCTGTTTTTCTTAGCGTATGAACGAATTGCGTCGATACAATCCTTATTTAAGGTATTATACGCGTAAACAAGAATACAATCATTCTTTTCAAGATACTCGTCCTTAAATTCTCTCCCGTAGCTCTCTACAGGCACAAGCATAGTAGGGTCGCAGACAATCTGAGACTCTACGCCGCAAACCTCTTTCAGAAACTCTTTTGTCTTAATATCCCTGACAAGAGCGGAGCTGAGTTTGCGCACCGCGTTAATCTGTTCGGGATATTTTTTAAGCATCTCCTTATCGGCTGAGCCGATACTCGCCGCGTAAGAAATCACGGGCTCCATACCTATTCCCCAGAAAATCGGATTGCGAAATGACTGCTGATTTATATTCCAGATTTCGTCGCTTCCGAGAACATATAAATCAGATTTACAATCGGACATTTCACGTATATTAAAAACCTCGATATCCTTTTTAAACATCTCATATTTACGTTGGCCGAATTTTTGATTCTTCTTAAACGTAAGCGGAAAGAGTTTTTCTTTTTTACGAATAGGCTTATCCTTATAATAAATCGCTTTTACAAATTCAGCGCTTCTTGTCGGAGTATGGTAAACTTTATGTCCCTGAGCCTCCAGCTCATTTTTAAGACAATACGCCTGTAAATAAGCTCCGTAATTTGACGAATCATAAGGGGTAATAACTGTAATATCCAAACTGTTCACTTCCTAATCGATAGCTGATTTAAGATAATCGAGCGACTGCTTTATCAGCTCATCTCGTTTTTTATTAACTGTCGTATAGTCTATTTCATCGCTTAAAGAAACGTTATCGGCTTCTTTTTCGCTGATAAATCTGTCTTCTATATCTAATCTGTTTAAGATTCCGCAAATTCTCTCATCTCGGATTTTCTCTCCGTTTTCATTAAGCTTCGCGATACTGAAAAACTTTTTCTCAAAAACTATTGAGAAAGCGGTTCCGTGGAACGAATCCGTTATCACCAGCTCAGCGTTTTTAATGAAGCTGATAAACTCCTTCGGAGAAGTATCCTTTTTCGGATAAATAAACTCCTTGTTTTCTACCGCGGTTTTATGCGCGTCAAAATCCGTATACAGGAAATATACTGGCATCGAAAACTTTTCGGAAAGCTTTTTCGCGGTTCTTACCGTAGAATCTTTGTGGTGTACCGAATAAAGAAAAATATACGGCTTATCAACCCGCTTCTCGGCGCAAATCGGCTCGTAATCTTCTTTTTGTAAAAGCAGAGACGGATCGAGTACAACCTCAATGTCCTTATCATCACCGATAAATCCGCGCAAATCTCTTTCAGCGGATTTCTCCCTCACGGAAAGCCTGTTAAAATCTCTTATAAGATTCTTATATCTCTCTTTATCCTCGTATTGATCGGCAAATCCGTCGTTAAGGCTGACAGCGTAGGATATCTTTTTCGCTTTGTGTTCAATCGGAAGATAAAAGTTAATATCGCTGTCCTTAGCCTTAGGATTCCATATCTGATCGCTGCCGCAGATTACCGCGTCATACTTCTCGTTTATCGGTGAGATATCGTCGCCGAATTGATATTTCTCATGGCTTAAATTCAAAAACTCTTCTCTGAACTCGGCAAAAAGCTTTTTTCTGTTTTTCATAAACGAAGAGTGTAAAATATTAACAACATCATATTTTACTCTCCAAAGAGTGTTCGGTTTTCTTACCAGTCCGTAAAGGAACTTATAATTATCAGGCTGGTAATCTATCACCTCGGCGTCATATCCGATGTTATTAAGCGTTTTTCTTAAAGCGTACGCCTGTAATACAGAACCGTAATTTATTGATTTATGGAAAGTAAGTATTCCTATCTTCTTCATAATTCCCCTACTCTTATCGCTTTTAATCTTACAGGCTTACGCCTGAACCTTTTTTCCGTTTTCTATTTTATAAACGGGATTTATAATTGACGATATATTAGCGTTTGTCGCCATACTTACCGCTATGGCAATCGCGTAGAACATAAACATCTGGTCAAACAGCATATTACCTGTCATACCGTACAGAACATAAAAAACCTGTATGGCAAAAGACATTGACTGTGTCAAAAAGTAATTATTATCAGCGTCGGATTTTTTTATTAAGAGCAGGTTTTTAACCGTAGTAACCAAGCTCCATATAATAGCCCCAACCGTAACGGTAAATCCGGCAATACCTGTATCGAATAACAGCTGGATATATATATTATGACATCCCGAGGACGCCCCTGGTACCCACGCAATATTTGGATCATATGAAAAACCGTACCATCCGCTTCCGAAAATCGGTGATTTGAAAAATCCGTTCATCGCGTGTTTCCACATAAGGATTCTGTACTTACTCGCTCCATCCTCTCCCGCAGCCTGGAACCTCTCAATTGTAAACGACGCGTTGGGCATTAACTCAAGGAACAGCGCCAAACCAACCGCGGTAATTACTCCGAAAATAATTATTCTTAAAAACTTATTTGTTTTATTAGATCTGTTCGCTACATAATACAGAATCAGAATAGCGGCAGCACCGAACAGTATATGCGCTCTTTTTGATGTTAAAAACAGGGCTACTCCCGTAAAAACTGTTAACGCAACAGTAATTATCAGCTTTTGTCTTTTTAGTCCAAGACAGCACAGCATTACTCCCAACACAATAAAGACCATAGCTATATATGTTCCGTTGTGGGAATAATGTCCCGCTATTCCTGCTCTGTAACCGAATTGTCCGCCATAAGTACCCGACTGGAATTCTTTATATGTTTTTGAAATAAATAAATAATATAAGTTTTTGTTAACGAAAAACAATAATGTGGCTATTACGTTCGGCACACCTATTATAAACATCATCAACGGTACCGATTTCGTCCATTCAGCCTTAGCCGCACAGACAAAAACAGTAACAACACATAGAACTATTCTCAGTGTATTCATATACGCCATATGGAAGAATTCCTGGTTCCTGATAAGAACGATAAACAAGTATATCGCCCATACTCCCATAACAGGAGTAAATTTCAATTTACCGTGCGCTATAATAACAGGTAAAATCAACAGAACTGCCCATATAATATCTACCGTCAGAACGGATAATTTAAATGTCTGTAAAAGCAGCCAGTAATTTGCCTCAACTATTACGACGAAAATCAACATCAGAACACAAGCGCAATAATCTATTCTGAGCTTAAAATTCATAGTTTCTCCTCTTTATCTTCCTGTTAACCTATAAAAAACAAGCATTAGGTTTCTTCTGTATAAAAACAACTTTATTCTTGTTGAAACTGACAAGCATTTTCTTCCTTTTACTACTTCTTTCCACGGCGAATTATTTATCATTTCCTTCATAGAACGCCTTTTTGAGGAAAAAGAATCCTTGTTATCTTCGGCAAGGTAGAATCTGCTCGAAATATGTCTTAATTTTATCATTATCCAATCCATATACGCTTTATACAGACTGTCTTTTTCTTGTAAATAAACCGAATTAAGAATCCCGACAGGCTTGGTAAGCTGTTCTTTAATACGGGGATTGTAACAGTTCAATACGCTGTAATCGTTTTGAATATAAAAATACCAAACCTTTTTCGACAGACAAAGCTTAATATCCTGCTCCTCGCTTAACATATCAAGCGCCCAGATAGTGTCTTCGCCTACTTCTACTCCCTCTGGGAACTTATTATCAAGTGCAGTTTTACGCTTAATTAAATGCGACCAGCAGCCTTCGCCGTTATGCGATATTTCTCCCTCGGTCATAAAACGGGGACAACTCTTATTTAAAATATGTATTCTGAAATCATCTCTGTCATCGGATGTCTCAAGAATCTCATAACCGCTTTCTTTATACCCGGATAAATCATAACTGCGGTTACTTGTTTTTACTACTTTTCCTATTACAACATCGCTATCCGTTTTTTCTATCAGGCTTACACCGTCTTCCAACGCGTAAGGCGTAAGAAGATCATCCGCGTCGACATACATTATGTAATCCCCGCGGGATTTTTCTGTTCCGAGATTTCTCGCGACGCTTACTCCGCGGTTTTCCTTGTGGAAAACTGTAAAACGGCTGTCGGCTTTCGCTATTTCATCGAGCTTATCGGCACAATTTTTTTCGCTTCCGTTGTCGATAAACAAAACCTCAAAATCCTGATACGTCTGAGCTTTTATACTATTGACACAGGATTCTAAATCTGTAATTTTTGTATTATAAACAGGGATAATAATACTTACCATACTCATTTTTTATCCTTCAGGGCAAAACCTATGCTTTCCTTTTCATTTCTTCGTCCGTTATACCAAATCAGTATTCTGTCTTTCTCAAATACAAAAGTAGGTTTATATACGGCGCTTGAATCCCATTTCCCCTTTTCGGGAGAAAGAATAGGATTGTCTTTATCGTAAACCCAGTTGTCTATACCGTTTTCGGAATACGCGAGACAAATTCTCGCTACGTCAACATTCTGGTACGCAATATACGCCATACAATATCTGCCGTCATCGAGCCGAGCTATATCGCACGCTCCGACTTTTGCTTTCTGATATTCTTTAGTTTTATCCGCCGCCATAACCACGCCGTGTTTTTCCCAGCTTATTCCGTCCTCGCTCTCCGCGTAAGCTATTACATCGGGTTCAAAATTCTCGCCCGCCGCGTACCACATACGGAATGTCTTTTTCTCATCATCATAAATAACGCACGGATTCATAACCGCCGCGGTCTCAAAATCGAGTTCGGGAGTAACAATCGGGTTATCTCCGACGCGTTCAAAATTCCTGCCGTCCGAGCTTTTAGCAAGCCCGATACAGCTTTTTCCGTCTTTCTGTCCTGTATAGAACAAATACATTAATCCGTCTTTATAGAGGAAAGTTCCGCGATTGATATTCTCTTCCCAGGTGTCGGCAATACCTTTAACCGCCTGATTTTTCAGTTTCCAGTCAATACCGTTTACGGATGTATAAAACTCCAGCGATTTTTCCTTTCTGTTTGAAACGAGCATAAGATATTCATCGCCCGTTTTTCTTACAAACGGGTCAAACATACTTCCGCCGTCGACACCGCTTAAAACAGGATTATTGCTGTATTTTTCAAATTCGCCTGCCGCGGGATTATAGTCATAGCTTCGACGCTGATTCAGATTTTTTTCAACTCGTCGGATTACCTTGTTTATCATATTACTCACCGCTGTTTAATATCTCGGTTATTATATTAATGTAATTCTCTGTAAAAGTCTTTACGGTAAAATCTCTGTCAAATATATTGCGCACGGATTTACCGCACTCAACGCGCTCCGCCTCGGTTTTTTTACTGAATTCCTCTAAGGTTGAAACGGCTTCATCAACGGTGTTATAAAACATAAAACCGTCTGAACCGTATTTTTTAAAGTATTTATTTCCGCCCGTTTCACTTAACACAAGCGGTACGCCAAGCGATATAACCTCTAAAAGGATTAAATCAAAATATGTTTCCTTATTCGGCAGAATAAAGACGTCGGAAGCGGCTATCAGCGAATGGGGATCGTTGGTCCAGCCGACCTCAATCCAGCGCTCGTGATCTAAGCCTGTAATAGGCTCTTCCAAGCCCGCTATAAGGAAATAAACATTTTCGTTTTCGAGCAGTTTTTCGCCTATCTTCTTTAAATCCGTGTATCCTTTTATCTCGTTATGTCTTCCCGCATAGGAAACAACAAAAGCGTCATCGGGAATATTGTATTTTTTCCTAAACTCGCTTCTGTCGATTTTTGGCTCACATCCGACAATTCCCGTCGTCATATATTTAAGCTTTTTCTCGTCGCGGATTGACTCGTATCTTTCCCATGTATTGAAGTACGGCTCTTCCGCCTCGGGACACGGGAAAATTATGTTGTCCGCGCGTTCAAAACCATAGATATCAATGTTTTCAATTCTGTCTATTTTCTTTTTAAACAGCTTATAATCGAACGGATTAAGCCATTCAAGCTTTTCTTGATACTTAGCACAAGGCGAATGTGACGTTAAAACAACTTTTCCCTTATAGTTTTTCAGGAATTCTCTATTGAGAAACATCATGTCCGTAGAATGAAAATGGATAAGATCGTAATCATACATTTCTTCAAACACGGGATACGATTTCTTTTCGTACATCATATCGTCAACCGCTCTGCGAAATTCTCTAAGCCTTTTCGGTACCATATTCTTTTTCTTAACGGTTTCTCTGAGAGGACGGGGAGCTTTGTTAAAGAAGGAAATCTCAACCTCGTCCGACTTAATCGATTGCAGTCCGAGGTTTAAATTGTATAAGTATCCCGCAGGTCCGCCCGAGGGGGTTAAAGAGTCTTCCGAAAAGAAGATTAATGCCTTTTTCATAATTCTATCCTTATCTATCAAAAATTTAGTTTTTATCATTCACTTGTTCATTGTATAATTTTTTATACAAATCAGAAATCTTTTTTGCTAATTCATCGATATTATATACGGATTCTAAAACCTTATCATTATAATCGAGTCTCGCTTGTCCGTCGTGTTTTAAGGCGTCTATTTTCTCGCACCAGTCTTTTGCGCTGTTGTTGTTCAGATAATAGACGTTGTCATTTATTTTTACCTCGGTTGTAATAGTATCGGACAAAAGCGTCGGCAAACCGCTTGCCTGCGCTTCAACCGCGGTAAGCGGAAGCCCCTCGTAAAGCGAGGGAAGTAAAAACGCGTCCATAGCGGAATAATAATCCTGCATATCCGACTGAACTCCCGCGAAGATTACTTTATCCTTAAGATTGTACTCCGAAACAAGGTTTTCTATCTGCTCAGATAACTCACCTTCACCTATCAGCATCAGGTAGCAGTTCTTGTTATTCTGCACTACCTCGTTAAAAATAGCAATCAGCTGTTTGTGGTTTTTCTGAACGTTAAATCTTCCTACATGTCCCAAAAGCACAGCGTCATCAGGCAGGTTCCACTCCCTGCGAACTCTGTTTCTCGCTTCTTCGCTGAATCTGAACCTGTTGACATCTATAGCGTTGGGAATAAACTCAAACGGTCTTTTCCCCCATAAAAACTTACCCGAAGCATCGGAACAAGCCAGATTAAGTGTGGTTACATATTTATACGGCTTTACCAACCATTTTTTTATTTTACCCTTTCTACCTATTCCCGCTGAACTGTTATGGCTATGTCCAATTCGGACTTTGATTTTATTATGCTTTGCTACCAGAAAATGAATAAAACCCATACTGTTCCAATGGCAATGTACCAGCTTATATTCGGGATGGTTTTTGTAAAAACGATTTAAATCCCTCATATATTTGATAACACTATTATCATTTCTTAAGGAAAAACGATAGATTTTTCCACCGTAACTCTCTATTTCATCATCAAAAAATCGCCTTTCCTTATAATGAACAGAAAAATCAAATTGGATTTCGTCTTTGTTCATTTTACGATAAAGATTCATTATAAAGTTTTCCGCGCCTCCGGATCTCATATCCGGAATTACCTGCATAACACGGATTAATTGATTCTCCATAATTATACACCCTCTTGTCTTACTCCAAACGATAATACGGGCAACAGGTTAATCTCCCTTAATTACACCCAGTATTTTCTTCGCTTTTTCCTGCCCAATCCTCTTTTTAACGATTTCTTTTGTTGATCTTAACAGGTTTGCTTTTAAATCAGAAGGCCTGTTCTCTTTATAAATCTGATGTATAACTTCCGCGTCCGTAGACATTTCCGTAAACACCTCAAAAACAACCGCCTCGTCCGAATATAAGAATTCTTTTACTTTTGCATCGTATTCTTCTTTAGTAGAAGCACTAAGATACTTAATACTATTCTCTTTTATCCAGCCTTCCGCTTTAACGTTATGTCTGGCGGAAGTGTGTAAATCGCTCGCTTCATCTATCCATGTTCCGTTGTAGTGGAATTCTGCTGCTCCGTGATTGTTCAGCAACAGAATATGTGCATTCTTTCCAAGGGAATTTATCTTAAGCGAATTCATATCATAGAAGAATGAAAGGTCACCTATAATCAAAAAAGCGGGCTTTTCAGGAGAAGCAACACTCTGGCCAATAAACGACGACATACAACCGTCAATTCCGTATGTTCCGATATTGGAATAAACCTTTATATCAGGATGAATATTAAAGAAATTCGTAATTCTTATACTGTCGTTTATGCTCAAATGCAGAATTGAGTTTGGCGGAATCTGTTCCACTATATTTTTTACCGCATATACATTAGAGTACGGAATATTCGAGAAATCAACATTATCGGTATATGTTTTCACCGATTCATAATACTGCATATCATTATTATAACTATCGGCTCGGCTGTTCATTTCGCTAAAGAAATACTCGGGTGAGCACTCAAAAATAGTATCAAGCCCTTTGAATAAATCACATACCTCTCCACGTTCCGAAATGAGCCAATGCTTAAAGCTAGTGTGAATCTTTCTAAGCTGGTTTTTCAGCCCTGAAAAAACCTGACCGCCAAAGGAGATAACAATATCAGGAGCAAGCTCTTTCAACACATCGGAGGAAATATAGTTCTCGTCAAACGTCAGCACTGTATTAATTCCCTGTTTCAGATTTACGTTAGACATATGATCCGTAACTATAACGCAATTATACTTTTTAAAGAACTCTTCAAGCGCTTTGTTAAGACCCTTTGGAATAAAGCTCTTCTGTCCGCATACCACCATTACTTTTCTACTATCAAGGAGAGCGTCGGCTTTTTCCTTCCATTTATCTTTTTCGTTTACAGCAATACGCTTTATAACATTTACATCAGGAAGGCTTTTTGCGGTAAATGATTTATTATACGAATCCATAGGCACATTAATATGTATCGGACCGCACTCGCCGTTATGGTTTAATTCCAGAAAAGCCTCGTTAATCAGTCTGATACAGTACTCTTCGTCCGCCTTACAGTTAATCAATGGAAGGTTAACAGATTTTTTTACATGTCTGTCAAACATATTAACCTGATCAATCATCTGATCCTCTCTCTGTCCGAGCATACGGGGATCGCGGTCGCTGGTTAATATAATCATAGGAACGTTCTGGTAATACGCTTCCGCCACAGGTGGATAGTAGTTACATGACGCAGTTGACGCAGTACATGAAATTAATACAGGTTCGTTTGTCTCCTGAGCCATTCCAAGCGCGAAATATCCCGCGCTTCTTTCATCAACAACCGAATAACAGTTAAAATACGAATCCTTTTCTACGGAATGTACAAAGGGAACATTTCGTGAACCCGCGGATAATATCATATTTTTAATTCCGTATTTTTTCAGCATTGAAATGATAAATTGATATGTTTTTAATTCCGTATACATAAATATCTATACTCCTTTTAACCAGGTGTTTTACTAATTCCAGTCGTCATATGTCAGCAATCCGCATCCGCCGCTCGCGAAAATTGTATCTCCTACAACCGTTTTGCTTATATCGCTGACTAACACAACCGCCAGATTCGCTATTTCCTCGGGAGTAGAGAATCTTCCGTTTGGCGCTGATGGTCTGTTTATATTATTATCGGCTGTGAGCATACTGGTTGCTGTCGGTCCGGGAGCTAATCCGTTTACAACTATACCAAACGGTATCAGCTCTTTAGCGAGTCCCTTTGTAAGTCCTCTTATTCCCCATTTCGCCAGATGATACGAACTTGTGGCGGGACGGATGGATGAAGAAGAACTGATGTTAAGGATATTACCCTGAACCTTATTCTTTTTCATATACTCCGCAACGATTTGAGTAATAAAGTACGCGCCTTTAAGGTCGGTGTCCATAACTTTATCATAATCGTCCTCGGTTGCGCTGCCGAAATCGTTTTTACTGAGAACTCCCGCGTTATTCACAAGAATATCGATTTTCTTTTCGGTTTTTGAAAAAATATCCGACAATTGAGAGTCCATACCGTCTATATTACAGTTATCCAACACTCCTCCGTAAATATTTGAGGAAGGGAACTCATCCTGAAGCGCTTTGCATCTTTCCTGAATTCTTGCTTCGTTTCTGCCTGTAATAATTATATCCGCGCCGTTTCTGAGGAAAGCGCGCGAAATCTCAAGTCCGATTCCGCCTGTTCCTCCCGTAATCAACGCCGTTCTGCCTTTTAGCATTTCTCCGTATAAAACAGGAGTTTTTACAGAAACCTTCGCGGGAAAATATCTAAGTATCTCGCCGATACCTCTTTTAATCTTATGTGCAAAACTCATATTAAAAATCCTTTCGGGTTAATTAACAGCCTTATTCAGCCAATCAAGTGATTCTTCTCTTTTACTGTCCAGTATTTGATTAACCACGGTAAAATCTATTTTGTTTTCAATGATACCGAGATCGTTATTATTCTTTGCAACACGGTTTGTAAGACCTGTAATCTCCAGAATACTCTGCAAACGAGTATTATACTTCCCAGGATATACAATAACAAATTCCGTGTTGAAATTCAGTGAAAAAGCGGTTGCGTGGAACGAGTCGGTAACAACATATTTTGCGTTATCTATTAAGGAAAGGAAATCCTCAACCTTTGGGTTGCAGTACATCTTTCCGTTACGGAAAGCTTCGTGAAGCTGGTAACTTATGTATTTTACCTTAAGACCTGTTTTCTTAGAAAGGTTTTCGGCGTAATCATCTATTACCTTATTACGGTTAAGATTATATACAAAGATATATTCTTCGTTATCAAATCTTTTCGAAGAGATTTTTCTCCATTCTCCGCCGTTAAGCAACAAAGTAGGATCAAGAACATTTACCGCGTTATCTATACCGAGTCCTTTTAAAATTTCAACGCCCGATATTTCCCTGAGCGAGATTGCGTCGTAACGCTCAAGTAAAGCTTTTGTTTCTTCAACTTCATCTTCACTTAACTCATTTTTGCCAAAGCTCGCCGCATATGAAATCTTCCTCGCGGAATCAGGAGCGAACGAAAGAAAGTACGGATATTCGATTTTTTCATTCCATCCGCTGTTCCATACCTGGTCGCTGCCTGTACAATAAACATCGTAATCAAATTGCTCGGCGTTTAACTCTTCTTCGGTACGGTACACCTTTTCGGTAAGATTCATCTTGCTTTTCATAAAAGCGAAAAACATTTTAAAACGAATAAAATAAGAAGGGATAATAATGATTCTGGCAGCTGTCCTAACGGACAAGTGCTTTTTCAGCTTATCACTCTTCTCTTTAATCCTTTTTAGCATTCCAATCGGAGTGAACCGCTCGGGATAATAATCTATTATTTCGCTTTCGCATCCAAGCTCAACAAGCTTTTCCTGAAGCGCATAAGCCTGGAGCATAGAACCGTAATTGACAACTCTATGCTGGGTAATTATTCCGATTTTTTTTGCCATAAATTCCCTCGTTATAATAAAAATGTAAAGACAACTAAATATCGTACAGTTTTTTATTTTCTTAAAAACTTCATATAAAAGCTCTCTCTTAGTTTATTTGGCATTATACTTACCAGCGCCTGTCCTAATCCGCTGATACAAAAATCGCCAATACTCATATATCCTTTTCTGAACATTCCCCACTTAAATTTAAGAACTGTTTTCGCATATCGGAAACCACCTCTTCTTTTGAAAAAATCGTTACTCACTCTTATATGATACAACGGCTCCTGTATATTATATCCCTTAACATTGTGTTCCAGTATCATACGCGCAAAAAGGTCATAGTCCTCATAAAGATGTACGGAACGATAGTTGCCGCTTCTTATAACCTCGCTTTTTTTAAAGACAACGGTGGGATGAAGTATAGCGCATCGTCTTCTCATAAATTTCCTGATTTCCTCATCTGTCTCGGGAACCTTATGAATAGCAACGACATTCTCAATCGAATCAATAAACTCCGATTCATAGCACCCTGCTATTCCAAGATCATTATCCTGTTCAAAAAGGCGAAGAAGTCTTTCGCATCTTTCAGGTGCCGAATAATCATCTGAGTCCATTCTTGCTATCAACTCGTTTTTTGAAGCTAAAACACCTTTTGCAAGCGAAGGTCCTAAACCAATATTTATTTCATTACAAATAATATCAATCAAATTTGGGTTAGCCTTTTCCGCCTGGGCTATAACCTCATCCAACTTCTCAGTTAAGGGGCCGTCCTTTATTATAATAAACTGATCAGGAAGTATAGTCTGATTAAGTATTGATTCGATGCTCGCCTTGAGATACTCGGGTTCTTCTTTTTTATACACAGACATCAAAACCGAATAATTCATTTTGCCTCCCTATCTATACTGCCGCCGCAGACTTTTCCATTATAGCGCAACTTTACACCTTAGGAAAAAGTCTGCAATTTATAATTCAATAGTGATTACATAGAACCTTCTCTTTTAAACACAGTCAATATTGTTTTCAGAATAATTTTAAAATCAAGTGCTAAGCTCCAGTCACGGATATATGATGTGTCGAGTTCAACGACCTTTTCAAAATCCGTAATTTCGCTTCTGCCGTTCGCCTGCCACATTCCCGTAATACCCGGTTTAATGGCGAGACGCGCGCGGTGATGAAGCTCGTACTTTTCCCACTCGTCAAGTGTAGGAGGACGTGTGCCTACAATACTCATTTCCCCTTTTAATACGTTAAAAAACTGGGGAAATTCATCTATAGAGAGCACTCTCAGCCAACCGCCGACTCCTTTTTTTGTCTTTCCGTTCTCAAGCCTTTTACTGCCGATAATTCTCGGGTCAAAATCCAGCTTGAACATCATACCGTCCTTAACTCGGTTCTGCTCCATAAGCTCTTGTTTACGTTCCTCGGCGTCAAGGTACATAGTCCTGAATTTATAGAGCATAAATTTCTTTCCGTTTTTACCGACTCTCTCCTGTTTAAAGAAAATCGGTCCCGGGGATTTTATATAAATTACAGGTCCTATAACAGCGCATAAAATAAGGGTTATAAGGCATCCGAAAATTCCGCCGATTATATCAAACGCTCTTTTTACAAAAAGCTGATAGGCGTTTATTGAATTTACCGAAGAAGTAAGCACGGTATAGATACCGATTTTCTCTACCAGCTGGTGTTTAGAGTCAACCTTAGAGGTATTCACCAGTCTGTTATGAATAACAAGTCCCATCGTTTCGAACTCGTCTATAAGCTTTTGGGGATAGCTTTGGTTTTTATGTACGTTAACGAAAACCTCGTCAACCCACTCGCGGCAGGCATAATCAGCCGCGTCGTCAACTCCCGCTACGACGGGAATACCTTTAATCTTTTCGCCTGTCATATCTTTATCGACTATAACAACGCCCGATATTTTATAAGTCGCGATATCATTTTCCTGCATATTGCTTATAACATCTTCGGCGATATTGCTTGTAGTAACAACAAGCATAGAGCGTTCTGCCGTATTTCTGAGCTTATGTCTTAATATCCTTTTCCATATAATCCTTAAGATATAGTCTACGAATAATAACACAACCGCCATAATATAAACAATATTCCTCAGCTCGTTTGAGGTATAGCTGTTTATTGCGAAAAGATAAAATACAGAGGATAAAAATATAAGCAAGGTGTATTTAAAAACGCTTACTATTTCTTTATAGTACCCTCTTTTAAGAATATTTTTATATGTTTTGGACAGTAGCGCCGCCAAAACAGCGATAATGTTTATTACAATAATGAATCTGTTAATATCCGTTACACCAAAGTGAGAAGTATCTCCCCTGTATTGCAGTAAAAAAGCCGCAACAAAAGAAATATTAACGCACAACAAATCCAGTATCAGGAAATCAAAATGCTTAAGCCAGCCCACGCGGCTTTTATGGTACATATACTCACCCGATTCTTTTTTTCATTGAAGCTTTAGGTATAATCATAAACATATAAAAGATTATCCGTAATAATCTCCGTAATAAGTATTCTTATTTCTTTTCTTGGTTTTAGACAGATAATATCCGCCCTTTTTCGTTTCTGTGGTCGGAATTCCGTTTATTATAATACCTAAGATTTTACCGTTATTTCTCTTTAACAAGTCTATAGCGCGGTTAAACTCGGGATAGGTTGTATCGTTGTTCTTAATTACAAAAACTATACCGTCTGAAAGACCGATAAGCGGAACGATATCTACAACCATATTTACGGGAGGCGTATCGAAAATAATATACTCGTACTCGCTCTCGAGTCTCTTTATCATCTCGGCCATCGCCTCGCTCGCGAGAAGCTCCGAGGGGTTAGGCGGAATAGCGCCGAATGTAATAAAATCAAGATTATCGATTTCGGATTTTGAAATTATATCTCCGAGAGTACACTCGTCGTTAAGATAATTAACCAAGCCCTTGTCGTATTTTATGTTCATTACAGTATGAACGGTAGGACGTCTTAAATCGCAGTCGATTACAAGCACCTTTGTACCTACCTGCTGAGATAAAGCTATAGCTACGTTAATGGCTGTAGTAGTTTTACCCTCGCTTTTAAACGAGCTTGTAAAAATAATCTTCTTACAACCTTTTTTTACGATTGAATATACAATATTTGTTCTTGCTTTTTTATAAGCCTCGGTAGTCTGGAATCTAAGCGCCTTGCTTATCTCTCCCGCTGTTTTCTTTTTAGCCATAATTATTCCTCGCTTTCCGCAACATCAATCTCAGTGCTGTTGCTAAGAATGAATCTTTCGCTTCCAAAATCAGGAACCGCCGAAAGAACAGGAATATCGTTAATCTGCGTAAGCTCAGCCGAATACTTGATTTTATTATCCATAAGCTCTCTTATAAATACATAAATAAGCATCAGTATAAATCCCGCCGCCGCCGCTAAAGCGGTATTTCGCAACACCTTCGGCGAGGAGGGTTCCGTCGGAACAGTAGCGTTATCTACTATTTTTAACTCCGTATCGTCGTTCTTCAGGGAAGATATAACTCCGGGAGCTGTATCAGCTACGCTGTCGGCGATTACTTTAGCTTCCGTAGGAGAATTAGCGGTTATAATAGCGGAGAAAACCTCGGTCTGATTATCCTGGTCGCTCGACTCGTTTTTGAACGCTACAATTCTGTTAAGCTCTTTGGCCGTATATTTTTCGTCGAGATTTTCGGAAAGCTTAGTGTAGAAATTATTTGTAGAAAGCATTTCCACATAGGTATTTACAAGCGCCGTCGCGTAGTTATAGCTGCTCAACGCGTTGTAAGAATTTTCTTTTGCCGCCGCGGAGGTTTCAACATATAATTTAACTCTAGCCGTATATGTTTTCGGTACAAAATAATTAAAGTATGTAAACGCTATAAGTCCGAACACAAACGCCGCTAAGAGCATTTTCCAAAGACCTCTTTTAAATATCTTAAAAATTTCTACCAGGGATATTTCGTAAGAGTCTTTTTTATCTTCGTTTTTATAATTATCCATAGTATCTCCTTTCTCTGTTATCCATTTATTGCGTGCTTATGCGCCGTAAAGCGCACTCGTATACAGTTTATAATTCTACATCATTCAACCTTTAAATGCAACTCATTCTTGGCTATGGCAGATATTTTCTGCAAAATGTCATAATAAATTGAATAATAAGGGAAAAATATCTTATTCTTTGTACAAACATTTTCCGCACACCGCATATTTCCTTTACTTTTGGCGGCTATTGTGCTAATATATCAGCATACAATTGTGAATTAGTATATATTATATTGTATAAAAATTTAAAAGGATTTGATTTGATGAAAAGAATTATAGCGATTGCGTTAGCAATTGTAATAGCTTGCTTTTCGACCGCCGTTGTATTCGCGGCAGGAATCAATTCGAGTGAAGCAAGCGTTTTAGGTAATATGCGTACGCCCGCTAATATGAAGGGCAACAGCGTATACGTTCCGTCCTCTTATATTAACCAGGCGGAGTCTTATTTCAACACCATAGATATGACCTCCGATCAGGCGAGCAGAATTAACTCTATCATTAACCAGGGACGTTCGTTCCTCGAGGGTACGGGTAAATCGAGCATAAAGGAGCTTTCGGCTTCCGAGCGTAAGACACTTCTTAATTACGCGAGCGCCGCCGCTAAGGTTCTTAACGTATCAGCCGCCGCGGGTTCCGACGGAAAGAACATTAAGATTATCACCAAAGACGGAAGAACTATTGTAGACGATTCCACTAAGGTAATTAAGCCCACGGGCGCGGAAATTAATTTTACGGTTTATATTTTCGTTCTCGCCATAGCTGCATTGGCGTTTGCCTGCAGCGCGGGAGTAATTTTATCAAGAAAGAAAAATTATAATTATGAAGAAACGAAATAAGATACATAAAAATGTAAAAAAGTTTATATTCGTTCCTGTTATTATGAGCTTAGCGATGTGTCTTTTGACAATCGCTATTTCTTTCCCAACAATTTCTGACGCTCTTTCTATAGGCGATATGTTTTTATCCGATAAACAGGTCGATTATTCAAAGTCATTCGAGAATATTTTCGTACCGACTACGAACAATTCCGATACGATAAACGCGTCTGACGTTGAGTTCCCGTCTGTAGACAAGCAGTTCGGCGAACTTAAAATCGCTAACCGCGACGTCAGCGCCAAGCTGTTTTTCGGCGACGGCAAAGTCCCGCTTAGAAACGGCGCAGGCGTTTACGCGGGCAGCTTTATCCCGGGTTACGGTAAGACAATTCTCGTAGCGGGACATAACAACACCTACTTTAACGGCCTTAAAAACGTAAAAAAAGGCGATATTGTAAAGATTGGCACAAGCTACGGAAACTACGAGTATAAAATAACCGATACAAAAATATATAACGCCGATAATAAGAAAGCGTACGACCTTAGCAGAAATGAGGAGAATCTTATTCTCTATACCTGCTATCCGTTCGATATGCTCGGCATTACCGAAAAGCGTTTCTTTGTATATGCCGAGAAGCTTTCTGGCCCGAAAATTGTCGGATTGTACGAGTAAGGGGTGGGAATATGAAATTGTTTAAAAACCAAAAAATCACCACCGCTATGTATCTTGTACTTTCCCTTATAATGGGGCTTTGTATATTCTTCTGCGCCATATTCTCGTCGCTGAAGTTTACATTCTTCTCTCCCTCATTTTTAACGGAAACCTTAAACTCAACCAATTATTACAAGGATGTATGCGCGGAAATAACCGACGACCTCGTAAATCTGGGCGACGCCAGCGGACTTGATAAAAGCTTTTTCGAGGATTTTGTTGATGAGGTTATGGTACGCAAGGACGTCCAGTATTATATAAACGACTTCTACGCGGGCGAAAAGCTTAGAGTAAATACTCTCGATTTTCAGAAAGCGTTAAGAACCGCTCTCGACCAATTCATTAATAAAAAAGGCTTAACGGAAAACGATTTCTCTCAGGAGAGCGTAAACAACTTCGTAAAAGAAGCCTCGGAGATTTACGCGTCCAATATCGAGCTTGCTTATTTCCCGCAAATCCAGAAATCCATAAACAAATACAATACAAGAATTATAGTTTTTATAGCGGTTACATTAGCGCTGTTCGCGGCTATCGCGGCGGTAATCATCCTCACCAATAAGTGGAAGCATATCGCCGTAAGATATATTTATTACGCGACGGCTTCGGCGGGATTGTTAACAGCCGCGGTACCCGTAACGGTATTATTAAGCGGAGTTGTTTCCAGGATAGCCATTTTAAACCGTTCGCTTAACGATTTATATACCGCGGGGCTTCATTCGCTGTTATATACGATTCTGTTTATAGGCTTAGCTCTTATTGTATTAAGCGGGTTCTTATGGGTACTGCATAATAAGCTTCGTAAAAACGTATCTAATTAAGCTTTTTAAAACACCTTATGGAGTAAAAAAATGAAATATATAAAAAAGATTATCAGCATAGCTTTAACGGCTTGTACGGTATCTTTAATGGTTGCGGCGGATATTTCGGTTTCTGCCGCTTCTCTTAAAAAACCGACAAATTTACAACTTGAAAACTGCGATAAATCCGTTAAGGTTTCGTGGAATAAGGTCACGGGCGCTAAAAAATATACGGTTTACCGCGGAAATAAAGCTATTAAAACAACCTCTAAAACAAGCTATAAGGACTATTCCGTAACGGCGGGAAAGAAATACACCTACAAAATAAAAGCCGTAAACGGTTATAAAACGAGTAAGTTTTCTCTTTCGGCTTCGATTACAAGAATGAGCAATACCGCTTTTAAATCCGTTACAAACGGCGACGGCTGCGTCAATCTATCGTGGCTAAAGCGTTCAGGAGCGAACCGCTACAGAATTTACCGAAAGACTACGGGTAAATACTCTTTCCTTAAAAGGGTAGCCGACACCTCATATACTGACGACATGGTAGTTTCGGGTACAAAATACACCTACAAAATCGCGTGTTATAATACCGAAACTAAAACAGCGTCTAAAAAAAGTTCGACGAAATCAATTACCTATCTCGATAAGGTAACGGACGTTTTCGCAAGAGAAAACACCGACGGTAAATCAATAATGATAAAATGGTCTCCCGTAAACGGCGCGGCGTCCTATAATATCCAGCGAAAAAAAGCGGGCGACAGCTCATATATAACGCTCGCGTCCACTGCGTCCACAGCGTATATAGACACTCAGCTTGTAAATAACCCCACAGCGTACAGGTATAAAATAACGGCTGTTAAAAAATCCTCCGTTTCAGCGGACAGCGACTCTCCCGTAACTGCTTATCTTCCCATAAGAGACGGCGTAAACTCCTTCTGGCACGACGAGAACAACAACCTGCATCTTTCCGTAATACTCAACAAGGATGATGTTTACTCCGAAATAAAATCCTTCTCCGACTTCTACAGTCTCGCGGGACTTTACAGCGCCGACATCACAAGCGGCGAGGACGTAATTACCTTAAACGGCGACGTAATTACCGCCGTTAAGGAGGGCAAAGCGGTTGTCGAGGTTAAGATCACGGATACTGTTCTTGATTTCGTCAACGCGATCGGAACCCAAAAGGCTCAGGATTACTACGACAGAGCGGTAAAAAAGACAATATACTATGACATTGAGGTTATAGAAACGACACTTGTTTGACGTTAAAATGAAAAAATGGTAAAATAACCACCGAGGTAATTATTATGAAAATTATTAAATCAATAACAGCAATAGTATTAGCGGGTATAATCGCCGCGGGCTGTGTTTCTTTCGCTTCAGCCAAGGGCAAGGTTAAAACCCCTAAGCTTACGGTAAAGAACTCCGCAAAGGGCGTTAAAGCGTCGTGGACAAAAGTTAAGGGCGCGTCAAAATACACCCTCCTGTACAAAAAGTCAGGCTCGGGAAAATATAAAAAAGCCTACAGCGGTAAAAAATCAAGCTTTGTAAACAGCAACCTTTCCTCAGGTACAAGCTATCTCTTTAAGGTAAAGGCTGTCGTTAAGAAGAAAAGCTCCGCTTACAGCAAGGCTTGTGAGATAACATATCTCGCCCGTCCTTCAATCAAGCAGGCGGAGGAGCTTCTCGATATGAAGGGTATTCATCTTAAATGGAGCAAGGTAAAGGGAGCCGACGGCTACCGCATTTACCGCTCGCTTAAATACAAAAACTCTTACAAAAAGATATTAACCGTTAAAAACGCTTCGACTGTTTCTTATCTTGACGAAACGGTAAAGGACGCTAAAGTTCCTACGCAAATCAACTCCTACAAATACTACGTAAAAGCGTACAAGGGCAGCGCTGTTTCCGCTAAAAGCGCGGTTAAAAGCGAGGTTTACGGATATTACGAGAACTCTAAAACACCGCTTTATCTTACCATTAAAAAAGGTCAGGTATACAAGGACATAAATAAGAAGCTTACCGACAATTTTGTATCAGGCCTTGTAAAATGGAAAAGCGCTAATAAAAAAATAGCGAAAGTAAGCTACGACGGTATAATAACGGGCGTTAAAAAGGGTAATACTAATATCTACGCGAATGTACTGGTACAGAACAAGACGCGCGATATTACAATTAAACTGACGGTAAAATAAATGAAACTTGCGCTTATCTTTACGGGAGGAACCATTTCGAGCAGTCCTCAGGACGGCTATCTATCTCCCGCGGATAAAACTAAATCAGAATTAACCAAAGCTCTCGACACGGATATTGAGGTCGAGAGCTTTCAGCCTTATTATATACTTTCCGAACAGCTTGACGGCGAGTATATCTCCGCGCTGATCAAATGCGTCGGAGAACGTCTTTCGGGGAATTATGACGGAATAATAATAACCCACGGCACGGACACTCTCCAGTACAGCGCCGCCGCTCTTTCTATCGCATTCGGAAACAGCGATATTCCGATTGTTTTTGTATCGGCGAATTATATCCTAACCGACAGCCGCTCGAACGGTCTTATTAATCTTAAATACGCCGTAAAGTTTATCCGCGAGAAAATCGGAGGCGTATTCGTCAGCTACAAAAACGACGGCTCGGATCCGACGATCTTCACCGCCGACTCGCTTTTACCTCACAACGCCTACAGCGATAACTTAACCTCAATCTCTCCCGCGTTCGGTTATTTTCAGGGCGAAAGCTTTATAAAGCAAAATAATTATTACAACAAAAAAGGCGAGGGCATTTTTACCCTTTCCAAAAAATCTCCCGTGCTCTGGATAAAGGCGAAAGCAGGTATGCGCTATCCGAAATCCGACGGTTTTAAGGCGGTTCTTATCGAAGCGTACCACAGCGGAACGCTTCCCACGGAGGACGAAGAATTAACAAAATTCTGCGAAAACTGCGGGATTCCCGTCTACATTACGGGCGTAGCGGACGATATTCCCTACGAAAGCACTAGAATTTATGAACAACTAAATGTTGTGGTTTTGAAAAAACAATCCCCAATATATGCGTATATTTCGTTATGGAAAAGTTATTAATTTTATACTAACGTAACATTTGTAATCACTTTTTAACAATAGAACGGTTGTTCGTAACAAAATGTAACCGCTTTGTATTTATTTATGTTCAATAAAGAATTAACCCTTACAGTTTCACCATTTAGCAATTACATTATGCTAGAATTGTTGATTTATAAATTATTATAGGGTAAAATATATTTGCACAACAAAAGAGTGCCAAAACATTGCTGCAATAAGTAGCATTTCACACAATTTCATCCAAAAAAAACGCCGCAGTCTCCGCTGCGGCGTTTTTTTATTTTTTTATTTTCCACGTCAATCGTGAGCGTTCCTATTTTAAATTTATATCCCCCGTACGTTTATTATCCTATGAAGTTTTGGAGACTTGGGATACGTTCATCTATTCTATTCTTAACTCTTAATTCTTAACTCTTAACTAAACCATATCCCCCGTACTTAGTCATCGCCTGTCATTCTGAGCGGAGCGTTAGCGAAGTCGAAGAATCTTTAAGGTTTAAGATCCTTCGGCACGGCACTTTGTGCCTACTCAGGATGACATCTTTGATGTCAGTTTTGGATAAGGAGGATTCTTCACTCTTAACTAAACCATATTCCCCGTACCTTAGTACCTCTTTCAAGTTAAAGATATAGTATCTATACTAATTTTACTTTTCATCCTCGGGCAGATACGGGTATATATCCATATACGCGTCGAGCTCGTCCTCGCTTTGCGGTTCACTGGGAATAAGCCCTGTTAAGTCATAAACCGACGCTCCTACTCCGTACTCCTCGTCGTCAGGGTTTACGGGATAATCGCGGTATTGTTCTTCATCCATTAAAATCACCTCTGAAATATTATATGATTATTTTTTCTTCTTTTAGTAGGAAAATACTGTTATTTTATAAAAATTATGTTATTATATAAAAGTGAGGTGGATTATGAAAAGATTATTTAAAACGATTTCTGTTTTTTTATCAATACTTATAACCCTGTCAGGCGTAACGCTTATCCCCGTTTTTTCAGCGGGCAAGCTCAGCTACACCTTTACGGGTGATGAAAAAAATAAGGCGGGCTACGCCGAAGGTAAAATCACGCTCTCGTCCGTTCCCGACGGCGAATACACTCTATACTGGGCGGACAGCGAAAAAGCGCTCGACGGCTTTTACCCTATCGCTAAGATTAAAAACGGCGGTACGTTCAGCTTTAAAGACCACAACGCTATTCCCGCGGGCGCGTCAAAGCTTATCGCCTGCGCGGGAAAAGATACTTCGGTAAAAAACGCCGCCGCTATTTACGATATTCCCGCCGCTAAACGGCTTAAATATAAATCCTCCGACGCTAACTACACGTTTATGAATTACTCGGATATTCATATCGATCAGGCGTCAAATCAATACTATAAATACTCGGAGCTCCACTTTAAAAAAGCTCTCGAAACCGCCGCTAAAAGAAAAGCCGACTTTATAGTTACCGCGGGTGATAATATTACCAACGCCGAAGGCCCTGGTAAAGAATTTAACAAATACCAGACTATTCTCGCCGACTCGGATTACACGGGCTATGTCTACGAAGCGAGCGGCAACCACGAGCTTAAAAAAGGCGATCGAAAAGACCTGCTAAGCACCTTTATTACGGCGACAGGGCTCGACGGAAAGAAAGACACGATTAAAAGGAACAAGCCCTACTACTCCGTAACCGAGCCGAAAACAGGCGATTTATTCATTTTTATGGCGCTTGAGTTTTTATTCAGTCCATACGAGGGCGACGAGTTCACGAACGAACAGCTCGACTGGTTCGAAAATCTTCTTAAAGAAAACTATAAAAAGAATAAAAATATCTTCCTGATTCAGCACGCCTTAATCGAGGGCTACGGCGCGGGCGATGACGAGGACAATTTCTACACCGTTCCGCTCAGCACAAAATATAAAACCACAATCCGTTTCAGGGATATAATCGAGAAGTATAAAAACATCACGTGGATTTCGGGACACACCCATATCGCCCTTAAATACGGCTACAACTACTCGAATATGAACGATTTCTCGTGCAATATGATTCACGACAGCTCGGTATGCTGTCCTACCCTGCTTAATTACAACAGCCACAATTTAAGCTACGCCGCCGCGAGCGACGAGGAATACAAGGACTTAACCGAGGGCTACTACGTTCAGGTATTCGACGACGCGAGTATTTACTACGGCGAGAACCTCTACCACAACAAAATCCATCCCTCCGCGACATATATAATAAACGGCGGACGAACTTCGTTTAAACAAACCACCGAAACTATTTCCGAGAGCAAAAATGTATTCAATACAGATATTGACTCTTTCGGCAAAACTTATATCTCTAATCCCAAGTCCTTATTCTGTACAAATGTCACCTCCGACGATATTAAAGCTATGTGTGATAAAGCGAAAACGCTGCTCGACGAAACCTACTGCTTCAGCTCGTACAACGACTACGCGGATTTAAAGAGAGCCGTAAAAACCGCTCCCGCCGCCGATAATAAGAACGAAGCGTACAGACAGCTTTGCGAGGCGTATAAAAGATTAAACGAATATACCGAAGCGGGAAATATAACCCTTTACTTTACCAACACCAACGAATGGAAAGACGTATACGCCAAGCTTTTCTCCGATAAATTCAACAACGGTAACAAGGGCGAAAAAATGACCTTCGTCAAAAAGGATATCGACGGCTACGGCGTATATAAAATAGATTTCAATTTCCATAAATACAACCAGGTCGTTTTCTCCGACGGAACAGATAAGGAGATAAGTGAAACCCAGACTATAAGCGGAGATAACAACAAGCTCTACTACCTTAACAACAACGACCCCTTCGCTCCGTATTATGTATATTTAAAAAACTATGAATAAAAAAACGGGGCTGTCGCAAAATGAAGCG
>DEFK01000002.1:0-41903 GCA_002350765.1 Ruminococcaceae bacterium UBA2854
GGCTTAGTGCGACAGCCCCTTTTGTCGAAAAAAATGAGAAGGAATTAATCCTTCTCATCTTCATTTTCTTTTGGTTTTATAACTACATTCGCGGAAATAATACGCTGGCTGTTTACCTGTTGAACCGTAAGCTCGATATTCTCGTAAGTAAATCTCGCTTTTCGGCGGGGGATAGTGGTAAAGTGCTCGAGTATAAATCCGCCTACCGTTACCGCGTCGGTCTCAACGTCGTCGGGGTCGATATCCGCGAGCTCGAATAAATCCTCGAGCGGCATATCTCCGCTTACGAAATATTCGGTGTCGGAAATCTTAGTGCAGTCGTTTTCTATTTCCTCGTCCTCGTCCCAGATTTCTCCGACGATTTCCTCGAGTAAGTCCTCCATCGTAACTATACCGAGCGTTCCGCCGTATTCGTCCGTAACGACCGCTATATGCAGGCGCTTGCGTTTAAAGTCGCTAAGTATCTTGGAAAGATTCTGGTTGTTAAATACGAAATAAGCGGGCTGGATAAGCTTTCCGAGATTAGGCTCGTCGCCGTTCGCGAGAATTTCGAGGTAATCGCGCGTGTGCAGTATTCCGATAATATGGTCTATCGTTTCCTTGTATACGGGAATACGCGAGTAACGGCTCTCCATAATAATATGTCGAAGCTTTTCGGGACTGTCCATAATGTCTATAGCAGTCATATCAACTCTCGGAGTAAGAACCTCGAGAACGGTTTTGTCGTCGAAATCGAGTACCGACTGTACCATCTCGCTCTCGTCCTCCTCGAGAACGCCCTCGCCCTCGATATTTTCTACGATTTGTTTAAGCTCGTCCTCGGTAACGGATGGCTGTTCGGCTTTAGTACCCGCTATTTTAAGCGCGAGCTCCTTTAGCTTTAAGAACAAGAATACAATCGGAGTTAAGAGGATTGTAAGCCCTTTAAGTATTCCCGCCGTAGCGAGCGAATAGCTCTCGGCGTGCTCCTTCGCGAGACATTTAGGGATAATCTCGCCGAATGTAAGAACCAAAAGCGTCGTAGCTCCCGTGGCGATTGCCGTACCTACATCTCCGAATATCTTATAACACAGCGTCGCCGCGAGCGATGAACAGCCGAGGTTTACTATGTTGTTGCATACTAAAATAGTAGTAAGCGCCTTGTCGAAGCGTTCGGTAATATAAAGAACGTTTTTTGCTTTTTTATTGCCGTCGTCGGCGTAGCTCTGGATACGGATTACGTTCACGAACGAGAACGCCGTTTCCACCGAGCTGAAGAAAGCAGAAAGAATAATACACAGAATTATTACTATTATCTGCCACGATTGATCGTCCAAAAACTTTCACCTCATAGATTTATTTACTCTATAGGGAATTACTCAAAAACGGTATAAATCTTCAAGCGTAAAAGTTTTAAGGAGAAGAAAATCTTACCTGAATCCTATAGAGAAAATAATTTTTATATTGTCCGCTCAGTAGCACGCTGCGCGCGCACGAGCGATGACTATACGAAAGCGGACGCGCTCCAGCGCTTGCTTTCGTATTATAGCATACTATAATTCTTTTAAAAAATAATTTTTATTTAGAAAAAAGAATAATTTTCTTGAATTATATTCCATAAAATGATATAATCTAAGTTAATGTATACATTATATTGTGCTTCTTTGGGTAAAATACCCGTGGAGGTGCGTATAATGGGAAATAAAAAATCTCAGGAAGATGAATTTGTAAAGAATCCCTGTGAGGAAAATGACGGCTCAATCGAGGGTGATAACCCGCTTGACGAGAGCCATAACGAACAGATTGAAAATTCGGGCTCAATTCTCGCTATGCGGGGAGATAAGCTTATCCATTGTCTTACTATAGTAGGTCAAATCGAGGGGCATTATATATTGCCGCAGAATAACAAGACCACGAAGTACGAGCACGTTATACCGCTTTTGGTGTCTATTGACGAGGACCCGAGAATTAAAGGGCTTTTAATGCTTATCAATACCGTCGGCGGTGATGTAGAGGCTGGGCTCGCGATAGCGGAGCTTATATCGGGTATGAAGAAGCCCGTGGTGTCGATTGTGCTCGGCGGAGGACATTCTATCGGTATACCCTTAGCGGTATCGGCTAAAAAGAGCTTTATCGCGAAAAGCGCTTCGATGACGGTGCATCCCGTAAGGAGTACGGGGCTTACCATAGGCGTTCCGCAGACGTTCGATTATTATCGGCGTATGCAGGACAGGATTACGAATTTTGTCGTTGATAATTCGAAAATCAGCAGGGAAGATTATACCAATCTCGTTATGAATACAGGCGAGCTGGTTATGGACGTCGGAACTATTCTCGACGGACAGCGCGCGGTTGACGTCGGCTTGATCGACGCTGTCGGAAACCTTAACGAGGCTTTGGACTGTCTGTATGAAATGATAAATTAAAAAAGGAACGGGTGTTAGGTTTTAGAGCAATCTAATTATATAAATCCTAAATCCTACACCCTAATCCCTAATTTGGAGGTACATATGGAATTATTGTTTAAAATTATTCAGGACGTTATACTCGGAGCCGTTCAGGGCGTTACCGAGTTTCTGCCCGTATCGAGCAGCGGCCATCTTAACATCGCCAAGCACCTTATGGGAGTTGACGACGGCGGAATTTTCCTCGACGTTATGTTACATATCGGTACTTTAGCGGCGGTGCTTATTTTCTACCGCAAGCTTATTTTAAGGCTTATTAAGGCGTTCGGACTGCTCGTTAAGGACGTGTTTACGGGTAAGTTTAAATGGTCGAAAATGGACGGCGACAGAAATCTTATAATAATGCTTATTATCGGTTTACTACCGCTTTTCCTATTATTCGCGCCTATCCCCGGAACGGATATGAAGGTAAAGGATTTAGCGGATTTATTCGCCGAGAGTAAGTATTTTATCGTGGTAGGTATATCGCTTTTAGTTACAAGTACGCTTCTCTTTATAGGCGATCGCGTAAGCAAACGCCCGCAGGGTAAGCATTATAAGAAGGACGCCGACAGCAATTATACGGGTGACGGACGTACGCGCTATACTGTTTTAGACGCTTTATGCGTAGGCTTAACGCAGTGCGTAGCCGCTATTTTCCCTGGACTTTCACGTTCGGGTTCAACCCTTTCGACAGGTCAGATGCGCGGTATTAATAAACAGGCTGCGCTCGACTATACCTTCGTGCTCGGTATTCCCTCGATTTTAGCCGCGGCTGTTTTGGAGATAAAAGACGTTGATAAAGCTATGCTCACAACCGATAACATTATCGCGGTAGTCTTCGGCGTGATCGCGGCGGCTGTGGTCGGATATTTCTCGATCGTGCTGTTTAAATGGCTGCTTAAAACCGATAAGATGATCGTATTTATAATTTATACAGCCGTTGTCGGTCTGATTGTTACTGGTATAAGCGTATTCGAGATGCTTAACAACACGACTGTTAAATTTTTCTGATTTAAGAGTTATTATTCTTTAAAAGAATGAAATGGATGTGAGTATTTTGGCAGCTAAAAAACAAACCGCCAAAAAATCAAATACAAAATCAACCCCTAAGAAAAAAACGAATTCAAAATCTAAAAAACCCGCGCCTAAGAATGTAAAAGAGAAAACCAAGCTCAGTCCGAGGATAAAATCTCTCCTTTATTTCGCGGCGGCGCTCATATCGCTTCTGGTGGTATTTATTCCTGGAGCTTCGGTATGGGAGGGTATAAGAGGCTTCTTCTACGGACTGTTCGGAATCTGTATTATCCTTATTCCGATACTGTTTATATACCTCGCGGTAATTACCACGCTCGAAAAGGAGATAGCTCATTTTAAAACCAAAATGGCTATGTCGATCACGATTATTATGTTGACGGAAACGCTGGTATATCTTTTCAGCGGAGCTCAGAACCAGTATATAGAGCGAGGCTATTTCACCGCTTTAGGCCGTCTTTATATGCACAGCGGATTTGAACAGCCCAACAGACTGTTTTCCTGCGGAGGATTTTTCAGCGGAATACTCGGCTGGCCTTTGCTGAAAGCGTTCGGCTGGTGGGCGGCAACGGGCGTAGTGCTCGTATTGCTTATTACGCTCTGCCTGATTATCTGTAGGATCTCGCTGAACGATATCGGCAGAGTAGCCATGAACTTCGGCAAGGGCGTTACGGAAGCCTACGAGCGCCAGGGTGAACGCCGAAACAGAAGACGAGAGCTTCCCGAGGACGAGTTTCAGTATGACGGCTATGATACTCCCGATAACGCGGTTGATTACGGTAATAATGACGATTTTAATACTTCGATAGATATAGACCTCGGAAATACGAAGAAACGTCGTAAAAAGAAAAGCAGGTCTTCTATCGACATTTCCATAGATGACGACAGTACGCCTAAGAAGGAAAGCTCCGACGAGGCTATGGATAAGTTTATGGACGCCGTTAAAAAGGCTCAGGCAGTCAATGACGAGCCCGAGAAGAAACCTGCGCGCAGCCGTAAGCCTAAAGATGAGAAAAAGGAAGAGATTTTTACCGAAGAAGATACATACCGCTTCCCGCCGATCGGTCTTTTAAAGCTCGCGGATAATTCCTCCGTAAACGGCGATGAGGAAATGAAGCAGAATGCCCAGAAGCTTATTTCTACCTTGGACAGCTTCGGTGTAAGCGCTTCGATTACCCATATTTCAAGAGGCCCTTCGGTAACGAGATATGAGCTTCATCCCGCTCCCGGAGTTAAGATCAATAAGATTACGAATCTTTCGGACGATATCGCGCTTAACTTAGCGGCTAACGGTATAAGAATCGAAGCGCCTATCCCGGGTAAAGCGGCGGTAGGTATCGAGGTTCCGAATAAGGCAGTTAATGTGGTTTCTATAAGAGAGCTTATCGATTCCGAGGAGTTTGAGAACAGTAAAAGCAAGCTGACCTGCGTACTCGGTAAGGATATCGCGGGTAAGATTATTACGACTGATATCGCGAAACTCCCTCACCTGCTTATCGCGGGTACTACGGGTTCAGGTAAATCGGTTTGCGTTAACTCGCTGCTTATCAGTATTCTTTATAAGGCTACTCCCGATGAGGTTAAGCTTGTACTTATCGACCCGAAAATGGTTGAGTTCTCGAAGTACAAGGGCATTCCGCACCTTCTCGTGCCTGTAGTTTCGGACGTTAAGAAAGCCGCGGGTACTTTAGCCTGGGCTGTATCCGAAATGCAGGACAGATATAAGCTGTTCGCCGAGTTCGATTGTAAGGACATCGACTCGTATAATAAACTTATAGATTCTAACCTTGAATATATGAAAGAAAATCCACCCTACGAGAATGAGGAGGGCGAGATGATTCAGCCCGTGCTCGACGTTAACGGGCTGGATGTAAGAAAAGAAAAGCTCCCGAGAATAGTTATCGCTATCGACGAGCTTGCCGATTTAATGATGACCGCTCCGGGTGAGGTAGAGGACAGTATCGTTCGTCTGGCTCAGCTCGCCAGAGCCGCGGGTATGCACCTTGTTATCGCTACCCAGCGTCCGACAGCTAACGTAATTACAGGTCTTATTAAATCGAACGTTCCGAGCCGTATCGCCTTAAAGGTAGGCTCGAATATGGACTCGAGAATTATCCTCGATACGGGCGGAGCCGAGAAGCTTATCGGTCGAGGCGATATGCTGTATATGCCTGTCGGCGCGCCTAATCCGATTCGTGTACAGGGATGTTTCGCTACTGACGAAGAAATCGGCGGAGTAACACGCTATGTTAAGAAATCCGCTCAGGCTCAGTATAACGAGGAAATCGAGGAGAAGATTCTGCGTATCGCCGAGGAAGGCGCCGACGATAATTCGGGCGAGTCTTCGGGAGATATCCAGGTTGACGCTAAAATGGAGGAAGCGATTAAGTTCGTTTGCGAGGCTGGACAGGCTTCTACCTCAATGCTCCAGCGCAGACTTCACGTAGGCTACGCGAGAGCGGGCCGTATGATTGACGATATGGAACAGCTCGGCGTAATCGGTCCTCACCAGGGCTCTAAGCCGAGAGAGGTTATTATGACCTACGGCGAGTGGCTGGAGAGAAATCATAATCAGTAAGTCGTTTCTTCCTGACCTTCACTGATCACTGATTACTGACCACTAGTCACTAATTTATAGACGAACCTTTCCTTCGTATCCAAAATTTGACAAGGCACTAAGGTACGGGGGATATGAATTTAAGATAGGAACGCACACGATAGACGAGGCGGTATAAAAATGTCATTCCTTCCGATGACAATTGAAGAATGTAAAGAACGCGGATGGGATTATGTAGACTTTGTCTACGTAACGGGCGACGCTTACGTTGACCATCCGTCGTTCGGAGCAGCTATCATAACCCGCGTTACGGAAGACGCGGGTTTTAGAGTTGCCGTTATTTCCCAGCCCGACTGGAGGAGCGATAAGGACTTTAAGCGCTTCGGAAAGCCGAGACTGGGGTTCTTTGTTTCCGCGGGAAATATCGACAGTATGGTGGCGCATTATACCGTCGCTAAGCGTAAGAGAAGCGACGACGCTTATACCGCGGGCGGTAAAGCGGGTAAACGTCCCGACAGAGCCGTTACGGTTTATTCTAATATTCTTAAAAAGAATTATCCCGATACGCCTGTAATTATCGGCGGGCTCGAAGCGTCGCTTAGAAGATTTGCCCATTACGATTACTGGGAGGATAAGGTTATGCCGTCCGTGCTTTTCGACAGCAAGGCGGATATCCTAGTCTACGGAATGGGAGAATTACAGACTGTCGAAATCGCGAACCGCTTGAGCGACGGTTTGCCGATAGAGTCTTTATATGATATAAGAGGTATTTGCTACAGTATTCCGACTAAGGATTATGTTCCCGAATCTGTCGTGGATTTGCCGAGCTTCGAGCGGGTACGAGAAAG
Source organism: Ruminococcaceae bacterium UBA2854 (assembly GCA_002350765.1). GTDB lineage: Bacteria > Bacillota > Clostridia > Oscillospirales > Acutalibacteraceae > Ruminococcoides. The sequence continues at coordinate 6,864 of DEFK01000002.1, forward strand.
TAAGAAAGACTACGCCGTAGCCGCCCGAAAGGAGCTCGAGGAAGCCGACGCCGTTAGAGGACGAAAGGTTATCCAAAGGCACGGAAAAAATATCCTCGTACAAAATCCGCCGATGCGTCCGCTTAATACGGACGAGCTCGACCACGTGTATTCTCTCCCGTACGAGAGATATTATCACCCGTCGTATGAGGCTTTAGGCGGAGTTCCGGGGATAAAAGAGGTTGAGTTCTCGATTACCCATAACCGAGGTTGCTTCGGCGCGTGTAATTTCTGCTCGCTCGCGTTTCATCAGGGACGAGCCGTTACCGTAAGGAGCGAGGAGAATGTAATTAAGGAAGCCGAAAGCTTTCTTAAAAATCCCCGCTTTAAGGGCTATATTAGCGACGTCGGAGGCCCTACCGCGAATTTCAGGATTCCGTCTTGTGATATCCAGGAAAAATGCGGACTTTGTAAGAATAAAAAGTGCCTGGCTCCTAAGCCGTGCAAAAACCTCAACGCCGACCACAGCGATTATATCCATCTTCTCAGAGAGCTGAGAAAGATTGACGGTATAAAAAAGGTGTTCGTAAGAAGCGGTATACGCTACGATTATTTTCTCGCCGATAAGAGCGGCGAGTTCCTTAATGAGCTTGTAAAATACCACGTAAGCGGTCAGCTAAGGGTAGCGCCCGAGCATTGCAGCTCAACGGTTCTCGACAAAATGGGTAAGCCGCATATCGAGGCGTATAAAAGGTTCTCCGAGATGTTTTATAAGGCGACCTCCGATATAAAGAAAGAGCAGTATATTGTACCGTATCTTATGAGCTCGCACCCGGGTTGTACCTTAAAGGAAGCGGTGGAGCTTGCGGTATTTCTGAAAAATGAGAAAATCCATCCCGAGCAGGTACAGGATTTTTACCCGACGCCTGGTACAATTTCAACCGCGATGTATTATACCGAGCTCGATCCCTATACTCTCGAGAAGGTCTACGTTCCGAAAACCGCTGGCGAAAAAGCTATGCAGCGCGCTTTAATGCAGTATTTTATCCCGAAAAACAGGGAAACAGTTTTTAAAGCCCTAAAAGCCGCGGGCAGGCTCGACCTTGTCGGAAACGCTAAAAAGTGCCTGATACCTTATCCTAAGGGCTATAACTCCGAAGTTAAGAAAAAGAAGGATAAGTTTAAGAAGTATTCGAGAAAGCCTAAAAAGGGTAAACGTAAATGAATCGGTTGATAAAACGTATCACGTTTGTATTATTCGTTATTGGAATTATAATCACCGCCGTAATAATGAATACCGCTCCCGCGGACGAATACACGGTTACATATATCGACGTCGGTCAGGGCGACAGCGCGGTTGTAAGCGGAGATAATACCAATATCCTTATTGACGCGGGTACGGATAAAAACGCTAGAAAGGTAAAAATCGCGCTCGACAGGCTGAAAATAAAAACGCTCGATTTGGTTGTGCTGTCACATCTCGATTCCGACCATATAAGCGGTATGAGCGAGCTAATAAACAGCTTTAAGGTTAAAAAGGTGATTACGGGTAAAATCGGTAATAAGTATATACCCGATAGTCCGAGTCTCGATGAGCTGAAGGTCGCGCTCGATTTAAACAAAATCCCGTTCAATATGGTAAAGGCGGGGGATAAGCTAAAGCTGAATAATATAGGGCTTTCGGTCTTATCACCGAATATGGAATACGGCGAAAGTAACGAGGACTCGGCGGTAGTTATGCTAAACTGCGGTAAGAAAAAGCTGTTGTTTACGGGAGATATAAACTCCAAGGTAGAGAAAAACCTGCTCGATAAAGATATCGATGCCGATTTTTTAAAGGTTTCGCACCACGGAAGCTTTCAGGCAACGGGCGAGGAATTTCTGAACGCCGTTAATCCGTCCTACGCCGTGGTTTCGGTATCGGAGTTTAACACCTACAACCTTCCGAATGTCGAGGTTATGAAGCGTCTTTACGGCTACGGCTGTAAGGTGTTCAGGACTGACGAAATGGGCAGTATTACGTTTCATATAAACGGAAACGGCGTTAAATACGAGTGTGAAAAATAGCTTGACTTATATTTTAGTATATTTTATAATAAATGATAGATTATTTTAAGGAGTGAATCCGATGGGAGTATATGAGGAGCTACAGGCGAGAGGCCTGATAGCGCAGGTTACGGACGAGGAAGAAATCCGTGATCTCGTAAATAACGGAAAAGCAGTATTTTATATTGGATTTGACCCTACCGCGGACAGCCTGCACGTAGGTCATTTTATGGCGCTTTGCCTTATGAAAAGATTACAGATGGCAGGTAATAAGCCGATAGCCTTAGTAGGCGGCGGCACGGGTATGATAGGCGACCCCTCAGGCAGAACCGATATGAGAAAGATGCTGACTAAGGAGGATATCGACCATAACTGCGAGTGCTTTAAAAAGCAGATGAGCAAGTTTATCGACTTTTCCGACGGAAAGGCTATTATGGTAAATAACGCCGATTGGCTTTTAGACCTCAACTACGTTGAGCTGTTAAGAGAAGTCGGCGCGTGCTTCAGCGTTAACCGTATGCTGACAGCCGAGTGTTATAAGCAGAGAATGGAAAAGGGTTTAAGCTTCTTAGAGTTTAACTATATGATTATGCAGAGCTACGATTTCTATAACCTTTTCCAGAAATACGGCTGTAATATGCAGTTCGGCGGCGACGACCAGTGGAGCAATATGCTCGGCGGTACTGAGCTTATAAGACGTAAGCTCGGTAAGGACGCTTACGCTATGACAATTACCCTCCTTTTAAATTCCGAGGGTAAGAAAATGGGTAAAACCCAGAAGGGCGCAGTCTGGCTAGATCCCGAAAAGACAAGCCCCTACGAGTTCTATCAGTACTGGCGTAACGTAGCCGACGCGGACGTGCTTAAATGTATAAGAATGTTAACCTTCCTGCCCTTAGAGGAAATTGATAAAATGGACGGCTGGGAAGGCGCTCAGCTCAATACGGCTAAGGAGATTCTCGCTTATGAGCTTACTAAGCTTGTACACGGCGAGGAAGAGGCTGAAAAGGCTAAGCAGGCGGCGAGAGCGCTGTTCGGTTCGGGTGAGAATACCGACAATATGCCGAGCACGGAGCTTTCGGAAGCTGACTTCGCCGAGGACTTAACCGTTCTCGATTTACTTACGAAATGTTCGCTTATTCCGTCGCGTAAAGAGGGAAGACGTCTTATTCAGCAGGGCGGAGTTTCTCTCGACGGAGAAAAGGTAAGTGATCCTTTCTTTAAGGTTTCTAAGGAAATGTTCGCTGAAAACGGCTATGTCGTTATTAAAAAGGGTAAAAAAGTCTTTCATAAGGCTGTATTAAAATAATAGGGGGTTATACCATTGAAAAAGTTTTTTGGAGAGTTTAAAGAGTTCATAATGCGCGGTAATGTTATGGATCTCGCTGTAGCTGTTATCATCGGCGGCGCGTTCCAGGCTATCGTGAAATCGCTGTGCGACGATGTTATTACACCGTTTATCCAGATGATTATCGGCTGGTGTACAGGCGTTAAGGATATTAACGAGCTTACTAAGGTTCTTAATGTCGGTCCTATCCAGTTCGGCGCGTTTATTTCAGCTATAATCAACTTTATCATTATGGCGTTTATCATCTTTATTCTCGTTAAGGCTGTTAATAAGGCTATGACTATCGGTAAGAAGAAGGAAGAGGAAGAAGAGGAAGAGACAGAGAAAGAATGTCCTTACTGCAAAACTAAAATCGACATCAACGCTACTCGTTGTCCTCATTGTACTTCTAAGCTCGAAGGCTTTGACGGAGAGTAATTTACAGTTAACAGGTAAAAGTTAAAAGGTAAAAGTTTCGGTCGGATAGAAATTCTATCCGACCGATTTATTCTTTATTGTTGAATTGCTTTAATAATATCTTCCGCTGTTTCCTCTAAGGAATTACCCTGTTTATAATCTACCGTTATGTCCGCGTATTTTTCGTATCGGGGAGAGCGGAGATTGTAGATATCCTCTAAGGTTTCGTTATCGTTTTTAGCTATTCCTCTGTCGGAGTAGTCGCTGAGACGGCGTTTAAGCTCCGTTAAGGGAACATTTATATAAATAACCTTTCCTATGGATTTAAGGTGTTCCATAGCACTGTCCGACAGAACCATCGAACCGCCCGTGGCTATTATAACGCGGTCGCAGATTATCTCCGAGCCGACGCTTCTTTCCGTATCGAGGAAGTATTGAAGCCCGCGCTTGTCGATAATACCCTGTAGCGTGCTTTTTTCTCTCTGGGAAATAAAAGAGTCGGTGTCGAGATAGCCGTAGCCGAGCTTTCTCGCGAGTATTACGCCGAGCGTGCTTTTACCGCTCGCGGGCATACCGATTAGTATAATATTATCCATTATATAACCTTGATCTGTAGCGTATCGGTGCCGTAGGAGGGCTCGATTTTGTTCGAGGAAATTACTACAACCGTGTCGCCCGAGCTGACTATACCTGTTTCCAAGGCTTTATTTATAGCCTGCTTGGTTATATCGTCTGTGTTGGTGAGATTTTCGCCTAGTACGGCGGTTACGCCTCTGCTTAAACAAAGCTTATGCTGAACTAAGGGAGAGGTGACAACCGCGATAATCGGGCATTCGGGACGGAAATGAGCCATAGCTCTGGCGACCTTACCTGTCGCGGACTCAACGATAATCGCCTTGGCGCTGATTGCTTCGGCTACGTATCTCGCGGAGTAGCAGATACTCTTTCTGAAGCTGTTTGAATCGTCAAATTTGTCAATGTATTCTTTGAGCAATAAATCCTCGTGATTTTCTTCGGCTTCCTCGCAAATGTCGTTTAAAGCCTTAACGCTCTCTACGGGATATTTACCCGCCGCGGATTCGCCCGAAAGCATTACAGCCGAGGTGCCGTCGTATACGGCGTTCGCTACGTCGCTGATCTCGGCTCGGGTAGGCAGGGGATTAGTCGTCATACTCTCGAGCATCTGTGTAGCGGTGATTACATATTTGCCGTGGGCTACGGTTTTACGGATAATAGTTTTCTGAATTTCGGGGAGCTTTATAAACGGAATCTCAACGCCCATATCTCCGCGCGCTACCATAATTCCGTTGGAGAGCTCGATAATCCTGTCGATATCGTCATATCCGCTCTGGTTTTCGATTTTCGATACGATATCCACGCCCTCGAAGCCGATACTGTCTATATAATCTCTGAGGGTGCTTACGTCGTCAGCCGAGCGCACGAAGCTCGCCGCTACGATTTCCGCGCCGTTTTTAAGTCCGAACTCTATATCGGAACGGTCTTGCGCGCTGACGAAAGGCATAGAAATATGATAATTCGGAATGTTAATGCTCTTTCTGTTCGAGAGCTTACCGCCTTTTACAATTTTGCATTTAATAGCTTCTTTCGTAACCTTGGTAACGGACATAACGATTTTACCGTCGTCGAGAAGCATTGTACGTCCGATAGCCTCTTTGTTCTCGTTTAGGAAAATATCGACAAGCTTAGGATAGCTTATACCGATACCCTCGTCGTTGCCGATTTTATTCTCTTTGTAAAATGAGAACTCATTCCCCTCGATAAGCGCGACGCTGCCGTTTTCAAATGTGCCGACTCTGACCTCGGGACCCTTTGTGTCGAGCAGGATAGCGACATTCTTTCCGCTCTCCTTTATAACCTCTTTAAGGCGGTCAAGGCGTACCTTTTGCTCCTCGTGAGTACCGTGCGACATATTTATTCTCGCGACGTTCATTCCCTCGTTAATCATAGCGCGCAGGGTTTCCTTATTATCGCAGGCAGGCCCTAATGTGCAGACTATTTTGGTTTTTCTCATATTTACACCCCCGTTGTAAATTTTTTTATTTAATACAATTATAATAAAGCTAGGGTGAATTTTCAATAGAGTAAAAGAAAAAATTCGGCAAATTTATACAAATCTGCCGAATTGGAATTTCATATAGAGCTTTAATTGATTTTGTTGTTGTTTTTTACAGTATTTATGGAAGAAATAAGCATACGTCTTATGCTGCCGCATAAGTTGTTTAATTCTTTATACATATCATCTGATAAATACTTAGTGCGATTTAGCATTTCCAACCAGTATTCACTTTCGTAACATTCTTTTAAAGCTATTTGCATTTTGTTAATGAAATCAGCTGTGCTTTGTGCGTATTTTGATTCGTGAATATTCGCGCCAATACTTGTGCCGCTTCTTATTAACTGATTTGTTAGGACTGATTCTTTTTTATCCGTTTTTATTTTACGACAAGTATTAATTATTTCAACGCCAAAATCTTTTGATTTTTCAAGCATAATACTTTCTGCCATACTTTAATCCTTTCATTTGGCTAAATTGCCGCTTTGCGGCAGCTAAATAGTTTATTGTTAATAAACAGCTAAATTTTGTGATAAATCGCAAAGCTAAATTGAATTCGCTATAGCTCGGCGTAAGCCGAATTTAGCTCTGCAAGGAATTTAGCGTACAATAGTACATTTAGCTCGGCGTAAGCCGAATTTAGCTGCTCATAATCGAACAAACCAAGTCAGCGTAATCGGACGGGTTTTCAATCGGAAGTCCCGCGATAAGGAGAGCCTGATTATAGAAAATCTCCGCGTACTTTTTAGCCTTTTCGTCGTCCTTGCCGATTAAGTCCTTCATAGCCTTAACAGCGTCGTGGTTCATATTGAGCTCTAAGCAGCGCTGAGCCTTCATACCTGCCTCGGGCTGCATAGCGGCGAAGTATTTCTCCATCTCGAAGCTTACGCCGCCCTTAGCCGTCATACATACGGGATGGCTTACGAGCTTTTTACTCTGGATAACCTCGCTTACCTTGTCGCCGAGAGCGTCTCTTACGAATTTTAAAACCTCGCTGTTGTCCTCGTTTTTAGCTTCGTCGTTTTCGTTCTCGATTCCGAGGTCGTCGCTGTCAACGCTTCTGAACTGCTTTTCGTTATACTGCTGTAAGGTCTGTAGCGTGAACTCGTCGATTTCCTGTGTGCAGTAAAGAACCTCGTAGCCCTTCGAGAGTACCATCTCAGCCTGTGGGAGCTTGCTGATTGAATTGATGTTTTCGCCTGTAGCGAAGTAGATATATTTCTGTTCCTCGCTCATTCTGTCAACGTATTCGGAAAGCGTGGTGAGCTTGTTGTCGTTGGAGGAATAGAACATAATAAGGTCTTTTAAGCTGTCCTTGTGCATTCCGTAGTCGCTTACGATTCCGTATTTAAGCTGACGACCGAACTCGTTGTAGAAGCTCTCGTAGGTTTCTCTGTCCTTTTTAAGCAGGGAAGAGAGCTCGTTTTTAATCTTCTTCTCTAATGTATTTGCTACCGTCTTGAGCTGATGGTCGTGCTGGAGAACCTCACGCGAGATGTTTAAGGAGAAGTCCTGGCTGTCTACTACGCCCTTGACGAATCTGAAATGCTCGGGTAAAAGCTCCTCGCAGTTTTCCATAATAAGTACGCCGCTCGAGTAGAGCTGTAAGCCCTTCTTATACTCCTTGGTGTAATAATCATACGGAGCCTTAGAGGGAATATATAAAAGCGCCTTATAGGTTACTACGCCCTCTACCGAGGTTGTGATGATCTTAGCGGGTTTGTCGAACGCCATAAACTTGTCGTGGTAGAACTTCTCGTATTCCTCGTCGCTGACATCCTTTTTAGGACGCTGCCAGATGGGAACCATTGAGTTTAAGGTTTCTGCTTCGGTTACGGTTTCGTATTCGGGCTTGTCGCTGTCCTTGGTATCTTCCTTGACCTTGCTTCTCGTCATATCCATTATAATAGGGTAGCGGATGTAGTCGCTGTACTTTTTAACGAGCTCCTGGATTCTGTACTGCTCTAAGAATTCGGAATAGTTCTCGTCTTCGCCGTCCTCTTTAATATGGAGAGTGATAATAGTACCCGCGCTGTCTTTATCGGCTTCTTTAATTGTATAGCCGTCCGCGCCCGAGCTTGTCCAGATATAGCCCGTGTCCGCGCCGTATTTCCTGGTAAGAACCTCTACCTTTTCGGCTACCATAAACGCCGAGTAGAAGCCTACGCCGAACTGACCGATAATATCGACGTCGTCGGTCTTTTCCATTTCCTGCTTAAAGCGGTATGAGCCCGAGGACGCGATTGTGCCGAGGTTCTTATCGAGGTCGTCTTTATCCATACCGATACCGTTGTCCTCGATTTTTAAGATACGGTTATCCTTATCAATAGTGAGGTTGATTTTAAAATCCTCTCTCGAAAGTCCGACCTTATCGTCCGTAAGGGAAATAAAGCAGAGCTTGTCGATAGCGTCGCTCGCGTTCGAGATAAGCTCTCTTAAAAAGATTTCCTTATGGGTGTAAATCGAGTTAATCATAAGGTCTAAAAGTCGTTTTGATTCTGATTTAAATTGTTTCTTAGCCAAAATTACCATCCCTTTTTTAATTTAAAATTATATAATATTATTATACACCCGCTAAGAACGGTTTTTTAATGTATAAGTATACATTGTTTAAAGAATGTTCATCATCGTTTAAAAAATAACAAACTTTGTAAAAGTTTAGCAGTACAAAAGGCTGATATCTTCGGATATCAGCCTGAAATTGGAGCTGGTGGCGTGACTTGAACACGTGACCTTCTCATTACGAGTGAGATGCTCTACCGACTGAGCTACACCAGCGCACCAATTAAAGTATATTATAACTCTTTTAAACAAATTTTTCAAGTATTATTTCACCAAAAAATAAATAATTGTAAATAAAACTGTGACAAATCCCCCTATGGTATTGACATTGAATGTATTCTATTTTATACTATAGCTATCCTATAGGGATTTATGAAAAAGTCGTATATTATTTAGTTTTGGAATGCAGAAAGGTGGTTGATCCCTATGTCGAAATCGTTTGGTAGACATTTAAGAGATCTTCGTAAAAAACATTCTAAGTATTCACAGCAGGAGATGGCGGATATGTTAAATATCTCGCGTTCAACATATACCTATTATGAAACGGGTAAATCCGAGCCTGGACAGGAGAAGCTCAAGAAGATTTGTGATATTCTCAGCGTGGATTTTAATACGCTGCTCGGATACTCGGAAGAGGGTATAACCTCTATGGTCGCATTAGGCGATAGTAAAAACGATTCCCTTACTTCGCTCTCGCCAACGGAAGAGCAGATTATCCTTGCTTACAGAAGTATGAATTCCGAGGAAAAGGAATTTATCGGCAAACAGATTACGAAGATCGTAAAGGGTTAATAACAAAAGTTACGAGGTCGGCGTCGCTGACCTCGTTTTTTCGTTGTTAGAAGTAGGAAGTAGGGAGTGTCATCCTGAGTGGTTTGTGAATCAAATTGATTAATCCCGTACTGTCATCTTGAGCGGAGCGCAGCGAAGTCGAAAGATCTTATACCTCTTTTACAACGTCATCTTACAGAATAAGATTCTTCGACTAAATCGTTTCACGATTTTGCCCTTCGGGCACCGCTCAGAATGACAGACAGGAACGTCAAATATTAATAAAACCATAACCTCCGCCGTTGATGAAGCTAAAAGCTTTTCTAAAGGCGGCTTTGGCTGTCGGAACTCCCGACTGACGTGGATAATAAAAAGTTCTTTACTTTTTTAATTTGTTGTGTTATAATAACTCCTGATAGCTTTAACGCGGATTCTGGATTAAGCCGCAATGCGGATTTTCACAGCCTTAACCTGCGTTTTTGCAAATAATTTATAAAGGTGGAATAACAATGTTACCCGAAGAAAAACAGGCAATAATTGCCGAATACGCTACTCACGAGGGAGATACAGGTTCTCCCGAGGTACAGATTGCTCTTCTTACAAAGAGAATCAACGACTTAACCGAGCATCTTAAAGAGCACAAGAAGGATCATCATTCTCGTCGCGGACTTTTAAAGATGGTTGGTCAGAGACGTTCTCTCCTTAAATACCTTACTAAGGTAGATATCGAGAGATACCGTTCAATTATCAAGAGATGCGGTATTCGTAAGTAAAAGTTATTTTAGGGCAAGCGGTGACGTTTGCCCTATATCTCGTTTATTACAGGATTTTTACGCACTCGCTTTAGCGGTAAAACGAGCGTATAATTATATCTTTTATATGTTGGTTTTATTGCTAAGTGACGCTAAAAAATCCTGTGAAATATAATTGAGTTTTAACTCAGAAAGGATTTTTTATGAACCAGAAAATGGAGTTTCCGAACTATAGAGTGTTCGAAACAGAATTTGCAGGCAGACCTTTAAAGGTCGAAACAGGTAAAATGACTCAGCTCGCTAACGGCGCTTGTTTAGTAACCTACGGCGAGACAGTAGTACACGTAGCGGTAACGGCTTCCGCTAAGCCCAGAGACGGCGTAGATTTCTTCCCGCTCTCAGTTGATTACGAGGAGAAGCAGTACGCCGCGGGAAGAATCCCTGGATCTTTCTTAAAGAGAGAGGGACGTCCTTCCGAGAAGGCTATCTTAACAAGCCGTGTAATCGACCGTCCTATCCGTCCTTTATTCCCGAAGGATATGCGTAACGACTGTTCGGTTGTATGTACGGTTATGGCTGTTGATCCCGACTGCTCGCCCGAAATCGCCGCTATGGTAGGTACTTCTATCGCGATTTCTATTTCCGACGTTCCCTGGAACGGCCCTATCAGCGGATGTTCCGTAGGTCTTGTTGACGGCGAAATCGTTATCAACCCTAACGAGGAGCAGAGAGCTAAGTCCGATATGGCTACAACCGTAGCTTCAACAAGCGAGAGAATCGCTATGATTGAAGCAGGCGCTAACTGCGTTGACGACGAGACTATGTACAACGCTATTATGGCTGGTCACGAGGCTAACCAGAAGATTATCGAGTTTATCAACGGTATCGTTGCCGAAATCGGTAAGGAGAAATTCGAGTATCCTTCTAACGATCCCGATCCCGAGATGTTCGAGGCTATCTATAACTTCGCCGAGGCTGACGTTAAGGTTGCTCTCGATACAGACGATAAGACTGTACGTGACGAGAGATTAAAGCCGATTTACGAGGCTGTACACGAGAAATTCGACGAGGAATATCCCGAGTGCGAGGCTAAGATTGACGAGTGTATGTATAAGACACAGAAGACAATCGTTCGCCGCTGGCTCTTAGACGAGCAGAAGCGTGTTGACGGTCGTGAGATGGACGATATCCGTCCGCTCGCTTCCGAGGTAGGCGTGCTCCCGAGAGTTCACGGTTCAGGTATGTTTACAAGAGGACAGACACAGGTTCTTACAATCGCTACTTTAGGTTCCGTTGCCGAGAAACAGATTCTCGACGGACTTGACGGCGAGACTGAGAAAAGATATATTCACCACTACAACTTCCCGAGCTATTCGGTAGGCGAGACTAAGCCCAGCCGCGGCCCCGGACGCCGTGAAATCGGTCACGGAGCTTTAGCCGAGAGAGCTTTACTCCCCGTAATTCCTCCTGTCGAGGAATTCCCGTACGCTTTAAGACTTGTATCCGAGGTTCTTTCCTCCAACGGTTCAACCTCACAGGGTTCAGTCTGCGGTTCAACACTTGCTCTTATGGACGCGGGTGTTCCGATCAAGGCTCCCGTAGCGGGTATCTCCTGCGGACTTATCACCGAGGGCGAGAGATGGATGACTATGGTTGATATCCAGGGCCTCGAGGACTTCTTCGGCGATATGGACTTTAAGGTAGCGGGTACTAAAGACGGTATCACAGCTATCCAGATGGACTTAAAAATCAGCGGACTTCTCCCCGAAATGGTTAAGGAAGCGCTCGAGAAAACTCATAAGGCTCGTAACTATATCCTCGATGAGGTTATGCTTAAAGCTATCGCTGAGCCTCGTCCCGAGCTTTCAAAATACGCTCCCAAGATGTTTACAACCTCTATCGACGCCGAGAAGATTTCCGAGGTTATCGGTAAGAGCGGTAAGGTTATTAAGGAAATCCAGGCTCAGTGCGAGTGTAAGGTTGATATCGAGGAAGACGGCGATAAGGGTAACGTATTCGTATCAGGTCTTGATACCGAGAAGTGTAAGCGCGCTTTAGCTATGATCGAGACTATCGCTAACGATCCTGAGCCGGGCGCTATGTTCTACGGTAAGGTAACACGTATTATGGACTTCGGCGCGTTTGTTGAAATCGCTCCGGGTAAAGAGGGACTTTGCCATGTAAGCCAGCTCGACGTTAAGCGCACTAATAAGGTAACCGACGTCGTAAATGTAGGCGACGTTATCAGAGTTAAGGTGCTTGAGATTGACGACAAGGGACGTCTTAACTTAAGCCGCAGAGCGGTGCTTATCGAGGTTGACGGCTTAGAGCCCGAGAATGACCCCGACGAGGACAGAAAGAATTCCCGTCCCCGCGGCAGAGGCAGAGGCGACCGCCATCATCACAGAAGAGATAAATAATCATATTAAAAATTCGGGTTGACCGTTTCGGTCAACCCGATATTTTTTTATGTAGTGGTCAGTGGTCAGTTCTCAGTACAATCTCGGCACTGCGCGGATACAGAGGTATATCTTCCGATTACGCAGAGTTCTCAAAAGCTATGAACCTTAAACAGCAGCGTGAAAGAGTAACTGTTGACGGGTTAGGTAATATAGGCGTTGGGAAATGGAAAAGAGATTTGACGAATAAACCATATAGTGATACAATGCATTTGAAAGGGAAAATGTCAAATATAGATGTTCGTAAATGGTATATAGCTCAGAAGATACCCTGAAAACCGCCCAAAAACGAGAAAAAAGGTTAATAAATCCCTAGGATTGGAGGAGTAGCAATGTTTAGTTATACAATTTGCAATGAGCCAGATAAAGAGCTTTTTAAAAAGCAATGTAAAGCACTTGAAAGCAATATTCCAAATATTCAAAAAGGGAAACTGCTGGAAGACGTTGATGGCTCGGAAACTCAAACTTACTCTTTGAACGGCAAAGAAATTACTGTGCATAACAGTTTTTATATTGGTTGTTTGTTAGTGAAGTCAGAATGCGACTTATTACCTTATTTTAAAAAGTAATTAATGTGCGTTATGGTGTTTATCCGTAGCGCATTTTTATTTGGGAGAGAATGAATGAAATGTCCGTATCATATAAAAACAAGAATACATACACAAACCTATAGCGATATGAACGATAACGACAACGGTATATCGAGCGGGTTTATTAGCGATTATTATTCTGAACACCTTTTGTGCGCAAGAATACTTTACACAGGCTAATCTTGCGGGAAACGAGCGCAGAAAATAAAAAAATTTAAAAAAATTTATGAAGAAATTGCATATTTTTATGCAATTTCTTCTTTTTTTGCGTTTATATATGAGAGCTGAATGAAAGGAGGATAAATATGTCACAGCTTAGTAAAAAAGAAAAAGCGTTTTGCGAAAGGTATTTTGAAAGAGGAGATATAGAAGAAGCGGTCAGATTCTCGGGTATCTCCAAAAATCCGTATGAGCTTTTAAGGCGCGCGGACGTTACAAACGAGATAAAACGCCTCGGCGAAAGTGTTGATAAAAACATCGAGGCTATAGCTAAAAACGCCCTCGTACGTCTTATGACGGGAAATATAAGCGACGCGGTCGGTCTTTTGTATTCGGATAAGCCCGATATAGATAAGCTTAAAGAGCTCGATTTGTTTATGATTTCCGAGATAAAGCGTAAAGGCGATGTAACGGAGATTAAATTTTTCGACAGATTTAAAGCGATAAAAAGCTTGCTCGAGGGATTTAATTCAGGCAACGAGGCTGTGCCGTTTTACGACGCGCTTATAGAGGGCGCGCGTAAGCTAGGTAATGAGTATGGAGATTAAACCGTTTTCCAAAAAGCAGTATGAAGCGCTTACCTGGTGGTGTAAGGAAAGCCGCTATTCGGAGAAAACCGCGATAATATGCGACGGCGCTGTACGTTCGGGAAAAACATTCTGTATGTCGCTCTCATTTATTTTCTGGATGTTTTACCGATTTAATAATTCAAGTTTCGCTATCTGCGGAAAGACTATCCGAAGCGCGAGAAGAAATATCATTACGCCTATGGTCGATACCTTACGCGGGCTGGGATTTACGGTTGACGAAAAGCTTAGTCATAATCTATTGACTATAGCTTACAGGGGCAGAGTTAACCGCGTTTATATCTTCGGCGGTAAGGACGAGAGCAGCGCTTCTCTGATCCAGGGTATAACGCTCTCGGGCGTTTTGTTCGACGAGGTCGCGCTTATGCCGAGGTCGTTTGTCGAGCAGGCTTTAGCGCGTTGCTCCGTGGACGGAAGCAGGTTCTGGTTTAATTGCAACCCCGAATATCCCGCTCATTGGTTTTACAGAAACTGGATAAAAAACGCCGATAAGAAGAACGCTTTATATCTTCATTTTACTATGAGGGATAATCCCTCGTTATCGAAAGAAGTGATTAAGCGTTACGAAACCTTATACAGCGGAAGCTTTTATGAGAGATTTATTCTCGGACGGTGGGTAGCTGTATCAGGCGCTGTTTATCCTTTTATGAAGGACAGCTCTTTTGTAAGCAGGCCCGACGGCCCGTTTGAGCGCTTCGCGGTTTCCGTGGACTACGGAACGGTGAATCCCGCTTCTTTCGGACTTTGGGCGCTTAAAGACGAGGTGTGGTACCGTATCGACGAGGTTTATTTCGACTCTCGTAAGGAGGGTTATCAGCGTACCGACGAGGAGCATTATAAGGCTCTTTTGGAGCTTATCGGTAACAGGAAAGCGGATAAGATTACGGTTGACCCAAGCGCCGCTTCCTTTATCGAAACGATAAGACGCCACGGTAAGCTCGATGTTATTCCCGCCGTTAACGACGTTTTAAACGGAATACGGCTTACGGGTACGGCGCTTAAAGAGGGGAGAATTAAAATCTGCGATAACTGCGTAGACAGTATCCGCGAATTCTCCCTCTACCGCTGGAATGAGAATGGAATGGATATGCCGATTAAGGAAAATGACCACGCTATGGACGACATAAGATATTTTGTCGCGACAATCCTGAATGACAGCGATGATTTTATGGTGCTCGCTGCCAGGAGATAGTAGGAGAACAGTACGATAAATCGTACTGTACGGATTAATGTTGTCCGCTCAGTTTGTCCCTGCGGGACAACGAGCAATGACTGAATTTCTATTTACGCCTTATCCGCCCACGATAAGGTTGTAAGTACAGTCAATTATTACTTGTGGGCGGAAAGGCTATAGAAATTTGAAATTCTTTAAAAGAAATAAAATCAAGGAGGATAAGGCGCCTCCCGTTTATCCCGCTCCCGTAACCGCGAACGCTCATCCCTTCGCCGTCTTAAAGAACTATTCGCCGTTGACGATGACGGAATACGAGCTTTATTCAAGCCTGAGACAAGCTGTACCGATTATAGACGCGGCAATTGATAAGACCGTAAGGCTGATGGGCGGTTTCGAGGTTACTACGAATAACGACGCGGTTGATAACGAGCTGAGTATTTTTCTTAATTCAGTACGGACTAACGGCGGAAACCACGGTATATTTCCCTTTATTACAACCTATATAAACGATATGCTGACCTACGGCGAGGCGATCGGCGAGATTGTCCTCGACAGGTCGAAAAGCGAAATCGCCGCGCTGTATAACGCGGGCGTAAAGGATGTAACCATTATAGCGGATGAAAGCCCGCTTAATCTGAAGGTTTGCCGTAACGATTCGCTGAAAACGCCCGTTAAGAATCAGGAGCTTATTATCCCGACCTTGCTTAATCCTCAGCCAGGAACGGTAAAGGGTACTTCGATTTTAAGAGGACTTCCGTTTGTCAGCGAGGTGCTTCTAACCGTATTCAACAGCCTTAAAACCAACTGGGAGCGTATCGGCGACGTGAGATTTGCCGTTACGTATAAGCCCGACAATAACTCGGCGGCTGTTACCAAAAAACAGGCTCAGCAGATTGCCGACGAATGGAGCAAGGCTATGCGCTCGAGCGAGGTGTGCGATTTTGTATCGGTCGGCGACGTTAACGTGAAGGTTATCGGGGCTGATAATCAGATTCTAGACTGCGACGTTCCGATAAAGCATCTGCTCGAACAGATTATAGCCAAGCTGTCGCTGCCGCCGTTCGTACTAGGACTTAGCTGGTCGAGCACCGAGCGAATGAGTGCCCAGCAGGCGGATATTTTAACGAGCGAGCTCGAGTTTTACCGCTCGCTGGTATCGCCCGTTATAGCGAAAATCTGCAAGATGTTTTTAAGGCTTAGGGGATTCGACGATTATGTCGAGGTTAAATGGGATTTAATCAACCTCCAGGATGAGGTTGAGCTTTCGCAGGCGCGCCTTAATAACGCTAAAGCGGAAGAGATAGAAAAGCGAATAGAGGTGGATGATGAAGACAGGACAGGTTATTAAAAGCTCTGCTCCCGAAAAAGGCGAGCTTGAGCTTATAAACAGCTATACAAGACGCGAGCTTAACGAGGACGAGGTATACGTATTTTCCGTAGTTTTATGCGATAACGATATCGACAGGGATTACGAGCGTTTTACCGTAGAGAGCTTGGAAAAGCTCTCGCGGCTGTTTGTCGGTAAAACGGGTATACTCGACCATAACCCAAAGGCTGAAAACCAGACCGCCAGGATCATAAGCTGTAAGGTCGAGGCGGTTCAGGGTAAAAAGAACAGCGTCGGCGACGATTATTTCCGACTGACAGCCCGTGTTTATATGCCGAAAACCGAGGGTAATAAGGAGCTTCGGTTAAAAATCGACAGCGGTATTACCCGCGAAATCAGCGTAGGCTGCGCGGTTGAAAATACGATTTGCAGTATATGCGGAAATAATATTCATTCAAGCGAGTGTTCCCATATGAAGGGCGAAACCTACGGCGGTCAGCTCTGTTACGGCGAGCTTGTAAATCCGTTCGACGCGTATGAGTTCAGCTTCGTAGCTGTTCCCGCCCAGAAAGAGGCGGGGGTAATTAAAAGTTTTAAAGGAAAGGAAAATAAAATGCCCGATATTTTACAGTTGATCGAAAAGGGAGAGGCGGTTACTATTTCCGACAACGACTGCTCTAAGCTTAAGTCGTATATAGACAGCCTGAAAAAGCAGGCGGCTGACGGAGCGGTCTATCGAAACAGCTTGATCGCCGACGTCCTTAAATACAGCGCTTTAGTACAGCCCGATATCTCGAGAAAAACAATGGAGTCAGTGGCGAAAGCGCTTTCGATCGAGGAGTTAAAGGAGTTTAAACACGCCTTTAAAAAGACGCTTAACAAGGACGAGGAGATAAGACCTCAGCTCTTTGTTGAGAAAAACGACACTAAAAAAGATATAAACACAGAATTTAAAATTTAGGGAGGATAATATGAACGTAGATTTTAAAGGCTACGATGAAAACGTAGCGACATTTATCGTAAGCGGCAGCTTATCGGAAGGCCAGTTTGTTACTATTGCCGACGATTATACCGTAGAGGCGGCTTCGTCAGGCGACGAGATTATCGGCTGCTGTGTCGGTGTACGCGACGGTTACGCCGCGGTACAGCTTTCGGGCTATGTGGAGGCTAAATCGAACGGCACGGTAAACGTAGGTCTTACAGGACTTTCCGCTTATTCCGCGGATACCGTACAGACTTCCAATTCCGCGGGTAAGCATAAGGTAATCTATTCGGATTCCGAAAATAACAAGGTAGGATTTATTCTTTAAGGAGGAACTATGGCTAATTTTGAAAATATCACAATAGAAAAAGGTATGTACCAGTCGGGCTCAAAAAGCCTTACCGACGTGCTCGAAACACTCGACCCGTCCGAACAGTATAAGGGCACATCCTTAGAGGGACTGGACGCTTTCGGACGACAGCTTAAAAGATTCGATATCAAGGTATCGGGTAAGGGAAGCGACTGCGTAGAGAAGTTTTTCCAGACCTCAAATTCCGCGGCGCTGTTCCCCGAGTATGTCAGCCGAGCGGTTAAGCAGGGAATGGAGCAGGCGGATATCATCCCCGATATCGTGGCTACGGTTACGAATATCGAGGGTATGGATTACAGAAGCGTCGCTTCAATCCCGTCCGAGGACGATAAGAGCTTAAAGGTAGTTTCCGAGGGCGCTAAAATTCCGCAGACCGTGGTTAAAACCCAGGAAAATCTCGTTAAGCTCCATAAAAGAGGAAGAATGTTAGTTTCTTCCTACGAAGCTTTACGCTTCCAGCGTCTCGATTTATTCACCGTTACGCTTAACCAGATCGGCGCTTATATCAGACGCGCTCAGCTCAACGACGCCGTGGACGTGCTTTTAAACGGCGACGGCAATAACAACGCCTGCGAGGTTATTAGCGTAGACGACGCTAACGCGGGTATTACATACGCGGATTTACTTAAACTCTGGGCTAAGCTCAGCCCTTATGAGCTCAACACAATTCTCGCGCCGACAGCGGCTATGAAGAAGCTTCTCTCCTTACCCGAGATGAAGGACAGCCACGCGGGACTTAATTTCCAGGGCACGGGCAAGATGATTACACCTCTCGGCGCTAATCTCTTACACACTCCGTCAATTAACACAAACAAGCTTATCGGTATTGATAAGAACTGCGCCCTCGAAATGGTACAGGCGGGCGATGTTGTAACTGATTACGATAAGCTTATCGACCGCCAGCTCGAGCGCGCGGCTATCAGCTGTACCGCGGGATTTGCCAAGATTTTCAACGAATCCGCCAAGGCTCTCTCTTACTAAGAGGCAGTTATGAGCGTTGAAAATACGTTAAGCAGATTCAAGCTTATCTCAGGTCTTGAAAGCAGCGAAGCTGAGCAGTGGCAAGACCTTGTAAGCGAAGCGAGGGAGTATATAGACAGCCTTGTTATCAAGGACGATATATTCGAACTCGACGAGAAAAGGCTCGATAACGCCGCGGCTGTGTACGCGTATTACAGATATCTTTGCTATTCGTCAAGCGACGAGAGCTCATTTTCGGCGGGAGATATAAAGGTCACCTTTAATAATGATAAGCTGAAAGCCGCTAAGGAAATGTGGGATATGGAGCTTGAGAATATAAAGGATATCGCGGATACGGGAAAATCGCTCTTTATATTTAAGAGGGTGAATTAATTGAGAAATGTTGACAAATATATTAATAAGTACAGTGAGGTATTCAGCTACGTAAAAAACGGCAATACTGTAACTATAAAAGGTATTATCCAGCCGTTCCATTATAAGAATAAGACTTATTTTACTCCCGAAAGATTTCCCGCGGGAGTGCTGGACGGCAGGCACTATCTTTTAATCACAACGCCGTTTTATAAGGAAAGCTTACAAGCTAACCTTGTAATCAACGGCGAAGATATGAGTTATCGGATAAAGTCGGTCGATACTTATCGTGTTAAAAATGAAGATTTGTACGTGTGGGCGGTATTAACCGCCCGCGCGGAAAATACAGGTGATGTTTATGAATAGTATTATTGATATCGCGGACAGCTTAATTACGGATGTGATCGAAAATCCGAGCCTTAGTAATATACGCTTTGTAAGGGCGTACGGAGCGTCGAATTATAATCCGTCCTACGAGGGCTTTACCGCCGTTGTGAATATAGACGAGGTTAAAAGAAGCGGCGGCTTTGTATCCCGACTGTATAAAACGAATACCTACGGCGAGGCTTTTTCGGCTGAACTTAGAGTTCGTTTATACGCGGGAAGCGAGGTCTCGGGCGACAGCCTTACCCGAAACGCTGTCGCTTTAAGAGAGGCTGTAATATCCGCGGACAGCGACGGCTTTATTGATAACAGCAGGATAAGCCCGATCGAGTACGAAAGCGGTTCAGGCGCGTTGTACAGGGAATTGAGCTTTTATCTGGAATATGTATTATGCGAGGCGATAGTATGACGGCAGTACCTTTAAAAACAAATCTGAATGTTTATGTTAACGGTATTATCCTCGCGGGACTAACGGACGTTAAAATCGGCGAGACCCGCGAGGTAAAGGAAGCGTACGAGTTTTTATCCGATGAGGCGTGGGCGGTTATCGCATCATATAAAAAATACTTGATTACGCTGAGTTTTATCGGGAAAAAGCCCGTTGCTTTAAGCGGGAATTTCTCTGTTGCTATAGAAAGCGGGAACACGAGTACGGTTTATAATAACTGCTGTGTAAAATCCGTAAACGAAAGTTACTCGAACGGAAAATTTACCGCGGAAGTAAAGATAACATCAAGCGAAAAGGAGTAAATATGGAAGAGAATATTTTAAACATAAACGCCGATACCGACGCGCGGACAATAAGCGAGATATTCGAGCGCGACAGTAGAAGATACAGCCGCGCGCTTTCGGAGGAAATGGAGGCTAAGCTCGGATGAAACCTGCTAAAATCCGTTTTAAGGGCTTTGAGTGGGAGCATAATCCCGAAACCCTCAGCGTTATAAACGAGGACAATATAAACGAGTATAAGCTCCTGAGCGGTATTTCTGTTACCGTTAAAAACTCCTCGAAGTGTCGCGTTGTTAAGGGCAGGGGAAAGCTCGCGGGATACGATTGTCTCGATAAGTTCAACGAGCTTTTAAAGCTCAGAAGCGACAGCGAAAGCGGAATACTTACCCTGCCGAGGCAGAAACCTTTTTACGCCTTTTTCAAGAAGCTCGAGCTGTTGTGCGAGCCTTGCGAGGATGTTATTACATACAGCTTTGAATTTGTTGAGGACAGTAAACGCAACTACACGGTGGATGAAAAGATATACCATAGGGTGGAAAGCGGAGAGACGCTGTGGGATATAGCCTACAGCTACTCTAAGGATATAAACGTCCTCGTTGAGCTTAATCCGCAGATTATACGACCTGACGAGTTAGCTTCGGGAAGCAGGGTGAGAATATGCTGAGCTTTATTTTTACCGATATTAACAACGAGCGCGTAACGCTTGACAATCCGATTTACGCCGTTATTAATCAGGATGAAAAAATACCCGCGGACGATTTAACCGTCACCTTTCCGTATGTCGAAAACCTTTCGGAGCTTAGCGAGGTAGAGGTTTATGACGGGGATAAAATCGTCTTTAAGGGCGTTGTCGATGAACAGCAGAGCGTCTTAGGCGTAAAGGAGTATTATACAAGGATAGCCGCCAGAAGTATGGCGGCGGTACTGCTCGATAACGAGAGCCGTCCCGTAAACTATACCAAACCAACGACATCGGTTATTTTTGAAAAACACCTTTCTCCCAATTCGATAACGAAGTATAAGGGAGAGGAAAAAGCGCTTAACGAAAACCTGAATGTGCCGAAGGGTACGAGTGACTGGCAGGTGTTCTATAATTTTTGTATTAAAGCGTTTAACAGAGCTCCGAGGATTGAAGCTGACGGAACGGCGTCCTTTATCGGCGTTAACTCGGACGATAAGGTGCTGTTTTCCAATAACGGCGGAGTAAGTTATAATTCTATAAAAGAAAATATAAAACGCTGTAAGCTTATCTCGGACGTAAATGTTAAGGCGGGTAACTCGGGATACAATATGGTAATAAACGATAAGAGTATTAAGGACAGAAAGATAAAACGGAAGCGTTATTACGACGCTTCCGTGAATAAGGACTTTACCGTTCCCGATATTATGATACGAAACTCAATAGACAACTCCTACGAGGTAACGGTCGTATCTCCCGAAAGAATTATAGATAAGCTCGGCGCTAAGGCGGAGATAGAAAACGAAAAAACGGGCACGATAAAAGGGCTGTATATAAGCTCGGTTTATTACAGATTAACCCCCGAAAAAGAGGAGACGACATTGATTCTTAAAAAGGAGAGAGAATATGTGGATTCTTAATTATGTTACAAAAAACTCAATAAATAATTCCCCCGCTGAAAAAGGAAATATAAAAAGCGCGTCCGACGGCTGTGTGATGATAAACGCTTCCAGCGACCATTCCAAAATCCCGATAGCCGCGCCCTACGGTATCTCGTACGTTCCCGTAGCGGGGGAGGAATCCGTAGTGCTTTCGGCGGGAGGAGAGAATATCTGCCTCGGAACCGTCAGCAAGGGAGAGGACCTGCAACCAGGCGAGCTTATGCTTAAATCCTTCGGCGGAGCGAGTATTACCCTTAAAAACGACGGCAACGTCTATATAAACGGAAGGGTTGTCAGCTGATGGATATTAAGATAGAAAACGGAGATATCGTTCTGAACGAAAACGGTTCGCCCGTTACCGTATCGGGTATCGAGCAGGCTGTACAGCAGGTTAATATCGCCTTAAAAGCCCGCGCGGAAAGCTTTGTATACGACAGGAAAATGGGAATAAAGGACAGCTTCGATTTCTCTGAAAACAACGTCGAAAAGAAGATAGAAGCGCTCTTGAACGAATGTCTTGTACATACGGGAGTTTACGCTAAGGTCGATTATATAGCGGGCGGAGATAACATAACTATAGGCTTGGTTTTAAACGACGGTTATAAGGATTATTTTACGGAGGTGGTTGTTAATGGATAGCTACGAGGAAATTTTATCGTCAATGAAAAATAAATATCGGGAGCTTACTTCCACGGAGGTTCCCGAGCTTTCCGATATTGATATCAGGATGAAGGTATTAGCGGGAGAGATTTATAACAACGAGGTTAATTTAGAGTTTATTAAAAGACAGGTTTTCCCGTCCACGGCTACGGGCGAGTATCTGAACCGTCACGCTTACGACAGGGGTGTTGTAAGAAAGCCCGCGGTTAAAGCTAAGGGCGAGGTGAGGTTTCTGATGAGCGATTACGCCCAGCAGGCTGTTACTATTCCCGCGGGTACTGTCGTTTCGACAAGCGGGGAAAATCCCGTAAGGTTTAAGACCGATGGGGAAGCGGTGATACCTGTCGGAGATTATTTTGTTACCGTAAACTGTACGGCACAGATGGGCGGTATAAGCGGAAACGTCGGCGCGGGTACAATCGACACCCTTATAACTAACGTGGTCGGAATCGACAGCGTAACAAATCTCTGGGCGTTTACGGGCGGAAACGATATCGAAAGCGACGAGAGTTTAAGACAGCGTGTGCTCGATACATATAAGTCTGTTTCCAACGGAACTAATAAATCTTACTATAAAAAGCTCGCCTTATCGGTAGAGGGTGTTTATTCGGTTAATGTAGTTCCCGCGGGCAGGGGAGCGGGTACGGTTGATATTTATATCGCTTCCCAGAACTCAAGAGCCTCGAACGACCTGATTGAAAGCGTCCAGAGTTTAGTGGACAGCGAGCGTGAGATTAATGTTGACGCGCTCGTAAATACCGCGTCTGTCGATTTGTTTACGTGCGGAATCTACGTTACTTTAAAGGACGGCTACGACTTAGCCGATGTCCGCGCGAATATTATAAACAGCGTTAACGAGTATATAAGCACGCTGGATGTAGGGGAAAGCGTCCGCGAGTATCCGCTTTCGTCGGCGATACTTAAAGCCGAGGGCGTATACGACTTCGAGTTTAATAATCTCTTTCCGTCGTCGCTGCACGCGGACGAGGACACCCTTATTGTACTCGACGATATTATAGTTTCGGAAAGCGGTGAATAAATGACCTCGTTGCAATCAATGATAAAAAAATTAACTTCCCTCGGTATTTACGATATTACCGACGGGAGCAATATAAAACACGAGCTCGAAGCCTACGCGTTCGCGCTCGATAAGCACAGGGAGAATATAACCGCGCTTTTAATAGAATGTTTTATAAGCAGCGCGGAAAGCTACGGTATTGAGCTTAGAGAAAAGGTTTTAGGCGATTTAAAGGACTTTTATCCGCTTAGCAAAAGGCGCGAAATGCTGCGTATAAGAAACATCTTCGGCGAAAGCGATTTTACCCCGAGCGCTATAGGACGGTTTTTAAACGGCGTAGGCGTGACCGATTATAATATAACGGAAAATCCCGCGAACAATATAATTTCGGTTTCTATCGGCGGTTCATATTCCGACAGCGAGGCTAAATGGATTAAGAAGCAGGTGGAGGATATTCTGCCCGCGCATCTTACGGCTTTCGTATATTTCGGAGGAAAAACGTGGAGGGATTTTGAGCTGCAGGATAAAACCTTCGCTCAGCTCGACGCGCTTGATTTAAAATGGAAAGATATTCATATGCAGTAAAGGAAGGTAAAAATGGCATCAACAAATAAAACACCAAATTTAAGACTGAATAACTGGCTCGAAAGCGATAAGCCGAAGCGAACGGATTTTGTAGCCGACAATACGATTATAGATAATATTCTCGGTACGCACGTAAACGATGAGGATATCCACCTGACATTATCCGAAAAGGACAGGGTATCGTCGCCCTACAGCGTATCGCTCGAATACGGTACGGGAGCGTCCAGTATTACATATAACGCGGGGTTTTCTCCGACTATGGCTATAATCTTTAAAACTACAACCCCCGTAATGAGAACGGTAAGCGGTTATCCCGTGATGAACTTCGCTATCGCTACAAAAAAGGGTTCTACGGGCGGCGCTACGCTTTCGGGCTCGACTTTTACGGTACGCCAGACCTCGACCTCGGAAAACGGCGTGCTCTATAATCTTAACGAGGAAAACGAGGCGTACGTTATAATCTACTTTAAGTAAAACTGAATAATCAAGCTAAAAAGGAGCGGCTCAACTCGTAACGAGAGAGCCGCTCCGATTGGATTTATAAGCAAAAGTTAAGGCTGACCAAGCGGTCAGCCTTTTTCTTAATGTCTGGGTTTATAACGTCCCGAACGATGAGAGTTATTCTTAATATTAACTTCATCCGTGTCGAACTTACTGCGTCTCTTAACGTTTCTGTCCTGAGCTCTTGAACCGCCTGAACGCTGTTGTCTAGAGGGTTCTCTGCGAGCGGGCTCTCTCGGAGGCATATCGCCGCCGCTTCTTCTCGGAGCCTGAGCTCTGGTACTCGAAGCCGCGCGCTGGGGAACAGCCGCTTTCTTATGTCTTCTTACCGCGAGGATAATAAGAGTGATAATTATAAGCGCCGCGACAATCTCTAAGCCAATGCCGAGATAGAGCATCCATATACCGTTATCGCCTTCGGACGTATTGTTCTTGATATAGTCGAAGCTCTCTACGTCTGTATCGGTAGTGTCGCTGTCGGACTTCTCGAGCTGTTTAGCGATGCTGTCCCAGTCGCCCTTTTTAAGAGTATCGGTATTTACCTTGCTCTTATCGGTATCGTAAATAGGGGAGGTAGTCGCCTTAGTAGAGGACACAATCGCTTTCTGTGTAGCTCTCGGAGCAACAGTGTAGTTGTTGTTATTGTTGTTATTAACACTGCTGTTGTTGTTATTGCTATTGTTGTTATTATTTACGTTGTTGTCGGAGTTTGAGTAAGTCCGACGTTTTGTAGCCACCTGAGCGGGCTTAGTCGGCTTGGTAACTTTCTTTGTAGGAGCAGCCTGGGTAGCGGGCTTCGGAGCCGCTGTAGCGGGAGCGGGAGCCTGTGTAACTACCGCGGGGCTTGTTTCATCTTCCTCGATAATATCCTCGTCGGCAAAAACCTTAACCGAGAATATAGAGAGTAAGAATACTAAAAAGAAAGCAAGGTAAGCGATTCTGATTTTATTTTTCATATAACATACTTCCTTTTAAAGGGGAGTTTACTGCGCGCTTGTCTCAGCGGCTGTAGTCTCCTCGGGTTTTGAGTAGAAAATACTCGGGTCGTACTTATTTACAACGCCTTCGTTTACAGTTAAAGCGGAGGATTTCTTAAGATCCTTAGCGGTCTTATCAATTAAATCCTTAAGGCTTTCCTGCTTCATATTCTGAAGAACCTGGTTTCTGTTAGTCTCGTTATTAATATAGTCCTTAGCGTCTTTGTTTATGTCGTTCTTAACAACTACATAAGCTGTGGGGCTGTCGCCGCTTTCGCCGACAACAACGAGCTCGGCTTTGCCGTTCTTCATATTCTTAAACGCCTTAGCGATATCGGCGTTCTGAGAATTGAGCTCTTCGGATGTAGAAATCTTATCCTTAACTACGTCGGAGGAAGTAGCGTCGTACTTCTTCTCGCAGTCCTTAGAAGCCTTATCGAAGGTAGTAGAACCGTCGGAAAGGTTGTTAACGATTTCCTGGAGCTCTTTTTTGATCTGCTTGATTTTGCTGTCCTTAAACTTCTCGGATTTTGAGTTGCCGTCGGAGCCTGTGGATGACTTATAGAGGTGAACGGGGATATAGCTGTAATCTACGTAGTTCTTGAGAAAATAATCGGTAAGCGCTTTATCGGAAACTTCCTCGAGACCGCCCTTCTTATAAAGTCTGTCAAATAACGCGGTCTGCTTAACGCTGCCGTCGCCTGCCATATAAACATAGCTGTCCTCGGAAACGCCGTACTTCTCAACCTCGTTCTTTATAGGCTGATAGTAACCGTAGCTCGCGTAAGGACCCATATCCCATGCGTCCTTAGCAGTCTTTCTCGAAGTCTTCATATCAGCCTCGTCCCAGGTAGCGCCGTCTTTCTTGCAAAGATAATCTACAGCGATAACGGAGAGCATATTCTCCTCAGCCTTATTCTTGATCCAATCCTTGGCAACCGCCTTTTTACCGTCGTCATCTGTTATAGTGAGGTCGGTGAAAGGCTCGTTTTCTTTATAGCCCTTAGCTTTTTCGGCGTAAGTTTTAGCTTCGTTGTAAGCCTGATAAAGTGAATAGATATACATTCCGATAGCGTACTCTTTGTTTAAAGTTTTATCGGAGTATTTGTAGCCCCACTCTTTTGTAAAGCTTACGGGTACACATCCCGCGGCGGAAGCTACAATAATTACCGCTAAAAACGCGGCAATAATCTTGTAAAATGGTTTCATCATCAATTACCGTCCTTTAATGAAAATAGCGTACAAAGTCATATTTGTACATTCTATTTGATTATACAATAAAAGCGTTGAAATGTAAATGCTTTATAACAAAATTGTAATATTACATAAATATAGATATAAAATACAATTATTAATCGGTCTAAATCAATTAAAAATATGCTTTAAAACATCTAAAATATCCATATTTTTCGGGTATCTTACGGAGATATACGGCTTGTTGCCCGCGTTTAAGAGAGCCTGACCTTTCAGTCTGCTGAGTATTTCGCCGACGCTTTCGCTCTGGACTGACTTTATATAGAGCAGAATTGAAGATTCGTTCTGCTTGATCTCGTAGATACCGAGGGAGTTCGCTATATTTCTTATAAGCGCGATTTCGATTAAGCCCTCTACCGCCTTCGGGATTTTACCGAAGCGGTCTTTAAGCTCGTCCTGTACGTCCTCGCAGTCAGCCTGATTGCGTATATCCGCTATACGGCGGTAAATCTCGATACGCTGCGCGGTGTTGTAAATATAGCTTTCGGGGATATGAGCCTCGATATTAACGTCGATAAGACAGTCGATTTCGGCGCTCTTATCCTCCTCGCCTTTTTCCTCGTTAACCGCCTGGGAGAGAAGCTTTAAGTACATATCGTAGCCGACGTTCTCCATATGGCCGTGCTGTTGAGCGCCGAGGATATTGCCCGCGCCTCTAAGCTCTAAATCCCTCATAGCGATTTTAAAGCCCGAGCCGAACTCCGTGAACTCGCGTATGGCGTTAAGTCGTTTCGTTGAAATATCGCTGAGGCTTTTATGCGGAGGGAATGTAAAGTAAGCGTAAGCCTTACGGCTTGAACGTCCTACTCTGCCTCGTATCTGGTGAAGCTGGGAAAGTCCCATTCTGTCGGCGTTTTCTATAATAAGGGTGTTTGCGTTTGGCAGGTCAACTCCCGTTTCGATTATCGTGGTGCATACGAGCACATTTACCTTCTGCTCGAGCATATCGCGCCATATCGCGGAAAGCTGTTTTTCGTCCATTTTACCGTGGGCGACCGCTATATTCGCGTCGGGAACGGCTTCCCTTATCGCCGCGGCTTTAGACTCTATGCTGTCGGTTCTGTTGTAGAGGTAGAATACCTGACCGCCTCGGCGAAGCTCCTTACGGATAGCCTCGTTTATAACAGCTTTATCGTATTCGAGCACATAGGTCTGTACGGGATGTCTGTCCTGCGGAGCTTCCTCGATAACCGACATATCGCGTATACCGCTCATAGCCATATTAAGCGTTCTCGGAATAGGCGTAGCCGATAGGGTAAGCACGTCGATATTCTTTCTAAGCTCCTTGAAACGCTCCTTCTGCTTAACGCCGAAGCGCTGTTCCTCGTCAATTATCGCGAGCCCTAAATCACGGAATACAACGTCGCCTTGCACGAGCCTGTGTGTGCCTATAATAAAATCGATATCGCCGCGCGCGAGCTTGGTTATAATTTCTTTCTGCTGTTTAGGCGTTCTGAACCGCGATAACAGCTCGATATTAACGGGATAGCCCTCGAAGCGTTTTAAAACTGTTTGGTAATGCTGCCACGCGAGTATGGTTGTAGGGCAGAGGAGGGCGCATTGTTTAGAGTCGCTTACGCATCTGAACGCCGCTCTTAGCGCGACCTCGGTCTTGCCGAAGCCGACATCTCCGCACAGAAGTCTGTCCATCGGCTGAATACGAGCCATATCGTTTTTGATTTCGTCACAGCATCTTAGCTGGTCGTCGGTTTCCTCGAACTCGAATTTAAGCTCGAAATTCCTCTGCCATTCGCTGTCGGCGGTAAACGCGTAGCCCTCGGAGCTCATTCTCTCGGCGTAAAGCGCGATAAGCTCCCTGGCGATATCCTTAACTGATGCCTTAACCCTGCTTTTGGTTTTCTGCCATTCTGTAGAGCCGAGCCTGTTTATCTTAACACGGCTGTCCTCCTTAGGTCCGATATACTTCGCCACCAAATCGAGCTGGGTTACGGGAACATAGAGCGTATCACCCTTAGCGTACTCAATGCGGATATAGTCTTTAACTATACCGTGGATCTTCATTTTCTGGATTCCGCCGAAAATACCGATACCGTGGGTGCTGTGTACCACGTAATCGCCCTTGTTAAGCTCGGACAGGCTGTATATTTCCTGACTGTTATTATTCTTTTTTCGAATTTTACGCGAGGGCTTATAGTAATTTACGAGCCCCTGGCTGAATAATACGAACTTTACCGAGGGGAGCTCGAAGCCCGCCGATAAAGCGCCGGGGAGAATGTATAATCCGCCCTCGGATAGCTTTTCGGTATCCTTTAAAAGCTGAGCGGGGTAGTCGAGCTTGCGTAGATTATCGGTTAAATTCTCAGCCGCCTTAAACGTGCCCGCGAGAATAGCGATAGTGTAATTCTGCTGTAAATAATCGTCTAAATCGTCGCGTATATACTTTACCGAACCGTTCCACAGTCCGAGCTGCTTAACGGAAAATCCTACCAGCTCCGCTAACGGGAAATCGTAGTTTCCGCTGACGAACGTGTCCATAAATACGGCGGGGTGCTGTCTTAATAATTCTATAGAAGAATTAAAATCTACGGAGTAGGTCTCGAACCCTCGACATAACGTACCGTCTTTAAAGTAGTCAGAGAGAGTTTCGTTGAATTGGAACTCCTGCGCCCGAGCTCTTTCCTGTACGATTTTGTATTCGGACACAAACACGAGCCCGTCTTTATCGAAATAATCGAAAAGCGACGCGGGCTTATTGTATACGAGCCCGATGAACTTATCAATAGAGGTAATACTAAGCCCGTCGCGTATTCGCTGAGCTTCGTTTAAGAGTATTTCCTTAGCCTTTTGTTGATTATCGCTTTTAAGCAGAAAGGCTTTTTTAGTTATTTTATCGGCGAGCTCGTCCTTATCTTCTATAATAATCTCGGTGGAGGGGGTGAGGACTATATTATCGGTTTTCTCAATCCTGCGCTGGGTTTCGATGTCGAAGTAGTTTATATCGGTAATCTCATCTCCCCAGAATTCCACGCGGACGGGATATTCGCTGTCGGGCATAAAGAAATCGAGGATATCGCCCCTTAGCGAGAACTGACCTTTACCGTCAACCTGGTCGAAACGCTGATAACCGAGCAGTGTTAAAGCCTTCGCGCATTTTGTCGTGGAGATTTCCGCGCCTGTTTTTAAATCGAGCGTAGAGCTTTTTAAAACCTCGGGAGGTACGGTGTACTGCGCCGCCGCGTCAAGACAGCTAACTACAACATCGTATTCGCTCCTTAGCATCTTATAAAGCACGTTTAGCCTTTGGTGCTCGTAGTCGCTCGATTTACCGCTGATTTCGCGGAAGATAAAATCCCTCGAGGGATAGAAAAGCGCTCTTAACCCCATAGAGCATAAATCGTTTACGATAGTCTGAGCCTTTTGCTCGTCGCTTGCAACACAAAAGGCTCTGACGCCTCTTGAGCGGCAGAGCGAATTTATTAATATTGATTTGTGGATTTCGGTTAGTCCCGTAACTCTGACGCTCGCTTTCGGCTTTAAAGCGGCTTTAATCTTTTTATAGCCGTCGTCGTTATTCAGGACATCTGTTAAAAATTTCATATCAGTTATATCTGTTCATAGCTTCGCTTATGTTTCCGTCCATAATGAGCCCGACCGCGTCGTAGGAGTTTTCCGCTACCTTTTCGAGCGCTTTAAACTCATCCTTGGTAAACTTAGAGAGTACCCACGCGGCTAAATCGTACTCGGGGTTCGGCTTCTTGCCGATACCGATTTTTATACGGGGGAACTTATCGCTTCCGCTTAGGTAAATAATATTCTTCATACCGTTCTGACCGCCGTCGCTGCCCTTGGAGCGGATCCTCATTTTTCCGACGTCGAGGTTAATATCGTCTAATAATACTATAACATTTTCGGCGGGGATTTTGTAGAAATTCATCGCCTCGACAACCGCCTGACCGCTGTTGTTCATATAGGTAGAGGGTTTCATAAGCAGAACCCTGTGGCCGCCGATTCTCGCTTCACCTACGGTGGACTTGAACTTAACGCGGTTAACCTTAACCGAGAGCTTATCAGCTATATAGTCGAGCATAATAAAGCCCGAGTTATGGCGGGTGTTTTCGTATTTTCTGTCGGGATTACCGAGCCCGACTATTATATACTCTATAGAATTGTTAGAAAACTTTTTCTTTCCGAACATTGTTTTTTCCTCCGAAAAAATGACTTAAAATAAACGGAGCTTTCGCTCCGTTTGTTTTAATCAAATGCCGCTGTAAAGGAGTTGTCGTTGTAAATTCTCGCGATAGCCTCCGCGAATACGGGAGCGGTATGGAGCACGATGAATTTATCAAGCTTCTTTTCTTCTGTAAGCGGAACCGTGTCAAGAAGAATAACCTTGTTGATTACGGAATCTCTTATTCTCTCGATAGCGGGGCCGGAGAGTACGGCGTGAGTAGCGCAGGCGTAAACCTCGGTAGCGCCGCCTTTTTCTACGATAGCCTTGGCGCCGTTGCAGAGTGTGCCTGCGGTATCGATCATATCGTCGAGGATAATTACCTTCTTGCCTTTTACGTCGCCTATGATGTTCATTACCTCGGAAACATTAGCCTTCGGACGGCGTTTGTCGATAATCGCGAGAGATGTGCCGATACGGCTCGCGAAGTTTCTCGCTCTCGTTACCGAACCGAGGTCGGGAGATACAACAACATAATCATCGGGGTTGTCGCCGACTTGCTTCTTCATATAATCTGCTAAGATACCCGAGCCCTTGAGGTGGTCTACGGGGATATTAAAGAAGCCCTGGATCTGGTTAGCGTGGAGATCCATTGTAAGAAGTCTGTCCGCGCCCGCGGCTGTAATAAGGTCAGCGCAAAGCTTAGATGAAATCGGATCACGAGGTCTTGCTTTTCTGTCCTGACGAGCGTAGCCGAAATAGGGCATAACCGCTGTGATTCTGGCGGCGGAAGCTCTTCTCATCGCGTCGATCATAATAAGCATTTCCATAAGGTTGTCGTTAACGGGAGTGCAGGTCGATTGAACGATAAAGCACTCCGAGCCTCTTACGGACTCGTCGATAGAAACCGCGATTTCTCCGTCCGAGAACTTCTTGCAGACAGATTTACCGAGCGGTAAACCTAATTGATTGGCAATCTCCTTTGCGACAGACAGGTTTGAGTTACCTGCGAAGATTTTGATGTCTTTTCCGTGAAAATTCATTTTATCTCTCCCTTTACATAAATAAATTTTTCAACATTATTCTTCGATTTTTTAAAGCCTTGCTTTAATAAAAAAGCAATATTCAGATAATGACCGCCGTTTTATGAGCGGGAGTCATTATCCAGCTTGATATAAACATTTTGGTATTTATAAAGAAAGCTTTTTACGCTTTTATTGGCGTTGTTGGCGCGGAGCTTTTTATCGTCAAAATAAAGATAGCTGAACAGCTTTCCGTTTTTAACGCTGATTTTCTCCGCTGTGATTTTATAGTCGCTGCCGAGGGTGGTGATTTTTATATTGCCCTTTTTCGTTTCGATATGTACGATTGAACTGTTGTTGTACTTAACGAGAAGAAGCCACCAAAGAAGTACGAATACCGCTTCCGCAGGTATAAAGAACAGGAACAATATATAGTCGTTATACAGCACGACGAAGGTATCAATAACGGTAAACATTATTGTCATCAATATAAATATTGTGTTTCGGACAATACGATAAGCTTTTTTGTAATTCATTACGGTTTATAACCTTTTTTAACAGCGATATCCTCGAGCTCTTTAAGCTGAGCGGGATCGTTGGCGCCTAAAACCGTGTCGGGGCTTTTAGCAGTATAAGCGCCGATTTTTTCATTTTTCTCTAAAAGAAGTTTAAGCGCGTCGGGAAGATAGTATTCCTTGGCGTTGTTATCGGATTTAATCTCGTCTAATACGGAGAGCAGCTTTTCCGTGTCGAACCAGAACCCGCCCGAGTTAACCTCGTTAATAGCGGCGGTTTTCTCGTCAGCGTCCTTCTGCTCAACGATAGAGGAGAGGTTTCCGTTTTCGTCGCGGACAATTCGTCCGTAGCCCGTCGGGTCGTCAACTTTGGCGGAAATAACGGTAGCCGCGTTGTTCTCTTTCTCGTGGAACTCGTAGGAGCTTTTAATAGTCTCGCTGTCCATAAACGGAGCGTCGCCGTTTAAGATAACCACGCTGCCCTTGTTGGCTTTAAGAAAATCCTTAGCCTGCATTACGGCGTGGCCCGTTCCGAGTCTTTCGGCCTGGTAAGCGGTTTCGACTACGAAATCAAGCGAGCTTAAAAACTCGTCCATATATTCTTTTCCGAAACCTTTAATTACGCAGATATCGTTAACCCCTGCTTTTCTGACCGAGTTTAAAACCCACTCGAGCATCGGATGCGATAAAACTTCGGCTAACGGCTTCGGCTTATTCATCTTCATTCTTTTACCCTCGCCGCCCGCGAGGATCACGGCGCATTTGTTCATAGTCAGAATACCCCACATTCATAAATATACACTTTAATTATCTCACAGATTATTAATTTTTCAACCCTAAAATGTAAAAAAATTATATTTTATTTGTTTTATACATAATATTTGGAAAAAAATATCAACATTTATTGCAAATTTTTTCTTTTTTTTCCTTTTTGATATTCCAATTTCGTAATTGTTTTGTTATAATGTATATTAAGACTGAAGAGTCGGTACAGCTATAAGCTGTATCAAAATAATTACTTGATTATTAGGAGGTAATCTTATGGCAAACAAATGGGTTTATTTGTTTACTGAAGGTGACGCTTCAATGCGTGAACTTCTCGGCGGTAAAGGCGCTAACCTCGCCGAGATGACAAACTTAGGTCTTCCTGTTCCTCAGGGATTCACAATCTCTACAGAGGCTTGTACTCAGTACTACGAGGACGGCAGACAGATTAACGACGAGATTATGGGCCAGATTATGGAACATATCGAGAAGATGGAAGGTATCACAGGTAAGAAATTCGGTGATAAGACTAATCCTCTCCTCGTTTCCGTACGTTCAGGCGCTCGTGCTTCAATGCCGGGTATGATGGATACTATCCTCAACCTCGGTCTTAATGAGGACGTTGTTGAGTATATGGCTGAGGCTTCGGGTAACGCTCGCTGGGCTTATGACTGCTACAGAAGATTTATCCAGATGTTCTCAGACGTTGTTATGGAAGTTGGTAAGAAGTACTTCGAGGAACTCATCGACAAGATGAAGGCTGAGAAGGGTGTAACTCAGGACGTTGACCTTACAGCTGAGGATCTTAAGACTCTCGCTGAGCAGTTCAAGGCTGAGTATAAGGCTAAGATTGGCGAGGACTTCCCCTCCGATCCTAAGGTTCAGCTTATCGAGGCTGTTAAGGCTGTATTCCGTTCATGGGACAACCCCCGCGCTAACGTTTACCGTCGTGACAACGATAT
Source organism: Ruminococcaceae bacterium UBA2854 (assembly GCA_002350765.1). Classification (GTDB taxonomy): domain Bacteria; phylum Bacillota; class Clostridia; order Oscillospirales; family Acutalibacteraceae; genus Ruminococcoides. The sequence goes on from DEFK01000002.1 coordinate 40,953, forward strand.
TCCTTATTCATGGGGTACTGCTGTTAACGTACAGATGATGGCGTTCGGTAATATGGGTGATGATTGCGGTACAGGCGTTGCCTTTACACGTGACCCCGCTACAGGCGCTAAGGGCCTCTTCGGTGAGTTCCTTACAAACGCTCAGGGCGAAGACGTTGTTGCGGGTGTACGTACACCTATGCACATCAGCGAGATGGAGGAGAAATTCCCCGAGGCGTTCGCTCAGTTTACTGATGTTTGCCAGACTCTTGAGAATCACTATAGAGATATGCAGGATATGGAGTTCACAGTAGAGCACGGTAAGCTCTTTATGCTCCAGACACGTAACGGTAAGAGAACAGCTCAGGCTGCTCTTAAGATCGCTTGCGACCTCGTTGACGAGGGTATGAGAACAGAGGAAGAGGCTGTCGCTATGATCGATCCCCGTAACCTCGATACACTTCTCCATCCCCAGTTCGACGCTGAGGCTATTAAGAAGGCTGAGCCTATCGGTAAGGCTTTAGGAGCTGCTCCCGGCGCTGCTTGCGGTAAGGTTGTATTTACTGCTGACGACGCTAAAGAGTGGGCTGACAGAGGCGAGAAGGTTGTATTAGTTCGTTTAGAGACTTCTCCCGAGGATATCGAGGGTATGAAAGCCGCTCAGGGTATCCTTACAGTTAGAGGCGGTATGACATCTCACGCTGCGGTTGTTGCTCGTGGAATGGGTTCATGCTGCGTATCAGGTTGCTCCGCAATCAATATGGACGAAGATAATAAAGTATTTACACTCGGCGGTAAGACATACCACGAGGGTGATGTAATTTCATTCGACGGTACTACAGGTAACATCTATGACGGCGCTATCCCGACTGTTGACGCTAAGATCGCGGGCGAGTTCGGCCGTATCATGGATTGGGCTGATAAGTACAGAGTTCTTAAGGTAAGAACTAACGCTGATACTCCTGCTGACGC
>DEFK01000002.1:42013-42269 GCA_002350765.1 Ruminococcaceae bacterium UBA2854
GAGATGATCTGCTCCGATACAGTAGAGGAGAGAGAAGCTGCTCTCGCTAAGATCCTCCCCGTACAGCAGGGCGACTTCGAGGCTCTTTACGAGGCTTTAGAGGGTAACCCCGTTACTATCCGTTTCTTAGATCCTCCTCTCCACGAGTTCGTTCCCACAACTGAGGAAGATATCGAGAAGTTAGCTAAATCACAGGGCAAGACTGTTGAGCAGATTAAGGCTATCATTGATGGTCTCCACGAGTTCAACCCGATGA
>DEFK01000002.1:42305-56931 GCA_002350765.1 Ruminococcaceae bacterium UBA2854
ATGGGTCACCGCGGCTGCCGTCTCGCCGTAACATATCCCGAAATCGCTAAGATGCAGACAGCTGCCGTTATCCGCGCCGCTATCAATGTATCTAAGGCTCATCCCGACTGGAACTTAGTTCCCGAGATTATGATTCCTCTCGCAGGCGATACTAAGGAGCTTAAGTACGTTAAGAAGTTCGTTGTAGAGACTGCTGACGCTGAGATCGCTGCCGCTGGCGTTGACCTCAAGTACGAAGTAGGTACAATGATCGAGATTCCGAGAGCTGCTCTTACAGCTGACCAGATCGCTACAGAGGCTGAGTTCTTCTGCTTCGGTACTAACGACCTTACACAGATGACATTCGGCTTCAGCCGTGACGACGCCGGTAAGTTCTTAGACGCTTACTATGACGCTAAGATCTTCGAGAACGATCCGTTCGCTAAGCTCGACCAGACAGGTGTCGGCCAGCTTATGGAAATGGCTATCACAAAGGGTAAGGCTACCCGTCCTGAGCTCCACTGCGGTATCTGTGGTGAGCACGGCGGAGATCCTTCTTCCGTTGAGTTCTGCCATAAGATCGGTCTTGACTATGTATCTTGTTCACCGTTCAGAGTTCCGATCGCTCGTCTTGCTGCCGCTCAGGCTGCTATTGCAGATAAGAAGTAATTATTGACTCAATGAAACTTTATTGATGTTTATAGGGCTACGGATTAATTTCCGCAGCCCTTTTTTCGTACATTAAACATTCTTTCTTTTCTAATATATAATGTATTAGTCGGCACAATCAAAATGTCTGAACGTATCGTCAGAGAAATGATGGGATTGTAAAAAGGAGCATAGGTCAATCCTCTACTCCTTCTTCTTCAAAGAATTGTGAAACGGTCAAGCACTTGGGATGTTCTAAATCAAGGCTTAGAAAATCCTTATCGCCTGTTAATATAACGTCAACGTCAGCGATAATAGCCGCATTCAATATCGGTTGGTCTTTGGCGTCCCGAATTAATTTCTGAGCGTTATATACCGCGGGAATAAGCTCGTAAGAAAGCTCCGCAAGTAAGACATCCGCGTCAGGTAACGAATCGGGTGCTTTACGTTTAAGCACATCGCGTAACTCATATATGTTACGGTCACAAAGTATCATTTCGTGATACTGCGAAACATACAAAAGTGCTTTAGCGGGCTTTGATTTCGGAAACAATAGCGCTGAAATGAGTATGTTTGTATCTACAAGTATCTTCATTATTACGCCTTTCCGTAACGAACTTCATTAACTAAAGCCTGAACATCGTCCTCGTTTTCAACGCCCATTTGCTCAGCTACACCCTCAAAGGCTTTCTGAGCTTTGTAGATAGCTTGCGCAGAAGCGTTGTTGATTACTACTTCTCCGTTAGGATTTTGGAAAAACAAGATTTTATCTCCTGATTTCAATCCAAGTAAACGGCGAATTTCGGCGGGAACGGTTATTTGACCGTTAGCTGATACTTTAGCTAAATTCATATATAACATCCTTTCTTAAAAGATTTCTTGAAATCTAAAGAATTCTTTAGTTCTATTTATATTATATCCTATTTCTCTGAAAAGTAAATACTTTTTTATAATTTATGAGATATTACTTTAACCCTATGTTATAGTTCGCAAAAGATAAGATTTACCACAGCGGCGTATACCCGTAATAACCTTAACCTGTCCGTTCCAAGCAAATGATTTAAGCTGAGATAAATATGAATCGCGTTTTATTTCCATTAATAACAGCTCTTATTGAAAACTTCGCTTAGTTATTAGTGAAGTTTTTAATGTAGTACAAAAAAGTTCTCTTGCAATTTTTTGCTATACATATTATAATTTTGTCGGTGATATTATGTTCAGAGAAATGTTAAGAAAAAAGCAGAAGATATCGGATGATGATTGTATAATTCTTTTAAAGAACGAAAAACGCGGAGTGCTGTCCGTAATCGGCGACGGGGGATATCCCTACGGATTTCCGATTAATCATTATTATAATGAAAACGACGGCTGTCTGTATTTTCACTGCGGTAAAACGGGACATAAGCTCGACGCGATTAAGGGTTGTAATAAAGCCTCATTCTGCGTTTATGATAAAGGTTATAAAAAAGAAAACGACTGGGCGCTGAATATTAAGAGCGTTATTGTTTTCGGCAAAATCGAAATTGTTGACGATATGGATACTATAATTGAAATAAGCCGAAAGCTGTCCTATAAATTTACAACGGACGAAAGCTATATCGACAATGAAATAAAAAAGTTCGCGAAAGCGACATTGTTGCTAAAGCTAAAGCCCGAGCATATCTCGGGAAAGCTTGTAAACGAAAGCTAATACTATTTATAAAATAGTAAAAAAGTTTTTAGGGTTATAATCGCAAAACTATTGATATTTTGAAAGTTTTGCGGTTATACCATATACATAGTGTTATGATGATAGGTATTAAAGCATTAAAAAATTGAAAGACAAAAAGATGGTAATAGATTCTACATTATTGATTCAATGATAGTTAAACCCTCTGAGAAATCCAAGGCTTTTTCTTCTATATTATTGACTTTTATAAATAATAATGCTATGATTTATATAGAGGAATTATCATATAATATTAATGGTGATTTCTTTGAATAATAATGAAAGAGAGGTGCGAAGAATGGCAGTAATGTCTAAACCAAATGAATTAGTGTTTGAGGTTTGCGAAAGCAAAGTGCAGGACTTTTTAGAAGACAGACATTCGGGCAACCTTGATAGAGCGTTGGAACGAGCTGAAAGACATTCTTCTATGCCCTCAGACAAAAAGAACTAGGTGTTTTATGTTAAACTACGATTATGGTAGAGAAGTAAAATACGATATCTTAAAAGAATCCTCGATTGACATTAGTTTAATTGAGGATTTTTCTTGCGGCAACGAACAAATTGATATTGAAATAAAGAACCGGATTATTAACGGAATATCAGAATATGTTGTAGATACTGAATCAAATAAACTGATTGCGTATATTAATTACGAGGCTTCGGGATTGTTTTTAAAGCATCAGAAAGAACAAATTACGAAATCGGCGCTTAAGATTAATTTATTCGCTTTGGATGAAGAATACCAACATTTGGTATATGATGAATACGATGAAGACTTTAAACTGAGTGATAAGGTGTTTTGTGATTTTTTAAAAAGATTCAGAGATATAAGCGATAACACATTGTTTTTTGAGTATATAATATTATACTCTGTTCCAAAAGCGGTAAGCTTTTATAAAAGAAACGGTTTTAAATCGTTTGTTGAATATATGGATAAAGAAAAATATCGTTTTCTCGATGGATGTACCCCGATGTATATAGAGATTTAAAAGTGTGTTTTTCAAAATTTTAATTGAATAGTAATAATGGAGTTTAAAAAGATATTATGGCTTCGAGTAAAGAGTATTTGGATTTTATATTAGAGCAGTTATCCGAAATGGAGGATATAAGCTACCGCAAGATGATGGGGGAGTATATCCTATATTATAAAGGAAAGGTTTTCGGCGGGATTTACGACGACCGCTTTTTAATAAAGCCCGTTAAAACCGCTGTCGCGATGATACCGAGCCCTATATACGAAACTCCGTACGAAGGCGCTAAGGATATGATACTCGTCGAGAATGTTGACGACAGGATTTTCCTTTCGGATTTAATAAACGCGATGTACGACGATTTACCCGCTAAGAAAAAGAAGTGAATAAATAATTACGCCGCCGCGAGATAATTCGCGGCGGATTTTTTGGGATTTATTGACATAATATGTTATAATATTAATGAATAAATTCCAAGGAGGGAAACCTATGACAACATTAAAAAAATCAATCAGCGTATTTCTCACTCTGCTTATGATTGCGGGTATATTCTCCGTTGTGCCGATAACGGCGAGCGCGGAGGAATGCGGAGATTGGGTGTATACGTTGCTCGATAACGAAACAGCGGAAATTATAGGATATTCAGGCTCAGAAACAAATCTTACTATTCCAAGTGAACTTGACGGGAATAAAGTTACGAGTATCGGCGCTTATGCGCTTGATAATTGCACGGAACCGACGAGCGTAACAATCCCCGACTCCGTTACGAGTATTGGAGAATATGCGTTTTTAGATTGTAAAGGACTGACAAGCATAAATTTATCAAACTCTGTAACGAGTATTGGTGATTATGCGTTTTGCGTATGCAAAGGATTGACAAGTATAATTATCCCAAACTCCGTTACGAGTATTGGTAATTTTGCGTTTGAAGGTTGCACAGGGCTGACTAGCATAAGTATTTCAGACTCCGTTACGAGTATTGGTAGTTATGCGTTTGAAGATTGCACAGGGCTGACGAGCGTAAATATCCCCGATTCCTTAATGAGTATCGATGAATCTGTATTTGACGGATGCACAGGGCTGACGAGCGTAAATATTCCCGATTCCGTAACGAGTATCGGTGTATGTGCGTTTGACGGATGCGCAGGACTTAAAAGCATAGATATTCCAAACTCCGTTACGAGTATTGGTAATTATGCGTTTGAAGATTGCACAGGGCTGACGAGCGTAAATATCCCCAACTACGTTACGGTTATCGGTAATTGTGCGTTTGCCGGCTGTACAGGGCTGACAAGCGTGAAAATCGGCAACTCCGTTACTAGTATTGGAAATGGTGCGTTTAAATATTGCTCGGGACTGACAAGCATAGATATTCCCAACTCCGTTACGAGTATTGAAAATGGTGCGTTTTTCGCTTGCACAGGAATTCCGAGCGTAACTATTCCGAAAACTGTAACAGAGATAGGAGATGAAGCGTTTGGATATTTAAAATCTTCTACAATAATTGATGGTTTTAGAATCTACGGTTACAAGGGAAGCGCTGCTGAGGAATATGCATTGACTTACCACATTGGCTTCATCAAACTGACTGAAGAGACGTCCGAGCCTGTAACGACAGAACCAACACAGCCCTCTACAGACACACCGTCCGAGCCGATTGTTACCGAACCTCAGACAACAGCTCCCGAAAATCCAGCTCCCGAAGTTAAGCCGGCTGTAAAGAAAAAGGCTAACCCCGTTAAGGTGAGCGTTAAAACTAAAACAATCAAGCTCAAAAAGCTAAAGAACAAGGCGCAAACCGTTAAGGCGATTAATGTTAAAAACGCCAAGGGTAAGGTAACTTATAAGCTTGTTAAGAGCGGAATTACCAATAAAATCCGCAAGCTGGTAAAGATAAACTCAAAAGGCGTAATTACAATTAATAAGTGGAAAAAGGCTAAGAAAGGAACTTATAATATAAAAGTTACCGTTAAAGCCGCAGGGAATAATAATTATTCCGCCAAGACAATTACCAAAACGGTAAAGGTAAATATTAAATAGTATAGAAGAACCTGTTAATATAGTGTTATCCTGAGCGGACGCGTAGTGCTGTATCGAAGGAGTTTAAGATCTTTCGGCTATTTCGCAAGCGCGAAATTTTTGCTTCGCAAAACCGCTCAAGATGACAGGCTTTATTCCATAAAAGAAAAAACCGTGCGGAGAACGCACGGTTTATTTATGCTATCTAAATAGAGGTGTGTATAAAATACTAATGTCAAACCCGCCGTTTATGAAGTTCTTAGTTAAACGAAGCTTTACCAAAGGCGGCTTTGGCAGTCAGGGCTCCTGACCGCCGTTTATGAAGTTCTTAGTTGAATGAAACTTTACCAAAGGCGGCTTTGGCTACCGCGGCTCGCGGGCGGCATTGGCTCCACGGGCTCCGTGGTTAAATATTGTAATCCAAAAATCCGTCGGCGTATTTTTTATCAACGCTGTATTCGAGCTGGGGATTGCGGATATTAACCTTCATACCCTCGGGGATTGAGCGGATAATAAACGCGTTACCGCCGATTACTACGTCGTTGCCGATAATCGTCTCGCCGCCGAGAATACTCGTGTTCGAGTAAATCGTTACGTTGTTGCCGATAGTCGGATGACGCTTAACGCCTTTAAGCTGCTGACCTTTTCGGGTGGAAAGACCGCCGAGCGTTACGCCCTGGTAAATCTTTACGTTGTCGCCGATAACGGTGGTTTCGCCGATAACGATACCCGTGCCGTGGTCGATAAAGAAATATTTTCCGATAGTCGCGCCGGGGTGAATGTCGATACCCGTGAGGTTGTGGGCGTATTCGGAAATGATCCTCGGAATCATCGGAACGCCTAAGAGCCACAGCTCGTGGGCGATTCTGTACACGCTTATCGCGAATATACCAGGGTAGCAGAAGATAATCTCGTCGTTGCTGTAAGCCGCGGGGTCGCCGTTGTAGGCGGCTATTATATCCGTGTTGAGATAGTCGCGGATAGCGGGGATTCTCTCGATAAACTTATCGACAATTTCCTCAGCTCTCGCGCTGTTATCATCGGTAGAGCCTTCGTTTTTTAAAGCGCGCTCAACCTGCTTTTTAAGGTTATACTCGATATACTCGAGCTTTTCGCCTATATAATACCTTACGTATTCCTTTTTTACCTTTTTGTTGTCGAAATACCCCGGGAAGAGAAGCTTCCTAAGCTCCTTTACAAGCTGGATAAGTATATCTCGGCTTACGATATGGTCCTCGCCGAAGCGGTTAGTCAGCTCGTATTTATTGTAGCTTTCTAAAATCATATCGACTTTTTTATCTGTATCTTTCAAATATATCACTCCGATTTATTGTGAGATAATGTTGATTCTATACTATTATACTAGACTTTTTACTTTTTAGCAACAAAAATCTTGAAAACCTAGTAAACTTGTGGTATATTAGGTGTATACTAATCTGATAATAGCAAAGCTTTGAATCATTACGGAGATGATATTATGAGGATTTCTACAAAAGGACGTTACGCGCTTAGAATGCTCGTCGATTTAGCCGAGCACAGGGATAACGGTTTTACAGCGCTTAAAGATATAGCTAAACGCCAGAATGTTTCAAAAAAATACTTAGAACAGATTGTACCTGTTTTTAATAAATCCGATATTTTGCAGACTAACCGAGGATTCCAGGGCGGATACCGTCTTGCCGTAGCCCCCGATAAATGTACGGTGGGCGAGGTTATACGTCTTACCGAAGGCTCGCTCTCGCCGTTAGCCTGTATTGATGACGACGATGAAGTCCGCTGTGACAGATGTAACGACTGCGCGACGCTGTATGTATGGCAGGGATTGAAAAAGGTCGTTACCGATTATCTCGACAGTATCACTCTACAGGATATTATTGATAAAAAGCACGAGAGCTTTGTTAACGACTACGTTATTTGAATTGAGAATGGAGAATTGAGAAACAGGAATTGAGAATTGAGAATTGAGAATGGAGAATTAAATGACGAGCAGATAGCTTGATTTTTTAGTCCACACATATTCCCGACCGAATTAATATAGCACCTAACGACTTTAGTCGTCAGGTGCTTTTTTTTAACAAATTATTCAATTACCATTACGGTCGGGGAAAAGAGGTTGATATTATATTATTCTGTCTGCTCGACCAAAATTCTCAATTATCCATTCTCAATTCATCAACTCTAATAATATATTATTCAATTACCAATACAGTCGGGTAACCTTGGATTTAAAAACAACCATTCTGTCTACTCGACCGAAATTCTCCATTCTCCATTCTCAATTCTCAATTCCTGTTTCTCAATTCTCAATTGTTTACAGAAAGCTTAGCTTTCTGTAAACATTGGAGTTGATAGGTAGCGCTCGCCTGTATCGGGTAGGAGAGCTACGATAGTTTTACCCTTGTTTTCGGGGCGTTTAGCGAGCTGTGTCGCCGCGTATACCGCCGCTCCCGAGGAGATACCTACTAAAAGTCCCTCGTTTTTAGCGAGACTTCTTCCTGTTTCAAAAGCTTCCTCGTTTTCGACTGTGATAATCTCGTCGTAAACCTCGGTGTTTAATGTATCGGGTACAAATCCCGCGCCGATACCCTGGATTTTATGCGGGCCAGGAGTACCCTTGGAGAGAACGGGGGAGCTTGCGGGCTCAACCGCTACAACCTTTACGTTCGGATTTTGGCTCTTTAAGTATTCGCCTACGCCCGATACGGTACCGCCCGTACCTACGCCCGCTACGAAGATGTCAACCTTTCCGTCGGTATCCTCCCAGATTTCGGGACCTGTGGTCGCGATATGCGCTTTCGGGTTAGCGAGGTTGGTGAACTGGCTGGGGATAAAGCTGTTCTCTATTTCTTCGGCGAGCTCGTCGGCTTTAGCGATAGCGCCCTTCATTCCCTTAGAGCCGTCGGTAAGCACGAGCTCCGCGCCGTAGGCTTTTAAAAGGTTTCTGCGCTCAATGCTCATCGTCTCGGGCATTGTAAGTATAATTCTGTAGCCTCTCGATGACGCTACGGAAGCGAGACCGATACCTGTGTTACCGCTTGTAGGCTCGATAATAACCGCGCCTTTTTTAAGAACGCCTTTTTCCTCGGCTTCGTCGATCATCGCCTTGGCGATTCTGTCCTTAACGCTTCCCGCGGGGTTAAAGTATTCGAGCTTGCCTATAACCTTAGCCTCTAAGCCGTTAGCTTCCTCGTGGTTTTTAAGCTCGAGTAAGGGTGTATGTCCGATTAAATCTGTAATTCTGCTGTATATTTTCATAATGTTAACTCCTTTAATAATTAATTGTTTTATATACAGTTAGTAAATTCAGAGTCAACATCGTTCAAAAATCTTTAATATCTTCATAATTACTCCTTTAATACTTAGTAATCCTACCAACTTGATAGGTATTATATCATCTAATTATAAATATGTCAAGTGTTTTTCAAAAATTAATCACAAAACCGTGATTGTAATATTTCTACTTTTACGTTATAATAGTATCGGTGATACTATGATATTAATAAAAAGTACGATAATATTTCTCTTAACGGCGGCTGTGCTTATAACCTCTATACCGCTTGCGTTTAACGCTGAGAGTGAGCAGGGGAAGGTATATCCCTATATTCCCGATGTAGCTTCCTACTACAGCGAGGTCGAGAACTATATCGCCGAACAGCTCCGCGAGCAGAAAGCGTCGATTGATATTTCGCAGTACGGAGTTCCACGCGATGATTTAATTTATATTTACCGTTCGGTTATGTTCGATAATCCCGATATTTTCTATGTAGACGCGTCTTACATTCCTTATAAGTTCGACCGTTCGGGTTATATCGCGATACTTACTCCGCAGTATATTTTTACAAGAAGCAAAATCCCGTCATATATTAAAAAGTTTAACTCAGCCTGCAAGAGATATATAAAGGGTATAGATTCCTCTATGTCCGATTTGCAGAAAGCGCTTACGCTCCACGACAGGATAGCGTTGGGCTGTAAATACAAAAACGAGAATGATAAGTCCTTTACGGCTTATAATGTTCTTGTTACGGGTAAAGGCGTATGCGAGGGCTATGCGAGAGCCTACAGCTACCTGCTTTCGCTGGTCGGAGTTGACAGCAAGTGCCTTAATAACGAGAGTAAGGGACATCTCTGGAATCTGGTTAAGATAGGCGGAAACTGGTATCACGTTGACGTTACGAGCGACGACCCGCTTCCTGATGATCTCGGCTATGTACGCCATAAATACTTTTTGCTATCGGACGCTAAGCTCTTGAACTCAACCTCGGGCTCGCACCGCGGCTTTAAGGATGATACAACCTATTCGTCCGCGTTTTCGTGTTCATCAACTAAGTACAACAGCTCCTTTTTCAGAAATATAACCTCACAAATTGTATGCTATAAAAAAGCGTATTATTACTTTAATAATAACTATAAGAAAAAGCTTTACTCGGCTTTAATAAAGCGTAAGGGAAGCTCTAAAAAGGTGATTAAGGTTATTAAGGACGTATGGCGTTATTCTAACGGTACGAAAGCAAGGAACTCGTACTGCAAGCTTTGCGAGCTTAATAATTTTATATACTTTAACTCCAAGCGCAAGATTTTCCGCTACAACCTTAAAACAGGGAAGATAAAGCGGATTATGACCTTGCCGTCGTTTATAAAGACGAATTATATCGGCGTAAACGCTAAAAGCTCGGCAATTTATGCCCACCGCAAAAACCGCAACCTTACAAAAAGTAAGATTTCTAAGGTTATAAAGGTTTCCACGAACAACAAGGTAACGGTTGTTCCTTTCCTTAAATATACGAAAAAGACCTTAAAGAAAGGGAAGAGCTTTAAGCTGAAGGTTTATTACGGAAAGGGTAAAATAACCTATAAGAGCTCGAATACAAAAGTCGCCCGCGTCAGCTCTAAGGGCAGGGTAAAGGCTAAAAAGAAAGGCTCCTGCACAATTACGGCTGTACGGAGCGGTAAGACGATGAAGTGCAAGGTAAGAGTTAAATAATTGAGAATTGAGAATTGAGAATTAAATGACGAGCAGATAGCTTGATTTATCAATCCCCTTATATTCCCGACCGAATTAATATAGCACCTAACGACTTTAGTCGTCAGGTGCTTTTTTTAACAAATTATTCAATTACCATTACGGTCGGGAAAAAGAGGCTGAGAATATATTGTTCTGTCTACTCGACCGAAATTCTCCATTCTCCATTCTCAATTCTCAATTTAAAAAGGCTTCCTTTCGGAAGCCTTTTTACTGTCTTATTTTACTTTGATCTTAATTGTCTTTGTAATGGTCTTGGACTTATAATCTGTATTGCCCGCAGCCTTGATCTGTACCTTAACCTTGTAAGTACCCTTCTTAGCCTTCTTCCATTTCTTGAAGGTGATAGCGCCCTTGGAATTAATCTTAACGAGCTTCTTGATCTTGGCGGTAGCCTTAGTGATCTTGTAAGTTACCTTACCCTTAGCTTTCTTTACCGTAAAGGGCTTAACAGTCTGATTCTTCTTCTTGAGCTTTTTAAGCTTAACTGACTTAGTAGCGGCTTTTACGGTAATGGTGTTAGCCTTTTTCTCCTTAACAACGGGAGCGGGCTCGTCGTTGTTTGTTGTAGTGATGCAAGTTTCATGGTCGAAATCACAAAGAGCGGTAATATCCTGGTCTTTCATATTACAGATAAAGCCTTCATCGGTACCGATGTTCATCTTAACCTCGCCTGTGCCTTCGCCTGTAACGGTGAAATTAACCTCTACGAGAAGTCCGCCCTTAGTAAGGTCGATACCGTTCTGACCGTCGGAGAAGTTAAAGTCGATTTCCTTGCCTAAAACATCCGCGCCTGTGTAGTTGCTTATAAGAGAAGCGGCTTTAATAGCGTCGCCGTATGTTACGGAATCAACCGTAAGAACGTTTCCCGGATAATAAATAATAAACTGTCCGTTTTCAATTACTTCGGGTGTAGTTAAATTAATGGTATAAGTAACCTTGTCGCCTGCTTTAACGCTACATTCGGTGCCGTGAACGGTGATTTTAGACTCCTCAGCCGCGCTTACAGCCATTACGGAAACTATACCCATAACTAAAACTAATGATAATAAAATTGCAATTGTTTTTTTCATTTGGTAAAACCTCCTTTAATCCTTTTTATTTTATCATAAAACAAAAGAAAAATCTATAGTGAAATATGTATATATTTTAGCTTGAATTTTGTACTAATTGAATAATTGTTTTTTATGGACTTTAGGCTTAGTATGTGGTATTATTTTTATAGTTCCTGAAAGGAGGAAAAAATAATGAAAAAATTAACATCAATAACCCTGTGTCTTATGATACTGCTGTGTTCGGTACTGAGCCTTGCTTCCTGCTCATCGGGTAATAATAAATCCGAAAACGCGGGTAACTCAGCTTCCGATACAACGAATACCGAGAATAAAGGCACGGATTATAATTTGACGAAAAATATTAAGGACGGCGTAATTCTACAGTGCTTCGCGTGGGATTTTAAGACTATCGAAAACTCGCTCGAGGATATCGCCGCCGCGGGTTACAGCGCTATACAGACTTCGCCCGTTAACGAGTGTCTCGAGGGCGAGGGCGGCGGAATGAAGCTCTACAGCGAGGGAGAGGGTAAATGGTATTACCATTACCAGCCCACGGACTTTACTATCGGCAACTATCAGCTCGGTACTAAAGCGGAGTTTAAGTCTATGTGCGCTAAGGCTGAGAAGCTCGGTATAAAGGTTATCGTTGACGTTATCGCCAACCATACCACGCCTACTACCGAGGCGATCAATAAGAACCTGCTCGACGCTGTCGGCGGAATAGATAACCTCTACCACGCGGGCAACGATAAGGATATCGCGGATTACAGCAACCGTCTCCAGTGTACGACCTATAAAATGGGCGGACTTCCCGATATAAACACCGAGAATAAAGCCTTCCAGGATTATTTCTTAAAGTTTATAAACGATTGTATCGACTGCGGCGCGGACGGCTTCCGTTACGATACGGCTAAGCATATCGGACTTCCCGACGATCCCAAGGATCCCAAGAGCAAGAAGAATAATTTCTGGGACAGAGCTACTACCGAGATGAAGAACGCGAAGAATATCTTCCTTTACGGCGAGGTCTTACAGGGCAACGGCGACCGTATCGAGGATTATGTTAAGAAAATCGGCGCTACTACCGCGAGCACATTCGGCGGTACAATCAGAAACGCCATTATGAACAACACTCTTAACGCTTATAATTTCGAGGATTTAAGAGTAGGCGAGGACGAGAGCTGTGTTACCTGGGTTGAATCCCACGATAACTATATTAACGACGGCAACTGGGCTGCTATGGGCGATGAGGACGTGCTGACAGGCTGGGCTATAATCACCGCGAGAGCTAAGGGTACTCCGCTGTACTTCGACCGTCCTTACGGAAGCTCTATCGAGAACCAGTGGGGAACTATGAACCGTATCGGCGCGAGTGGAGATATGTTCTATAAGGACAAGAGAGTAGCGGCGCTTAACTTCTTCAGAAACGCTATGGTAGGCGAGGGCGAGAAGTTTATTAACCCGAACGATGACGCTTCCGCGCTCGAAATCTGCCGAGGCAAAAAGGGCGCCGTTATAGTTAATACGGCAGGCGAGCTTAAAGGCGGCTTTAAGACCGACCTCGCCGACGGCACATATATTGACCGCGTAGACGGAAAAACCGAGTATAAGGTAGAAAAAGGAAAGCTTAAATTCACTAAGGCTATCCCCGAGTACAGCGTAGTTGTACTGTATAACGACGGCTACGAGCAGTACGCCGCTCCCGTAACGGTTAAGGTTTCCGACAAGACCGAGTTCGAGCTTTATAAGGATATGACCGTTAAGCTCGAAGCGGTTAACGCTAAGTCCGCTACATACAGCGTAAACGACGGTAAGGCTGTTTCTTATAAGAACGGCGACAGCGTTAAAATTAAAGCTAAAGACGCTGACGACAGCGGCGTTGTAACGCTAACCCTTAAAGCTAAGGGCGAAGCCGGTCAGAACTCGTATATGAAGTATTATTTTACTAAATAAATAATAAATGAATATAGCGAAAACGGCAGGAAAATTCCTGCCGTTTTGTTAATAATTCGTAATTCGTAATGCGCAATGCGCAATGCGTAATTAATAATAACTGAGAACTGAGAACTGAGAACTGTGAACTACCTATTCAACAAATAAACTCCTAAATTAAGGTACGTCGCGAACAGTAACCACGCTAAATACGGTACCTGCAAAAGCCCCGCGATTTTATCCTTGCCGTAAAACTTTACGACCATAGTCAAAACTAAAAAATCGAGAACGATAATCCATATAAACGCCAAAAGGCGCCATTTAAGCGTAAAGAACAGTATCGGCCATACAAGATTTACGAAAAGCTGGATATAGTATATCCATTTCGCGTTATCGTCCAAAACGCCCTTATCCATAAGCAGCCCGAACGATACGCCCATCAGTATATACAGTATAGTCCAGACGATGGGGAATAGAATTGCGGGCGGAGATAGCGCGGGCTGACGCAGCATATCGTAGTCCATAGAGCCCGAGGTTATAAACCCGACTATTCCGCCAAGCGCGAGCGGTATTATTATCGCCAGCGCGTACATTTTTATTTTTTCAATGTTAAACCGTATTGCCATAAACCCAACTCCTAAGTTTTCTTAGTTTAATTTATGCAGTTAGAGCGGGTTTTATACATAAAATCCCCGCCGATATACGGCGGGGGATAAAGTTGTTAGTTGTATATGTGTGCCGAGTAGTTTTGAGGTTATGATAAAAAACTGAAAAAAGTTTCTGCAGCGCAACGGGCTAAAAATGTCCCACTGGGACATTTTCTTAATGTAGCGTTGCGACCGCCGCCNNACCCCCGCCGATATACGGCGGGGTAAGGTTTAATAATTTACGCGGCTTTATTATCACTATATTCAACAACAGCGATTTCACCCATAAAGCTTTTAAGGCTTTCGACAATTTCATCAAGTCTTTCGACTACTGAATCCGAATAAACTGAATCCCCGCATTGAACACATTCCATACAAGGCACGTTACGAATAATGATTATAAATTTTTTTAGGTCAACTACGTGTGTACGAGTAGTATTAATATAGTTTCCGCCGCATTCAATACACTTCATTTTTATTTCTCCTTTCGATGCATTCCGCTTTCGTCAGTATTGTAGCATGATACATGATATTTCGCAATAGGTATTTAAAAATGCACAATAAGTCTTTCAAAACTGCAATCGAACTTTAAAGAATTATTTGTTTAATCTATGCAGGGAGATAGGGTTTTATACATAAAATCCCCG
>DEFK01000016.1 GCA_002350765.1 Ruminococcaceae bacterium UBA2854
ACCCCAACTTTTATTATAGAGCCTTAAACTTTAAGGGATTGGCTTTAAGCCGATCCCTTATTTGATATGTCGGTGTTAAAAAACAACGATAAAACTATCCCCGAGGGCGTACCCTCGGGGATTTAAGCTTTATGTGTTATTTTTCGGAGCCTTTTTCGAGACTATCTTGTACATCACGTATTTATTGAAATCCTTAACCTTTTTAAGCTCTATAACCTTACCCTTCGGCGCGTAATGCTGGTTATAATGTATCGAGAAGTCGCCGACCTTTTGAGCTAATAGATCTTCATTCTCCGTGTAATTAAAGAATATAATAATAATATTACTGTCAATAACGTCACGGAAAAGATGTTTTATTCCCTTGCTTTTAAGCGATTCCTTATAAGTGCGGGATTTCTTATCCCAACCGCCAAACGAAATAACATTTTCGGGTATTCTCGGCTTTACAAGTGCGTTGAAGTTCTCTTTGTTTCGGTATATGCCGTCCTGCAAAAAGAGATTGTCCTTATGCGAATCAATATAGGCTTCAACTCTGTCATAATCCTTTGGGTACTCGACATAAGAATATTGTGTAAAAACTAATACGGCGGTTGTAACCGAAGTAATAATCAGTACCGATGCTGTTACTCGTTTTAATAAGTCAGGATGTTTTTTAAACTTGAATTTCTTCAGGTTATTATTATCCAGGCTGAAAATCATCATAGCGTACGCAGGCAGATAGAAACACAGCGCCGCGTAGAAATGTATTCTCGAAAGATAAAGGTATAAATAGAGAGCTATAACCATTACGCTCAGGAAAAACATAATAATCTGTTGGTGTTTATTGTATACGACAGAAACAAAAAGCGTAAACAGCGCAATCGGCAGAATAAGAATGTTGCACTTATCCGCTCCGCCCAGAACCCCGCCTGTAGCGGCAATCAATATTCCCCATATAGCGGTAAACAGTATAATCGGGAAAGCGATATAGAACTTTTTTCTCGCCATCATCCATAATACCCACAGCGCGAACAGTACGGCTATAATTATGAAAACGATCAGTATAATCAATCCGCTTTTAATACTGTCCGAAAGCCAGTCGCCGATAAGCTTAGCGAGAACCTTAAACGAACTTCTGCTGCCTGCGCCGTCCCATGCGTGGGTTCTTGAATAATCGGCGATTTTGCGAAGCTTTTCGAGAGTAAAGAAGTCGTCGTCAACACACCATCTTTTAAGGATATTTGTCTCCGAAAAAGTCTCGATTCCGATGCTTCTGTAAAAATCCTTATTCGCGAAGAAATTAGCGATTCTATAGTCGTTGACCTCCGCGAGAGTCTGGTTGTAATCCCTGAACTCCTTATAATTACTGTCGCTGTATTTAAGGTTTTCCGAAATTATATTTACGCCGAAAACCGTAGCCGCTACTATAATAAGCGCGAGAGCGGTCTTAATGTACTTTTTAAACGATTTAACAAACGCTTCCTTAAAGCCGCCGTTCTTTTTATTGTCTATAAAATCCGACAGAAACATACCGAGCAAAAGCGCGGCTGTTACCGCGAAAAGCGCGTAAAAGGGCGAGTATCTTATTTCAGAAGCGAGTAATACCAGCGCGCCTCCGCCGATTATCTGCACCCGTTTTTTTCGATCGTTCTTTTCAAAAAGACAGCCGTTTAGTATACAAAGAACTCCCGCGGCTCCCGCGACAACCGAAGTTCCCGTAAACTGTATCGTTATAATATATAATGAAAAGAAAATAACGTCGAACAGCGCCGCGAAAAAAAGACCTTTTTTAACGGAAAGCTTGCTTAGAAAAAGATAATTGATTATTACAAGCGAAAAGAAACACACAATTTCGTGAAGGATAAAGTAGATATTAAGATTAATCGCGGAGAAAACGGGATCAAGTATCGAAGAAAACCAGGCGAAAAAATATCCGACAAACGCAATACCTATTTCGCCGTTGGAAAGCAGCTTCCTTATACCCGGGTCATCTCCGCCCGAGTAAACGCTAAATCCGTTTAAGGGTAGATATATAAGGAAAAAGAGCAGGCATATAGCGAGCGACGCTAAGAATTTGTGTCGTGATATAAATTGGAAGAAAACCTCTCCTTTAGGCTTTTTATCGGCAATTGTATTATCCATACCAGATTATCCTTTCGAATTAGTCGGTTTTATTTTACAATACGGATAATAATCTTGTCAATAAATAAACTACGCTAAATTCCAGTTTTTATTTGTTGCTATGGCAATCTGCTCCGAGCTCAGCTTATCAATATTGTTTGCGCCTATTTCCAGCGTGTATGCACTTAGCCCTGTTCGGTCATAAAGCGCGTTCAGCCAACCTACAATTGTATTTGCGGAATATTTTGTCGAAGAAGCCAAGTTAAGGTTATTCGCGTTAAACCCGTTTTCGATTGTAACATTTTCGAGATTACTGCATCCGCCAAATACATATGCGTCAATACTTGTAAGGGTATTCGGAAGCGTAAGAGTGGTCATTGTTGATAACCCTGAGAAAACAGCGAACCCCAATCGTTGCAGTCCGTGGTGAATATTTACATTGATTAATCTGGTTTGAATAAATGCCTGGTCATATATTTGGGTTATATTCTCGGGGATAACAATGTTTTGTAAGTTTGTGCAATTACAAAAAGCTCGGTAAGGAATAACTGTTAATCCGCTTCCGATAGTAACAGAAGATAGATTTTTGCAGTATTCAAAAGTATAAGTGCCAATTTCATTAACGGTGTCGGGGATTATAAATTCGGTAATGTTCGAGCAGTTCGAAAAACAACTTGCTCCAATTTCCGTTACGGTAGAGGGGATAATAAAGCCGCTTATAGCGGAGTGGTAGAATAAGTAATCGCTGAGTTTGGTTGTACCGTACGGTATTTCATATGTACCTATGTAGGTGCCTTCAAAAATATCTACTATATCGGATAACGCGACCCTTGGGATTGAGCGGATAAGGCTCGTGTATTCCGACGTTGGAGTAGTATCGTCTATCGGTACGTGCGTAGCGCTGATGGCGTTCTTGATATTTGAAAAAATACTCTCGTCGTTTTCTATTCTTTCCTCTAACTCCTCTATCCTGGCGATATAAACCTCGCGCCTTATAATCTCCGAGCATAATCCGTTAAACGGATAAACTCTTAGGTTTACCGAGTTGGTTCTGCCTATAACCTCGTTGTCGGAAGTGATTTCTATATACATCTCGTGGTCGCCGACAAATTCCGTAATATCGTTGGTTATCGGCACGGAGCATATACCTTCTTCCGAAAAGTCGAGCTCGTATCGTATGTAATCGCTCCCGCACATAACATAAAGCGTAAGCTCGCAGTCCTCGGTGTTTATATCGCCGACAGAATCGCATATTTTAATGTTGATATTGCCTATTTTATTTTCGCCGTAGTATACCTTTGCAGTATTGGTGGCGGTTAAGCTTTTGTTTGAATTTAAGACAAGTGTAATAATATTATTTCCTCCTTGCGTTTTAATATAGCGCCGTACATATATAAACGCAAAAAACGGAAAAATTGCATATAAATATGCAATTTAAAGAAAAAAACAAAAAACATTTTTTCGTCCCAAAAAAAATATACAAAAGATTAGTGAAAAATAGGCTTGTCAATACTTTTTGAAATTTTTTCTTAGGGAGAAATAACCAAATTTAAATGACTTTTTTTGTCTACTATAACTAACGACCAAAAATATTGCACAAATTTTTCCTATCTTATAAAAAATTGCACAAATATTATTGACTTTACCCCGAAAAATATTGTAAAATAATATAGCTAGATTTATAAATATAAGTGTCTAAATGCCTAAAACGCGTTTAGATTTTGGGAATACATCACGCTAGGAGGGATAATGTGTCTTTAAAAGCATATTTTGAAAAAAATCGAAAAAGACTCAGAAAAAGAAAGAGAACGATTGTCGCTCTGAGCGTGCTCGCTGTTATGGGCCTTGCGACAGCAACCTACGCATGGTTTACGGTTAATACCTTTGTAGGCGTTCAGGATTTCGAGCTCGATATAAGCACGGGCGATGATTTAAGAGTGTCGATGGATAACCTCGGTTCCGATATCTCTAAATACACCCACGTTATCACGAACGAAATGCTTAATTCTTATCTAAGAAAGAATTACAATACAACTCTTAATGATATTATCCTCGATCCCGTTACCACAAACGACGGTAAGAACTTTACATACCAGAAGGGCGAGAAGGTTAGCCCGAATGATAAAGAATCTTATTTCGAGTTCGAGTGTTACTTTATCGCTTCACGCGATATGCACGTTTATCTTACTAAGGAAGCCGCTGACAACGACGGAAAGGCTAACGGCAAGAACGATGGTACTTCCGTTACCACAAGCTCACCCTCTCCGCAGAGCGACGTTGTAAAGGCGTGCCGAATTGATTTTAACGCTACGGACAGCTCCGTAAAGACCTACGAGCCTAATAAGGGAACTAAGGTTACGAACCTTAACACCTTCGATTTACCCGGCGGCTCGATGACCTATAACGATTCGAATAATCTTTTCTCTCTAAAGAAGCTTTCTCCGAAGAAAGTTACTATGAGACTTTGGCTCGAGGGCGAGGACCCCGAGTGCGACAACGATATCCAGCGCGCTAACTTAAAGGTTAAGCTCTCGTTCGTTGGTATCAGAGAAGGAAGAAATACCCCGGCGTAACAGCCGATAACTTAACATCCGAAAGGAGAAGGTAGAATATGCCATTTAGAAAAAAGAATAAACAGGTAGACGCGCCTACTCCTGAGGAGGTCGCAAAATTAGGCGATAAACACGAACTAAAAGCGGCTAAAGACCATAAATCCTCGGTTTACGACCATTTCCACGCTCAGGAAAACGCGGTAGCTATCGCGAAAGCAAAGAAGCGTAAACGAATCTACGGCGGAATACTTGCGGCATTGGTATTCACCTTGCTTGTAATGTATATAATTTCGATGCTGCTTACTCAATGGGGCGACCTTGTTATCTCGATCGGTGACTTGGGCGACGACAGCGGAAAATCCCTTATGCTTTCCGAGAGCGCTTCGTTCGATGACGCGGCTGTAAAGCTTAACGGCGGTGTGGTAAAGGATGTTACCAATATCACCAAAGCATGGCTGCCTAAAGGTCTCGATACCGAAAAGGACGGACAGCATAACGGCGATAATTACTTAGCCTATACCTTCTACCTGAAAAACACGGGTACAAAGGACTTAAAATATAATACCACAATGACTATTACAGGCGTATCCAAATCCGCGGACGAAGCGGTTCGTATCCAGATTTACAGGAACGGAAAAGAAAGCACTTACGCTAAAGCTTCTTTCAAAGACCGTAAAGTAGCCGAAACCGACGCTACTAAATGGGCTGATACCGACGATGTATTTAAAACGAAGAACTCGTCCCTGAAAGTCGGCGGAGTTGATAAATTCACCGTTGTAATGTGGATAGAAGGTAACGACGCCGAATGTAAAGATCCTATCCGCGGCGGCACAATCCGCAGCCAGATGGTATTTGATGTAGCGCAGGACGAAACCGCACAGAGTTAAGATATGTTGCATAATCGTGAACTTATTTACAGAGCTCGTGAGTTGAGGAAGAATATGACTTCGGAAGAAAGGCGGCTATGGTACTGCTTTTTAAAAAACTATCCGATAAAGTTTCAAACTCAAAAAGTAATAGAAGATTTTATTGTTGATTTCTATTGTGCTCGTGCAAAAGTGATTGTTGAAATCGATGGTTCACAGCATTATGAAAATGATGAACTTAGAATTGAAGATGTAATACGTGATAAACGATTACAAGAACTTGGATATATAGTTTTTAGAGTAGATAATATATCTATAAACTACCGTTTCAAGGAGATATGTGAATATATAGATAGTATTGTTAAGAAAGCGTTGCTTTAGAAACAACGACATCCCCCGAAATTGGCTCGCGTACTCGCAACAATTTCGACCCCTTTAAAAAGGGGTACAAGTGAGAGCGTTAAGGAAATGTCGGGATAAAAGCGGACGTTAAAAATAACAATATACCGATAGATGGATTTATAAGAGGGACACAACTCTCGTACCCCTTTTTAAAGGGGTCAAAATCGATAAACACACAGTGTTTCGATTTTGGGGGATGTGAATTCCTACAGATGAAGTTTAGATCATACCAGTCCTCTAATTCGCGTTGCTGAGGCGAAAAAGATGACTGTCGTGATATATTATTAAAAAATAGTTCCTAGGTGTTTGGAACAAAAAATTTTAAGGAGGATTCTCTAATGAAAAACACAAGAAAAAAGATGTTATTATCATCAATCGCTATGCTCCTCGTTGCTCTTATCGCATTAGGTTCAGCAACATTCGCATGGTACATCACAAACGCTACTGTAACAGCTGAAAAGACTCAGTTCAGCGCAGCTTCAGCTGACGGTCTCGTAATCCGTCACACAACTTCAGACACCTGGTCAAATAAGGTTACTGACCTCGAAACAGCTTCAAGCTTAACACCTGGCGCTATGAACTACGCTACACTCGGCAACGAGTTTGGTGCTACAGGTCAGGGTACTGCATTTGATGACGGTACTTTAAGCGGTGGTTTAACTGCTGCTGCAGTTGAGAATGGTCAGGTATTCTTAGTTGACTCTTTCTATGTTGCTTCTTCAAGCGGCGCTGCTAAGGACGCTACATTCACAATCAAGTCAGGCACAAAGGCTGGCACATACCTCAACCTCGCTGTTTATGTTGGTTCTACACTCCAGGGCGTTTACACATCTGCTACAAACGCAAACTCAACAACAAAGATCGGCGGAACAGCTGCTAATCCGACAACAGGCGCTGGCACACAGGCTTTAACAGCTCTCGCTGCTAACACAGACGCTGGCACAATCTCTGCTGCTACAAAGGAAAGCGGCGGTACAAAGATCACAGTTATCGGCTTCGCTGATGGTTACAACCCGCTTTGTAAGAACAGCACAGCTGACATCTCTACAATCGACGTAGAGTACAGCTTCACAGCTGCTTAATTTAAACTTATAGTTATTATTTAGTTATTTAGTTTAAATAAAGTCTTAAAGTCTGATCAGCTTAACTGATTAAGAATTGAATCCTTTGCCCCGAGCCGAGTGCTCGGCTCGGGGTTTTAAGACAAACATTCAGTCAGCAGGTTTGTTTGTTAATCTGGGTGAAGGCTTTGTCGCCTATAAATTTATAACTTTTTATGTTTAAAGGTTTATATGTGATAAAGTCGGCAAAGCCACACACTTGGATTATGAGGCAATAGCCTTCTCCTTGAGGAGAAGGTGTCGCGCGTAGCGTGACGGATGAGGTGTAAAATGAATGAGTTACACAACAAGAAGTTGACCACCTTTTCCAGGGAGTTACGCCGAAATATGACTAAACAGGAACGCCATCTTTGGTATGATTTCTTAAAGCAGTTACCTGTAACAGTCCATCGTCAGAAAACGATTGGAAATTATATAGTTGATTTTTATATTGCCGAAAAAAGGATAGCAATTGAAGTCGACGGAGAGGAACATTTCTCCGAAGAAAGATTAAAGAGCGACGCAAAGCGCTCCGCGGAACTGAGTAAACTGGGTATTAAAGTTATACGATACTCTAATTATGATGTAACCGCAAATTTCAGAATTGTATGTGAAGATATTTATTCATATATATTTTTGGGTAAAGAGGAGTAACGGCATTTCGTTACCCAAATTAAAATTTGGACGAAATCCCTACACCTCA
Organism: Ruminococcaceae bacterium UBA2854; assembly: GCA_002350765.1. Classification (GTDB taxonomy): domain Bacteria; phylum Bacillota; class Clostridia; order Oscillospirales; family Acutalibacteraceae; genus Ruminococcoides. The sequence continues at coordinate 7,724 of DEFK01000016.1, forward strand.
TCAGTCAACTGCGTTGACAGCTTCTCCTCAAGGAGAAGCCATAAGGCTAAATCTTTAACGCCTGATTAATAAAATGCGTTGGCTTTCCCCTAACGGGAAAAATCACAGGAAATGGAAAGGAACAACATTAATGAAAAAAGCTTTTATAAAGGTATTAAATATCGTGGTAGACGTACTCGTCGTAATGGTGCTGATAGTATCTGTACTGGTACTGACTATGGTACTGACATCGCAGAATGAAAGTGGGGTTCCTTCCGTATTTGGTAAAGCGACAATTTCAGTTTTGACCGATTCAATGAAAGGCGACAAGGCGGATGATTTCGCTAAAGGCGATTTAATAATCTGTGATATTTTAGAAAAAGGCACGAAAGACAGTTTAAAGAAGGGCGATATCGTTACTTTTAATCAGGATATTAACGGTGACGGTAAAGAGGAATATGTAACCCATAGAATTTATAAGGTTAATAAAGACGGTACTTTCCAGACAAAAGGTGACGCCAACGATCTCTACGACCAGGCGCCCGAAGCTAGTCCGCAGTTCCCCAATATCGCGAAAGGCGATGTTCTCGCTAAGTACAGCGGTACAAAAATCGGCGGGCTCGGCGGTGTAGTTGATTATCTGAAAACTCCGCTCGGATTCTTCCTCTGCGTACTGCTTCCGATGATAATCTTCTTTATCTATCAGGCTGTCCGCGTTGTGCTTAATTTAATAGCTTATAATAAGGAAAAAGCCCTTAACCAGGCTAAAGAACTTATCGAAGCTTCGGATTTAACCGAAGAACAGAAGAAAAAGCTTGCCGAGGAATATCTCGCCGCGCAGGCGGCTAATTCAGGCGAAGATAAAAAAGAAACTCCGCCCGAGGATACCGAGGCTGCTGTTGAAGAAACAGGCGAAGGCGAATAGCCTTCTTAATTGAGAATTGAGAATTGAGAATGGAGAATTCCTTATAGATGAAATTCGTTCTCGAGGAAAATTCTATATTATGAAAGACAAAAGCAAAAATCCAATCGTTTTTAAAAGTCAGGATTTCGCGGTTAGAATCGCGAAGTTATATAGATATCTGGCGGAAAACAAAAAAGAGTATGTTATGTCCAAGCAGCTTTTAAAGAGCGGTACCAGTATAGGCGCTAATGTTTTTGAAGCTGTTGAGGGGCAGAGCAGGGCTGATTTTCGCTCTAAAATGAATATTGCGTTAAAAGAAGCCAACGAAACTCTATATTGGATAGTGATTTTAAGAAAATCGGAATATCTTACCGAAATAGAATATAATTCATTATATCCTGAAGCTGAAGAGTTAAAAAGGATATTAGTAAGTATTGTAAAATCTACAGGCGAGAATAATTCTGAATAATTTTAACAAGAGATTTGAAAAGCTAAATTGTAGATTAAATGTTGTTTACGCGACAGATAATTCTCAATTTTCCATTCTCAATTCTCAATTTGCAAATGCGCAGCATTTACGACATTTGCCCCTAATAATTTTTCAACATAAAGCTGAAATTCCGAAGTACAGCGTTTTGCGTTCGTAATGTTAAGGAATTTCGGTGGAAAAGTTAAATTGTTAGCCAGCGGACGGTTTTATACCGATAACTTTACCTTACTATGTATTTCGAAGTAAAGCGTAAAAACGCATTAATGTAAAGGCTTACATAAGCGAGAGCCGAGGTCAGAAAGCTCTTAGTTTAGGTGAAAGATTTTTTTAAGGAGATAATTCATGGATACAGTATTTAAATTTCTCTTTCAATTTTTAGGACAGTTCTTTGGTTCAATTTTTAACGGAATTGTCACCATGCTCGGCGCGTTCAATATCCCCGAGTATGTAAACATCATATCCCGTTATACCACAACCCTAGGCGGAATGGCGTGGGTAGTTGCAATAATCGCGATCATACTTTTAGTTGCCGTATTAGCGTTAATAGTTTTCTTTATAGTTAACTCCTTAAAGAAATTTTTCAAGAACAGACGCGCTCGTAAGGACGCGGGCTCTCTTGTTCAGGAGGTTCAGGCTCTTAACCGTGAGGTAATGCGTCTTAACCTCGAGAAGGATAAGATCCTCTCGATGAAAGTTTCTCAGATCGGATTAAATCCGAACGAAATCTCAGAGCTCACAGGCGAAGAGCTCGAAACCTTAAACGGCGGCGAAGAAGACGGCGACAGCGGCGAAGTTCGTTTCTTAAAGCTTACTCAGCTCGACGAAGAGTGGGCAGATTATCAACCGCCTGAGTATGATAATGATATTACACTTCCCGAATTTTGCGACCGTTTCCGCCTTTTTGCATGTTCAAGACTTGGTCTGTACTACGATATAGCGATGATTCGCCGTTTCGTTTCGGCTTTCGCTTCTACAAGACTTATCGTATTACAGGGTATTTCAGGTACAGGTAAAACATCACTCGCGTACGCTTTCGGTAAGTATGTATCGAACGACTCGGTTATTACTCCCGTACAGCCTTCATGGCGTGACCGTTCCGAGCTTTTCGGATACTTTAACGAATTTACAAAGAAATATAACGAAACAGAATTGCTTCGCGCTATGTACGAAGCTAACTATAACGAAAATGTTTACCTCGTTATCCTCGACGAGATGAACATCGCCCGTGTTGAGTACTACTTCGCTGAGATGCTCTCTATTCTTGAAATGCCGAGAAGAGAAGAGTGGATCGTAGACCTCGTTCCCAGCCAGTGGAAGAACGACCCGAAGCAGCTCGTTAAGGGTAAATTTACCGTACCGCCCAATATGTGGTATTGCGGTACTATCAACAACGACGACTCGACATTCGCCGTTACAGATAAGGTATACGACCGTGCTATGCCTATCAACATTGATAACAAGGGTGTTGCCTTCGAGGCTCCCGATACACCTCCTGTAGTAATTAACTATCACCACTTCGAAGATATTCTTAATAAAGCAAAAGCTGATAATCCTATCTCTGACGACCTTCTTAACAAGCTTGCTTTAGTAGACGATTACGTAATCGCTCATTTCCGAGTAGCTTTCGGTAACCGTATTATGAAGCAGATTAAGGACTATGTTCCCGCGTATGTTGGAACAGGCGGAACTGAGATTGACGGCTTGGATTATATCCTCGCGCGTAAGGTTCTGCGTAAGTTTGAGGCACTCAACCTCTCTTATATCCGAGATGAAATCGACGGTCTGATAGCATATATGGATGAATTATTCGGCGAAGAAAATATGGGCGAGTGTAAGGATTACCTGCTCATGTTAAAGAAGCTCGCTTAATCATCCTTCTTATCGGTCGCCCTAAACGGCGCCCGTAAGGTGTTTACTTAGAGTTATTAGGACTATTACTGAAAAAGAGGTGAGTGATTTTTGGAGAATTTTGATAAGTACTACCGTTCCTATAAGTACATGCAAAAGCACCTCGCTACAGACTTTACAGCTAACTATCTGACAACCAGTATGGAGGATAACGACAAGGGCGAAGACGTTCTTGCCGGTAAACTCAACGAAAAGGTTATCGATATGGAATGGGTTACCGCGATTGAGGACACCCTTCCTTATATAGAAAGAGCTATAGATGAACAAAGACGATTCATCGTCGAGAACAACGAAGTTTACAGAATAGATAAAGCAAAAATCATTAATAAGGATTCTGTAAAACATTTAATCCAGCATACTAACTATATAGACAGTATTGACGACGACGGAAGGGTTACTCCGAATAAGGTGCTCACGATTGAACGTGAGGACTCGTTTGAAACCTACGAGAACCGTTTCCTTATTACATTAATTGAAACCGCGCTCGATTTCGTTGGAGATAAATACCGTAAAATGGTAAACGCTCCTACCGATACCTTCGATAAGGTGGAGATGGAACGTGATATGGTGATGAATAACCAGCATATCACCTTTAAATTCGAGTATTCCAACGAAGTTAAGGACGCGAAAGCCGACGACCTCGACGTTAAAGATTTCGAGAAACTCTCGGACTTTGACCGTGTTCGCCGTATACGCGAAAAGCTCAACAGCTTTTTGAATACGGAAATGATGCAGGCTTTAAAGAAGTGTATTCGAGTAAAGCCTCCTATCAACCGTACAAACCTTATGGTAAAAAACCCGAACTATAAAGCGGGTTTGGATTTATTCAACTACCTGTATGCCTATAATAAGCCCGGCTACGAAATCGTCGGACGTGACTTTACGGGTAATATGGAAAAGGATGTCCAGCAGGGTATCTACTACGCTATGGGCTTCCAGCACTTTATGCTCGCTATCTCTTTGAACCCTGTTCTTAAGAGTATGCTCGAGGAGAGATACCAGGAACAGCGTAAAAAGCGTGAAAAGACAGGCGATAACGAAACCGCGGAGCTGGTAGAAAGCATTCGTAAGGAAGAAATGAAGATTCGTCTTCAGGAAATCCGCGAACGCGAGAAGGTTATCCGCGACCAGAAAGCTGAAATCGCCGCGTTAAAGCGTGAGATTGAAAAGCGAGATAAGACAATCGAGTCCTTAAAGAGCTCTATTAAGGCTCTTGAGGATCAGGTTAAAGCCCTCGAAACCGAGTTGCAGAAGGTTAAGGCAGAGCTTCTTAAAGCTAAGGAGCGTATCGCCGAGCTCGAGGCTAAGGTTGAGGAACTTGAGAATAAGATTAAATATCTCGAATCTGTTATTGAGGAGCAGAAAGCGAAAATCGCTGAACTCGAGCAGATTAAGGCTGAACTCGAAGCGAAGGTTGCCGAGCTTGAGCAGATTATCGAGGAGCAGAAGGCAAAAATTGCCGAGCTCGAGGATACTGTTGCCAAGCAAAAAGCCCGCATAGAGGAATTAGAGGCGTTCGTAGCCGCTCTCGAAAAGACTAAGGCTGAACTCGAAGAACGCGTTGCCGCTCTCGAAGCCGAAAACGCCGCTCAGAAAGCGACTATCGAGGCTCACGAGGCTACAATCGCTCAGCAGAAAGAGGCTATCGCAGGGCTCGAAACAGCAATCGCGGGCGCGAAAGAGGAGATTACGCAGCTTAACGCTACACTCTCCGACCGCGACAAAACAATTGCCGAGCAGAGCGCGACGATCAACGACCTCAATTCTAATCTTACAGATGTTACAGCTCAGCTTGCCGCTGAGAAGGAGAGCCACAAGGCGGATGTCGAGGCTGAGAAAAACGCCCATACATCCCATGTCGCCGAGCTCAACACTTTGTTTGAGGGCGAGAAGGCTTCTCTTGAACAGTCGCATAAAGACGCTGTTGAAAAACTTAATCAGGCTCATTCTTCCGAGCTTGACAGAAACAAGAGAATGCACGAGGCTGAAATTCTTAAGCTAAAGAAAGACGCCGACAACCGTGTTAAAGCCGCTCGGAAGGAAGCCGATAAAAAGGCTAAGGCTGAGATTAAAGAAAACACGGCTAAGGCTCAGGCGGAAGCTAAAAAAGCCGCCAGAAAGGCTAATGAAACTGCCGCGAGATACAAGAAAGAGCTTAAAATCGGAAGAGGAATCGAAGGACTCTTCGGTTACGATCTTACTTTCGGCGCTTTGGGTATCCAGGCGTTGAAGGCGCAGAGCTTAGCCAAGGCAGGCGGAGCGTTCCGTATTCCGAATACAAATAATATTTCGTGCTTGTTTGTAGTAAACGACGGCAGACGTGTTACCGTATATTCAGGTGATATGAACCGTATCGAGGTTGTGAAGAAGTTTAATTCAACCAGGCTCGCTGACTGCAAGAGCACTATCGCGGATACGCTTCAAAGTGCTGATAAATCCTGCGCGTATCTGACATATCAGGATTTGGACAACAACGCTGTAGCCGATTTTGCTGATTTCCTTATGAATGACGTAGAAATCGCCGCAACGGAAGTTTTCCACAATAAGAATCAAAGGAGCGGCAAAGCCGTTCTGGGCATTTACTATTACAGAGGTTAAAATGGAGAATAACACAAGCCGAGACAGGCGTCTTATGATTACTAAAAATTCAATATTGATGCTTGTTATGCTTGTGATTATCTTCCTGGCTATATGGGCATGGTATCTGGATCCGTTTACTCCCGTAACCGCGAGTAATACTGAAATTTCCGCCGCGGGTACGGATGATATTGAGCTCGCGCTTCCTGTTAAGGTTGACGGGGTAGATTATTTCCCTGTAGATAACACCGAATGGAAGCACAAAATCGAGTTTAACGATTCAGGCTACCTGAAAAACCTTGTAAAAGACGTAACAAGTAACGGTGAGCAATTCGCGGTACCGAACTTCGAAGCCGCCGCGGGTCTCGAAAAGGGAAGAACAGTTATCCCCGATGACGTTTGGACTGAAGGGCTCTCGAGTAAAGCAGCTCTAACCAATGACTCCACTCTTGATGATGACCAGTATAATTACATTTCTCTGGATTTCTACGCGAGAGCGAAGGTAAATAGCTTCCAGGTTACGGGCGGCTCATATTTAGCTGCGGGTTCCGAACTCGGAAAGCATATAGACAGCAGTACCGGAGATATTGTAGGTGATTCCAGCGACGCTAAGCCGCTAAAAGGCAGTGAGATCTACCGTCCAAGCACCTATGGCGATGTAGGTGGTTCTGACGCTTTCTCTGCGGATGCGATTGTAGGCGCTATGAGAGTTTCTCTGCAGGGAGCGCCTGTAGCAAGTATAAGTGGTTCAGGCACTACTAGTACAGCTAATTACGCGTCGGGAGTAAGTGATACTCTCCGCTTCTTATGGCTTCCCAGACCTGATGTTTTCCTTAAGACTGATAATAAATCAGATAATTGGAGACTGTATACAGGACTTAAACCGAACGACGGAACAGCATATTCCAAAAAGTCTTACGCGCATACCTTCTATGAGGGTAATTTTGTAAGCGGCAACGTAAAGAAAACTCTTACTAAAAAGCTGTATTACGATAGATATGAAAACAGCGTATATGATTATGCTACCGACAGCGACAGCCTGTTTTCGGATTGCGTTAAATCCAGCCCGAGTATCTTTAAGGTAACTAAGATTGCCGCAAATGACTCTAATGTCGGTACGACAGGCTATACTCCTAAATTAAATCAGTCTCAGCCTATCGCGGGTATTGCGACTATTACAGGCGACAGCACAGCTCCTAATAATATCAGCTTTACAGCCGATCCCAATAACCCGACCCAGGCTACATCAGGTTATTATGTATACAAGTATACGCTTAACCTTTGGATTGAGGGCGAGGACGCTGAGGCAAGACGTTCTATGAAAGACGGTATGTTCTCGTTGTTACTTGAATTAGGAACATAAATAATATTCAGTTTTAAATAAATGAAAAGAGGTGAAATTATGGGCAAATCTAAAAGCGCTTTCGCAAAAAGGATAGTAGAATTTGCGGCTAATGGTTCAAAAAGCAAAAAGAAGCTCTTATTGTCTGTAGTTTCACTTGTTTTAGCGTTAATGGTTCTTGCTTCCGCTACCTATTGCTGGTACGTTCTCTCTAAGGGTGAGGCAGAGGGAAATAATATGAACCTTACCGTAGGTCAGGGACTCCGTGTCAATGACCTCGGAGACAGCTTCAAAAAAATCTCAGATAACTCATATCTGTTACCCGCATCTTCTGTTGACGGTCGAAACCTTTATTTCCCCGCCGACGGAAACGACTTCGCTACGGTTACCGATAAATTAACCTACAGAACCGCTAATGCGGGCGACAGAAACTACGATTACGTTCAGCTCGACTTTAACCTTACAGCCGAGGCGAACTACACGGGTATTTATCTTGATAAAGACACAAGTCTTTCCATAAATGTTGAAGACGACGCGACAGACGCTTACAGAACAGCGTGCGCCAAAGCCCAAAAGGCTATAAGATGCGCGATTTACTACGAGAAGATGGAAAAACCTGTTGTATTTAACGCGCAGAATAACCCATCCTCGGTTAACGCGGTTAAGGAAATTGACCGTACCACAGGACGATTTGTAGACAGCCAGCAGCAGGTTGCCGTTCCGTTTAAGGATTATACCTACGGTAAGCGTCAGCTCGCTATGCTGAACCAGGGCGAAACCCGTCCGTTCTCGTTGCTTATATGGCTCGAGGGTACTGACGAAAACTGCGTCAGCAACGCGGTTATGCTTAAACAGCTTGAATTAAAGCTTAAATTTACAACATCCTGGGATAATAAAGAAACAATTAAGTTTGTTGACGATCAGAGCGGTACACCTGTTAAGAATTTCTTAGACAACCATCCCGGTTATTCCCTAGTGCTCAATTATCACGATAAATCTAAGGGAATCGAAAGTCTTAGATTCACAATGTACAAGAGTGCTAATTTCGAAACGAATAATACATGGTTCTGTAATATTCCCGGAATCGCGCACAGCGAAATAACATTCCAGCTTGTGGACGATTCTTCCGGTAAAGAAAAATGCACGTGGGATACTGCGCCTGATTCAAAAGGCGGAGGTTCCACTACAAACCGTGGTACCGCAACTACATATTACTCGGATCAGTTTAGTTATACCGAGGATAATAATGTTATATCATTTGGTTCCATCGCAGGCCACTGGCATGATGGCGATATTGAAGACAGCGGTAACGGCCACGATATCGGAGAAATTGACGATGACGACTGGTAATTTGTTAAATAAACTATAAGGAGGTGTCACTAATGAAACGATTATTTAATTTCAAAAATAAAAAGAAGATAAGCCTGTCGTTAGTGGCGCTTATCCTGGTTATGCTTATGACAATCGGCATTACTTACAGCTGGATTGACGATGTTAAGCAAATTGAGATTACAACTACCGACGACGCCGAGGATACACCGCTTAAAACAGGCGTAGATATTAACGCTAAGGTTAATGTAACTAAGAAAAATAACACGATTAACCTCGGTAATCTAATAAAGGATTCCGATATTAAGCTTAATGATGGAGAAGGCGAGCTTAAGTATGACGACGGCGGTACTAAAAACTACGACGAAGATACTATAAACAAAAAGAAGGGCTACTTCTACGAGTCAGGCGATATGCACCTCTCGGGCTGCTATAGCGATGGCGAGAATTTCTATTTTGCAAAATCTAACGGGAACTACCGAGAAGGTAATAAGGATGACGAAAACGTAAACTATATAAGCTTTACGGTACAGGTTAGCTCTCCTGACGCAGCTACGGACTTTTGGTTCCAGAGCGTTCCAAAGATTACAAAAGCAGGTTCCAGCACAGCGCTTAACTATGCCCGTTATGCTATTAACGTAGATGGTGACAATCACGTTTATTCAAACAGCGGATCAGCTAATACTTGTAATTCAGAGTTGACAGGAACTACAAGTTTAAACGGTGTTCGAAAGACTTCGACATATACTTATAACCACGATGATAATACTACAGAAGATTACGGAAAAAACAGTAATGTGCTTTTTTCAATTAAAGAAGGCGATACCTCTACCGTTACATTTAAAATCTGGCTTGAAAATGGATTTACAAATACAACAGCAGTAGATATTGATTTGAGGATAATATCCTCCTGGGCATATACACGTACGATTCGAATTGATGACAGAACTACTACGAACAGTAAGAAGAGCTGGCTCAAAGATACTAGCGCTAAGTTATATCTTGTATGTCCCGAAGTTCTTAAAAAACTCTGTAAAAATCAGTATAACAGCGAAGCGGTTAGCTACTGGGACGATATTTCAAGTGTAACAGGCTACGAATACGCTCCGTTTAAATTATTAACAAAAAATGACTCGTTGTCCACTGCGGCGGGTTATGATGTTTATACAATAGATCTTCCCTTGGTTTATAATACCGAGAGCATGTATATCTATCGTTGTTCCGCAAGCGGGTGGAATACAGGCGGTCACGGCAATAATCCGTATGACGCTTCTAAGGAACCGTATAGTGTTGCTTGTTGGAACTGGTGGAGAACCTATATACCGAATAGATATACTACGGGTACATATACCCTGTACGGTGGTTCTCACGATAATTACGCGGGCTATATAGTAACCGATGATAGTATGAAGAACTCATACCTCGGATACGGTACATGGGGCGAGGTTGACGAGTTAAAGGTTGACCCGAATTATCATGGCACAAACTGGGCTACATATGCGGCTAATAACAATGTTTATATCCGTGACTTCTCTGATGACGCAACAAGCGGAGAAACCTACGTGCACTCTATGTATTGGGATAGCAGTCAGACAAGATGGACCGCCACAGTTCCTAAATCCTCCACCTTAATTCAGTTTATATATACTCAGAGCAGTGTGGCGAAAGCATATTACGGATACAAGTCATATAACGGCAGTAATCCGCAGATGAGACCTTTAGGTGACACAACTTATCATTTAGTATTTAAGAATGATAGAAACAATAACAAAGACGGTATCGGCTACTGGTCTACAAACAACTTTGTATATATAGTTAAAAGCGGTGACTTCTGGAATAAAACGACATTTAACGCATATATTTACTGGAAATATATGTATGGAGTTAACTATAATAACGAGGAACGTACTTTTGAGAACGCAGCCTTCCCAGGTGTTGCGATGACAAAAATTGACGAGCGGTATACTGATTCCGACGGTACATATGATGTATATAAATCAGTAAGCTTGGGCACTATGTATGGCAATCATAATGTATATCCCGACGCCAGAAACGAGAGCAACGGCGGTCTTAGTAATTTTGGTAGCCCGAATTCCGACGGCGCTATTACCGTTGATACAACAGTTGTTTTTAACGGACGTAACACGCCTCAAACAGCAGACCTTATATTATTCCCGGGATGTATTTGGGATCCGAGAACTAATAAATGGCTCGGAAGCTTATCCGATACAGGACGTTCATCCGCAGGAACAGGGGTTGTATCGGGCGGCGACAGCGGCTCGGGCAGCTCGAGTAGCGGAGATATTACAGGATATACCGTAGACAGCGGATTTACCGTTCAACTCGGCGGTAATACATATACTGTTTATACGAACTCCGCGGAGGATGCATTTAAGGTTCGCTTACCTTTAGCTTCGGGTGATAACTGGACTACATTCCAAAAGAGCTCACTCAACTACGGCTTAAGCGCTTCAGGACAGCATTTTGCTGTACCTAGAGACAGCGGATTAAATATTTCTCTTACAAAAGGAGTAAGTAATAATATTTCATTGCGGGCTTCGTCCGCGGGCAGTTATATTGTAACATTTACTTATGATAACGATAATACAAATAAAATAATAATTGACAGCGCGATTAAAGAATAATTATATTTTGATAAAGGTGGTGATACCATGGGAACAACTAAAAAGCTCGTAGTAGTATGTATGGTACTGTTAATGGGTATTGTATCGGTTATGCCGTCCACGTTCTCGTGGTACGACCATAGCGGAGTTCAGGTAGGCGACCGTATGAGCTATGAAAGGGAAGAGCTTCCTGTTTCAGCGGGAACTATCTCTATGTCTACAAAAAAATACCGTATGTCTTCCGCTAACGCCGTTTATTATGATATAAAAGGTAATAAGGAATACACAGGAAACGCTATAACGTCTGATACTGTAGCGGCAAACAACTCTCAGTATTACGGAACTACCATTACAAATTCAGCGGTTTCTCCCGCATACGTTAACCTATATCTCCAAAGCTTTACGAATAATAATAACTTCTTTATCGGTACTATGGAGCCGAGTTTAAGAGATAAGGGCGTATCATCTTCGGTACACCTGAAGAATAAAAACGCGGTACGTGTTTATTTCCAGTGGAAAAACGCTAATAACTGGAAAGAAAACAACGCTAAAACTTATGTCGTATATAAAACGAAGTCTGGCTCAACAGATTATAAACAATTAACCAACCATATTACAGCAGGAGCTTCCGGCAGCGCTCTACGCGCCAAGCAGACGGAGCTTCTCGGTGATAGTATAACAGACACTTACTACGCTGACCTTGCAGACGATACAACTTCGTTCTATTTTGCAACAGACGCTAATAAAAGCGGATTTGATACATCAACAAAAGAAACGACATTAAAGTGGTATCGTACTAACACCATAACAAATGTTCAGGCTGAACGAGGCTACTACCTTACAGGATATGCAGACGATACTACATTCCACGCTCAGATGAATTCTTTTGAAATCCCCGGCGGAATCAGCGTTATGAAATACTTCGACAAAGCTGAAATTAATCAGGGACAAAAAACGTACGTATCTCTTACAAAGGGAATCCATTATACAGGCTCAAGCGTATCCTATTCTGTAACATCCGGATCAACATATATAAGCGTTAACTCAGGTTCTGGTCTGATGACAGGAAAAACTGATATGACTACATCACAATCCGCTCAAGTAACAACAACAATCACAGGTTCGTTAGGTGATACTAAGGCTATCACAACTACTGTAAGACGTCCGGGAACTGTTGACGCGATGCCGTTAGCTATGAATATCAAGGTTCCCGCTAACGAATCGACACTCGTTGTATGGTATGTTCGTAACGAAAGCCCAAGTGTGGCTTGTACATTCGACAGTATTTACTACACTAAGTAAATGAGCAAGAAAAAAAAGAAAGAAGAGAGTAAAGCTCTTCATATATACAGGGTTGTAAAAAACACCTTTTTCGGGATTGTTATCGCGATACTTACCGCGTTTATAATCCTGACTATGGTAACAAGACTTACGGGCGGTACACCTTCGGCGTTCGGCTACTCTATGTATAGAGTAAGCTCGGGAAGTATGACGCCAGAGCTACAGGTCGGCGACGTAATTATAACGCGTGAATTCGACACTTCGACCGTAAAAAGCGGCGATATTGTTACATATTTAAGCCGTTCGGGCTCTATGAAGGATAAGCTCGTAACGCACCGTGTGGTTAAAGGTCCGTATAAAAAGGGTTCTAAGACCTACGTAGTTACCAAGGGTGACGCGAACGGTTCTGAGGACGACCCTATAACAATCGACCAGATTAAATCAAAATTCGTCACTAAGGTTTCAATCCTTAGAACTATATACAATATTTTTGTAACGCCCGTGGGGCTGTTGATTATAATCGGACTTATAATCTTCGCTTTCTTTAACGAAATCCTGATTCTTATAAAAGCGATTGCGGGAATAGGCTACGAGGATGAGCATAAAGAGGATATCGAGGACGTTATCGAGCGTTACCAAAAAGAAAACCGAGAGAAAAAAATCGCGCAATCCGACGAAAACTCGGATGACGAAAATAATAGCGGAGGATAACAATGAAAAAAACGGTTGTTATCGCGATTGCCGCGCTGATGTGTTTTAGCTTTATTCTAAGCGGATGCAAAAGCAACTACGACAAATCGCCTGACCAGTACAAAAAAATCCGTTGGATTACTTCCGACTACGCGTTCAAGATTTATCCTGATAACGGCTGTAAGGGAACTTATAAATTCAACGATAAAAAATATAATATCCAGGCTAAGTTCGTGTCCGACGCGATTACGGTTTACGATACCGATAAGAAGAACACCGAGCTGTTTAACGGCAACTGGATGTACGAAAAAGGCGAGCTCGTTGTTTACGCGGTTACTTTTAACAGCAAGGATTATAAGGAGTTCGAGACCAACTACGGCGACTATATAAAGCTCCATAAAGAAAAAGTAAAATAACCAATAACCGCTTGCTTACGCAGGCGGTTTTTTACGGCTTATGACCGTTAAAATCACCTCTGTCAACGCCTTGTCTTTAGCGCTCGGGAGCGATTTTGCTACGTGAATTTTTTATTCAATTGTAAATTATTACTAATAATAAAAAACATATTTGTCCAAACCGCCCGAAAGGGCGTTTTTTTATTGTGATATAGTGCAAAAATCAGGGTGCAAAATTATGCAACATTCCGAAAATCGAAAATGTTGCACAAAACGAAAAATACATTATTGTTACCTTGATTTTTTTGTGCTAAAATTATTGTATATAACTATGGGTAGCTATGCGCTTTTTCAGCCGTGGTCAGGCGGCGGCATATACCCGAAACTCCGGAAATTGAAGATTGCTCGGAAAGAAAGGTCAGAGTCCTTTCCGTGTTGAAGTTGTTTCGTGATTTTCAATTTTCAATCTTCATTTTTCATTTTAAATATCGGAGGTAAATTTTATGAAAACAAAATTAAGAAGACTATCCAAGCGATCATTATCTATGGCGTTAGCCATACTTATGATGATGTCGATAATGATGGTTGGTACGATTACTACCGCACATGGTCAGAACGCCACCAACTGGAACGGAACTGTTTATTTCAGAGTTCCCGACGCGTGGAATTTATCTACATATCCCGCGATTCGCTGCGTTATAAGACGTACTGCGACGGGTACGACTTCCTCGTATAACTGTCCTGTATCTATGAGCGTAGTCGGTAATGCCTCATACAGCCGTCTTTATAAGGTTTCGCTTAATATGAACCATAGTAACTGGGGACAGAACGAATTTATTGGATTCTTTGCGTGCCAGAGTGGTTATACTTCAGAGGGCACATACGCAATGACAAACACCGGAATCGGTCACTATACTCCCGCTTTGGACTATGGTGTTACAAATGGCGGAAAATATCTTTTCTATCCGAGTAGCGAGGAATCCGCTACAACAACTACAACCAATAACCCGATTGAAGGTTATTATAAGTCCGACGAAGCCAATGTAATGATTCATGATAGCAATTCGCAGAAGGCATACGCATATACTTCGGGTTCATCTTCAAGTACAGGCGGTACCACAACTGTTAACGCTTATTATGTAAACGGTACAACACCCACAAACGCTACCGATACCCGAACTCCGACTGCGCAATTCGATAACGCTGTACAAGGTACTTTGGTAACAATGACTGCTACAGCGAACAGCGGATATACTTTTAAAGGATGGTACACGGGAAATACTACTTCGACAACACAGATTTCAACCGATACTACATATAGCTACTACGCTTATGAATCAAAAGATGTGTACGCTCATTTTGTAAAGAATACCCACAACGTAACCCGTACAGCTCCGTCAAACGGTACACTTTATGTTAGTACAAGTTCAACTGTAGGAACAGGTACAACCGCAACAGTTGCGGAAGGCGCTACATATTATATTAAATCTACTCCAAGCTCAGGTTACAAGCTTACCGCTCTTACGGTAACTCCATCGGGCGGAAGCGCCGTCAGTGTTATAGGCAGCAACTCAGGCGCTACATCTGCTGTTACAGTCAGCAGAACAATGGGTACAGCGGATGAAAATGTAGCCGCAACCTTCGCAAAACGAACATACACCGTTACATATAATAAAGGTTCAAATGGTACAGGAACTAATACAACTGATACAAAGACCCACGGAACAACTCTTACTCTTAAGGGAGCAATCTTTACCCGTACAGGCTACACCCAGACGGGTTGGAATACCAACTCCTCGGGCTCGGGCGGAACGCACTATAATTTAAGCGCTTCTTATACAACTGAAGCAGGAACTACGCTTTATCCCGAATGGACACCGAACACATATACAATTACCTATAAAGACCAGGGTGGATCAGCGTTCTCGGGCACACACGCTTCGGGAGCGCCTACATCCCATACCTACGGCACGGCTACATCTCTTCAAACCGCAACCAAAGACGGTTATACCTTCGGCGGATGGTTTACAACCTCCGCTTGTACAGGTTCAGCCGTAACATCTCTCGGCGCTACATCGTATACAGCTGATATTACACTATACGCAAAGTGGACTATAAAAACTTATACTATTACATATAATAAGGGCGCTAACGGTACAGGTACAATTGCTTCGGGTACAAAAACTCACGGAGTTGACTTCACGCTTTCAAGCTCTACCTTTACCCGTGCTGACTATACCCAGACAGGTTGGTCTACAACCGACGGCGGAGCTAAGGCTTACGAGCTCGGCGGAACATATACCGCGAACTCAAATATTACACTCTATCCGTACTGGACGCTTTCGGCTTCTCCGCAGTTAGCTTCTATTTCCAACGTAACGGGAAAGACGGTTAACGATACTTCGTTCAACGCAACCACAACAATAAACAATTCCCAGTACGCGTCAGGTACACTGACCGTAACGGCTTCCTCTAACTCGACAAGTATAATTACAGTTGGAACCGTAAATAAATCAGGCAACGACATTACAATCCCGCTTACCGTAAAAGGTCCCGGTACGGCGACAATTACCGTAACGCTCAAAGACGGAAGTACTACGGTCGATACAAAAATATTTACGGTTACCGTAGACGCGCCGACGTTTACTATAACTGCTGATCCTCTTTATACTTCCACAAAGAATAGAGATCTTACAGTTACTAAATCTCCTACTCCGAGTTCAACAACATGGGCTTCAAATAAAACAAGCTATGTTACTGTTAACTCAAGCGGACAGGTAACAGCGGCAGCTGTACCTACATCTGATCAAACCGCGACAATAACAGCAACCGCTACTTACGCCTGCGGTTATTCAACGAGTTTTACAGGTACGGTAACGCTTAAAGCTCCTACTTTAACAATTACATCAAATAAAACAAGCGGATATATTAACGATACCGCAACAGCGAGCGTAAGTAGTGCCGCTAACCCGAGCTTAACAACAAACACGCTTTCGGCCTATAACTGGACATCTTCCGATCCTTCGGTTGTGTCGGTTTCAAGCGCGACAGCGGCATCCCCGACTCTTACCTTCCTTAAGAACGGTACAGCTACAATTTCGCTTGAGGTTACTTATAAGAACACATTACTTAAAAAGACAAGTAATTCGGTAACTATTACAGTTAACCCTCCCACGGTTACTATGTCAGGCAAAACCGTAGCTAAGGGCGACAGCGTTACATTCTCCGCGACTACAGCTAATCCCTCATCTGGATTGACTATAACCTATTCGTTGCAGTCGGCGGTTTCGGGCGTAAGCATCACCTCAGCAGGTGTAGCTTCTGTTACAAGCAGTTGTTCCGCGTCCTCAGCTACAGTTGTGGCGACCGTTAAAAACGCGGCGGGCGATACAGTAGCGACTAAGACGGCTACCCTTACAATCCAGGCTCCGTCCGTAACTATCGCGGATATCGCGAATAACTCTACACAAAACCTCACAGTAGGTACAAATATAACGAATAAAACCGTATCAAATAACTTCTCAGGTACTTATACGGTAACAAGCTCAAAGACATCCGTAGCTACAGCTTCCATAACAAGCGGAAAGCTTACCGTTACATCTGTCGCTAAGGGTAAAACTACAATTACCGTTACCGCGACTAAGGGTTCAATTACGGCAAGTTGTACCTTTACGGTTCTGGTTGCCGCGCCCGCAAGCACAGACCACGTTATTTACTTTACCGATAACGTAAACTGGGGAAGCGCATGTATCCACGCATGGGGTCCTGACGGAGGCGATGCTATAGCCGACAGAGCGGCTATGACAAAAATCGGTACAAACGAGCAAAGTCAAAGCGTTTACGCTTATAAATTCACAGCAGATGATTGGGCTAATGTTCAGCATATCAGATTCTTGAAGAACAGCAGCGCTAACTGGAGCGACGGAACACAGACATTTACCGATTTTACATACAGTGGATTCTATAAAAACGGTTCTTACGACATATCCATTACAATCCCGCAGATCAGCGCGGACGATATAGGCGACTTACCAATTAATACATCTACTTCGCTTTACGCTGATGTACTTAACAACACTACTCCGAGTAAGTTTACATGGAGTATTGCGGACACTTCTATAGCTACAGTCGCTAACGCCGACACAGGCGCGACAAATACGAATACATTTACCGGCGTTTATCCGGGCACAACAACTGTTACAATTAAAGCGTACGCCGCGTTACCTACAGGCTGGACTCCTTTAACCGACGGCACGGCTGACGCGTTCTTAGCGGATTCTACTACAGCGAGTGTAACAGTTACCGCTACACCAAAGACAGTTACATGGGGTAATAAGCTTTCAACCGATAATGGAAGCACATTTTCTACCACAAACGCGAGCGCCGCTGGTTCGGTATCGGTATCTCCGACAATGTCAAACGGAGGCAGCGTAGCTCACGGTACACAGATTACATTCACCGCGACTACAAACACCGGTTTCAGATTCGCGGGCTGGCAGGTAAACGGTACAAATACGATTACCACAACTACATCAAAAACAATAACAGTCACCTCTAATACTACGGTTTACGCGCTGTATTACAAGACATATACTGTAACGCTTTCTGTAGGCACAGGTATTCAGACAGGAAGCGGTTATAGGAAGTATAAAGTCGGAAGCGGCGGCACTTACGCTAACTACAGCTCAGCGGTTACCGTTAACCAGGGTCAGGAAGTTTATTTCCAGATAGCGTATAAAAACGGATACGAGTATAATTCCGTTACAAACGCTACTGTTGTAACACAATATACTGAATTTAAGACTTCCGCAATAAGCGCAAATACTACTGTAACAATTACAGCTCAAAAGAAAAATTATACCCTTACAGGTAAAGTAAGTCCCACAGGACACGGCGCTGTTAAGTTCTACAGTAATTCGGGTTGTACTACTCAAATAACTCAAGCACAGATTAATGATGTTATCTACGCTCGTTTTGAGCCGTCTGATGCTTATATACTCCAAAACTTTACCAAAAGCGGTAATGGTTCAACATTAGGCACACAAACGGGTAATGTTATCGAGATAACTATGGGTTACGCTAATCTTACGGTAACTGCGAATGTTATCTTGCAATATAGTGTTACATATTATGTTGATATGCACGGCGCTTCGGTAACATCGCTGACTGCTAAGGTTACGGACAGCGGCGGAACAGTGCTAACCGATGGTGACGGTGAGGACTGCGAAGGAACATTTACAAGACAGGGTTCCAGCACAGTTTACGCGGCTACCATTAACACGCCGTTGACGCAAAGCGGTTCAACTTACAACACATTATACTTTACTGTCACGTTAAACGGAACTCCTTATAATAAACAGCTGAATAGTTCTCAGGTTGCATCTTTAGTTAACAATTCCGAGCAATCGGTATGGCTTGAGGCGCTCTCTG
Source organism: Ruminococcaceae bacterium UBA2854 (assembly GCA_002350765.1). GTDB lineage: Bacteria > Bacillota > Clostridia > Oscillospirales > Acutalibacteraceae > Ruminococcoides. Next base: position 26,673 of record DEFK01000016.1, read on the forward strand.
ATTCTCAGCAGGATTTAAGTATAGTTTACTCAACTAACTCGACTTCTACTGTTGCCAGCGGCTACCAGAGAATTTATCTTAAGAAGCCCTACAGCTGGCAGAATACAACAGAAGGTCAGAAATGGACTAATATCGGCGTTTACTACTGGGGCGATAACCCGACAGATATTGGTTGGACTAACAGTATTAAAATGAAGTATCTCGGTTACGATACTTCCGCCGAAACAGGATATCATTATTATTACGCTGATATTCCGACAACAATTCACGATACAAGTGATGATCAAGATTATGCGGTTAAAAACATTATTTTCCAGGGTTGGGGAAGCAACGAATCGATTAGCCAAAACAGCCATGTTGTTGCCCAGACCGAAAATATAATGAACTTTACCAAGAACTACTTTACTCTTGAAAACACTAATAACGTAATTACGGGTGTTCCGGCAGAATCCAACGCGCTGGTTCCCAATTATACCAGATACGCAAGCTCCGTAACAGTTCAAAAGGGTGAAACCCAGACTATAAATATTAAACCGACAACCTCTAATACAAGCATTGCATACTCTTCAAACGCTACTGGTGTAGCTACAGTTAGTACTTCGGGAGTTGTAACACCTATAGCCAGAGGAACCGCTACGATTACTGTAAAGGTTTACGGTACAGTCGGAAACTTAGTAAAGAGTCATGAACAGACAGATAAGGATTATAGACAATATACTGTAACAGTAAATGTCAAGGATCCTTCTATAGTAAGTTCGTTTAGAATTATGTCGCTGGCGACAAGAACATCCACAATTACAATTCCGATGGTAGGCGAAACCCAGCCGGGTTACTTCGACAGCGCGCCGAGCGTTGCGGTAACAGGAACTCCGAACGCTCCGACGGCAGGATATACAAACTCCGCTATAGTTTCGCCTTCGGACAACGCGGTAACAGGAAACGGAATATCGGGTACAAAATATAAGACTTATACCGTTAAGTATGCTGCTCCGAACAACACATTTACAGGTTATTCGGGTATTACCGTAACAGCTAAAGAAGTTACGTCGAAATCTATTCATTATAACGACGCCGCTCGTTATGGTTATAAACAATGGAACGTAAACGGCACCAAAGATACTACTCTTACAGGCAAAGCAACAAAGACGGTATCGGGCGGTATAGAAACTGCCGTTACAAAGAATTTCGAATTAACGGGAGCAACTTATTCCGAGATATTTGAAACTTACGCTTATGTTGACGTTACCTTTAACTTCGACTACTATGAGTATCAGACGCTGAGAACTGTTAATAAGCTTGACGCGGAGGACAATCCGATTCCGATTCTTGACGGCTCGGGCAACCCCACGGGTCAGTACGAAACCGAGCAGAAGAACTTCTACTTCTATGATCCAACTTGGATTGGCAACGATGACAGTAGAGCTAAGGCGGATACAGAAAAAGCTTCTGCGGCGGGACTGGTTCACTATGTTCCAAAAACTTATACCGTAACTGACTTCGAAGTTAGATATAAGACCGCGGATGCTATTTCCGCTGAAGGCTATGATAAGAGTAATTTAGTAGGCGATGCGGGTGACGCTATCGGTAATATGCCTGATAACAACTACTATAACTATCAGATTACTTCGTCTACTATAAAGAACATTACGACAAACGGACAGTATAAAGCTACTGTTAAGGTTGAGATGACTCATACTCCGAAGACTTATAAGGTTAAATGGGTAAAGGACGGAAGTACTACAAGATCTGAACCTCGTATTAAAAATATGAACGATGGAAGCCCCAATTATAACACGTATAATTATTATTATCAGGAATATGCTAACCTTACAAAGGGCTCTATTGTTAACTGGATTGAAACCAACGACCAAGGAACTACTGACGGAGTAACATTAGCAAACGGTAAGAGCTATAAATTCAGAGTTACGGGCGATACATACCTTAAGACTACAGCGGGTACGGTATCAGACGCAGACTTCAACCGCTCGAGAGTTGCTCTCGCGGATCAGGAAATTAAGCATGAACACAAGGTTGCGAATGATGATACTACTCCGATAGTTGAGAAGCTGACTAACAACTTCTATATCGCGGACTTCTTCGATCCCGCAAAGGTTCTTAACGAACGCAACCTGCCCGAGGATGACGTTAAATTCGTAGGCGGCGGTGTGCTTTATTACCAGATTAAAGACGGCGCTCCCGCGCAGAAAGCTGTCGACGGCGGTTATGTTGACTCGAGTGGATTAGCCGACGCGGCCGCTGTTAAGGAATATATCCAGGAAAAGATAGAAGCCGGACTTGAGAACAGTACTATCGTTCCCAACGATATTGAGGGTACCGACGACCGTATGGCTATCGCTTACGGATATGAGTATGCGGCGCAGAAGGATAATGATACCGACCTCTTCTACAGGTATCTGCCGTATGAGGTTTATAAGCGTACAAACGGCGGCACTCTGGAAACCCAGACTGTTGAAGGTGTAACATCCTATACCTTAGCGACAGAAAGGCAGTCGAATACCTACCGCTACTCGAACGCGCTTAAGGCTTACCAGTACATCTACGCGAGTACGCTGGAGAATAAGGCGACTAACGCGGGAAAGGATATGTGCCTCTACGCGTACTATATCTACTCCTACACCGCGTATGATAAGGATACGGGAGTACCTTATACAAAGTATAAAGTTGTTCTTTCCGATCAGCCCGCTAACGCTTCAACTTACTTCCACAGCAGTAATTAAAACGCAATAATAAATTGGCTCAAAACGAAAGTTTTGAGCCAATTCTTTTATGTTTAATATTTTTATGCTGATTAATCAGCGAAGCACTCTACGAGTACAGCTTTCTGAGCGTGTAAGCGGTTTTCCGCTTCCTCGAAGATTTCGTCAGCGTGCGCCTCGAATACCTCGGCGGTAATTTCTTCGCCGCGGTGAGCGGGTAAGCAGTGGAGCACCATACATTTATCGTTGGTAACGCTCATAAGCTCGTCGTTAACCTGGTAGCCTTCGAAGGCTTTTTCGCGTATTTTCTTCTCTTCTTCCTGTCCCATAGAAGCCCAAACGTCGGTGTAAACTACGTCGGCGTTTTTTGCCGCGTCCGCGGGCTTGCGGCAGAGCTCGAATTTATCGCCGAAGCTTTCGGCAAATTCTAAAATATGCTTAGGAGGTTCGTAGCCCTCGGGACACGCTACGGAAATACTCATTCCCGTCCTTAAAGCGCCTACGATAAGCGAGTTCATCATATTGTTTCCGTCGCCGATAAAGCACATTTTTAAGCCCTCGAGCTTGTCCTTGAATTCTCGGATTGTCTGTAAATCAGCGAGCACCTGGCACGGATGACAGTAATCGGTTAAGCCGTTGATAATCGGGATTGAGCCGTACTCGGCGAGAGCCTCGACCTCGCTCTGCTCAAAGGTACGAATCATAATTCCGTCAATAAAACGTGAGAGCACGCGGGCGGTGTCCTCTACAGGCTCGCCTCGTCCGATTTGTAAATCATTCGACGATAAGAACAGCGGATATCCGCCGAGCTGAGTCATACCAACCTCGAACGAAACTCTTGTACGAGTAGAGCTTTTCTCGAAAATCATACCGAGCGTTTTGCCCTTTAAAATCTTGTGCTCAACTCCGCTTTTCTGCTCCTTTTTAAGTTTATCCGCAAGGTCTAATGTTTTTAAGATTTCTTCCGTAGACCAGTCCTCAAGCTTTAGTAAATGTTTCATTAGTTCTTGTCCTCCTGAATAGTTTTGTTAAGTATTTCAACCGCCTCGTCAATTTCGCTGTAGCTGATATTAAGCGGCGGAAGCATTCTGAGTAAATTTTTAGCCGTAATAATGAGCAGTCCGTTTTCTACGCATTTTACGGAGATTTCCTTAGCGTTATCCTTTTCGAGCTCAATGCCTATCATAAGCCCTAAGCCTCGTACAGATTTAACGCCGTCAAGTTTTTCGAGCTTTTCTCTAAGATAAGCTCCTTTTTTATTGACCTCGTTTAAGAATTCTTTGTCCGAAATTGTGTCGATAACGTAATTCGCGCCCGCGCATACTACGGGGTTAGCCGCGAATGTTGAGCCGTGGGTAGATGGCTGGAGCACGTTTTCGAGTTTTTTATTGCAAAGACAAAGTCCTATCGGAAGTCCTCCGCCTAAGCCTTTGGCGCAGGTGATAAGGTCGGGAGCGATATCGAAGTTTTCGTAGCAGAAAAGCTTTCCCGTGCGTCCGATACCTGTCTGAACCTCATCTACAATAAGGATAATATCCTTTTCGTCACAGATTTTTCTAAGCTCCTGCACAAAGCTCTTGTCGAGGATATTAACTCCGCCCTCGCCCTGTACACATTCAATAAGAATAGCGCAGGTCTTATCGCTGATTTCGCTTTTTACGCTGTCGATGTTATTAACCTCGGCGTACTTAAAGCCCTCGGTAAAGGGGAAGAAGTAGTTGTGAAAATTATCCTGTCCCGTAGCGGAAAGCGTAGTGACGGTTCTTCCGTGGAAAGAGTCTTTAAGCGAAACGATCTCGTTTCTGCCGTTTCCGTATTTATCGAAGCTGTATTTTCTCGCGATTTTTATAGCGCATTCGTTAGCCTCCGCGCCGCTGTTGGCAAAGCACGCTTTTTTAAAATGCGTGAGCTTACAGAGCTTCTCAGCGAGCTTGGACGGCTGTTCGCTGTAAAAATAGTTGCTCATATGCTGGATAGTGTTAAGCTGAGCGCTTACCGCCTCTACCCAGCCGTCGTCACAGTAACCGAGCGAGTTAACGCCGATACCCGAGCTTACGTCAAGATATTTTTTACCGTTTTCGTCCAGCGCGGTACAGCCGTTACCGCATTTAAGCGCTACGTTGTACCGTCCGTAGGTATTCATTATATATTCTTTGTCGAGTTGTTTTGTATCCATAAATTACCCCTTATTCTTTTGAAAAAACGAATAGATCTCCCCGCTTTTTAAAGCCGAGGCTTGTCCAGAAATCCTGTCCCGTAAAATTATCTCGGTAGCAGAAAATATGTGTTTTATCTATTCCGTCCGCGGAAATCCTTTTTACCGCTTCGGTTGCGAGCTTATTTCCGATATGCTTTCTTCGGTATTCGGGGAGTACCGCCATATGGTGGATAAACCCGCGCCTGCCGTCGTGGCCCGCTAAGACCGTACCGACAATCTTACCGTCCGCGACCGCGACTAAGCTCATACCCTTGTTGCGGTTTAAGTATTTTTCGATACTTTCCCTCGAGTCCGCCTTACATAAGGCGCGCTTGGACGTAATCTGCCACATCGAATAAATCTCGTCATAATCTTCAATTGTCATTGAACGAATTTCCATATGCTTTCCAACTTAAAAATTAATAAATCATTGTTCCAATACCCTCGTCGGAGAATAGCTCTAAAAGCAGCGAATGCTTCAGGCGTCCGTCGAGTATATGCGCTCTGCCGACATTACTTTTTACCGCGTCAACACAGCAGTCGATTTTCGGAATCATACCGCCTGAAATTATACCCTGCTTTTTAAGGGCGGGAACCTCATTTGCGTTTACTACGGAGATGAGAGTGCTTTCGTCATTTACGTCGCGGAGCAATCCTCGTGTATCGGTCATAAGAATAAGCTTTATTGCGCCGAGCTTAGAGGCGATACGCGCCGCCGCTAAATCGGCGTTAATGTTGTAAACCTCGCCGTTATAACCGCCCGCGATTGTTGAGATAACGGGGATATAGCCGTTCTTCATCGAGTCCATAATTATCATCGGATTAACACGGTCAATCTCTCCGACATAGCCTAAATCCTCGGCTGATGCGAGCTTTTTAGCCATAAGCATTTTTCCGTCAAGTCCGCAAAGCCCGATAGCGCGTCCGCCGCTTTGGGAAAGATGCTGAACCAGGCTTTTGTTAACCTTGCCCGCTAATACCTGCTGAACTATGTCGATAGTTTCCTTATCGGTTACGCGAAGTCCGTTTTTAAACTCGCTTTCCTTACCTGTTCTGTCGAGCATTTCGTTTATCTCGGGACCGCCGCCGTGAACAAGCACAACATTGATTCCGACTAACTGCATAAGCACTATATCGCTCATTACGGCTTCTTTAAGCTCCTCGCTTTTCATCGCGTTGCCGCCGTATTTTACGACTATCGTCTGACCGTACCATTTCTGGATATACGGCATAGCCTGTATAAGTATTTCCGCTCTCGTATTATTGTCCAAATTCTCAATTCTCCATTCTCAATTCTCAATTGCGAATCAAGCTTCGCTTGATTCGCTATGTTCTGTAATCTCCGTTTATTTTAACATAATCATATGTTAAATCGCAACCGTAGGCTTCGGCTTTTTTATCGCCGTCGCCGAGCGTAATTAGTATCTCGATTTCGTCCTCGAGCAAAATCTCTTTAGCCTTTTCCTCGCTAAACGGGATACCCGCGCCGTTTTTGCACACGTCTATTACGCCTTTATCGGACTTAAAGCTGACGTCTACTTTTTTTACGTCAACGTCCGCACCGCTGTAGCCGATAGCGCAAAGTACGCGTCCCCAGTTAGCGTCCGCGCCGAACATCGCCGCTTTCAACAGGCTCGAGCAAATTACGCTTTTACTTACTTTAATTGCGTCCTGCTTCGTCTTAGCTCCGTCAACCTTGGCGATTAATAGCTTGCTCGCGCCCTCGCCGTCCTTAGCGAGCTTTTTCGCGAGCATCCTGAACGCCTCGGTTAAGCCCTCGACAAATGTATAATAATCGTCGTTCTTTTCCGTGATTTCGGGATTACCCGCTTTGCCCGAAGCCATAATCGCGAGGGTGTCGTTAGTAGAGGTATCGCCGTCAACGCTTACCATATTATAGCTGTCCTCGACAGCTTCCTTTAACGCGAGCTCGAGCATTTCGGCTGAAACCGCCGCGTCCGTAGTTACGAACGAAAGCATAGTTCCCATATTTATATGAATCATACCGCTGCCCTTGGCGATACCGCCGATTGTAACCTCCTTACCGCCTAAGGTCATAGTCATCGCCATTTCCTTTTTTACGGTATCGGTAGTCATAATCGCCTCGGCGGCATTAGTACCGCCGTCCTTGGAGAGCGCGCCTCTCATTTTCTCGGCGCCTTTTATAATCGGTTCTATCGGAAGAATCTCGCCGATTACGCCTGTTGAAGCGACAATTACATCGTCCTTGTTTACGCCGAGTACATCGGAAGCGATTTCGCACATTTTCTCCGCTTTTTCAATTCCGTCGGCGTTGCAGGTATTAGCGTTGCCAGAATTTACGATGACCGCCTGAGCCTTGCCGTTTTCTAGGTGGGCTTTTGTAACGGTTATGGTATCGGATTTTACGAGGTTCTTCGTAAATACCGCCGCCGCATTACACAGCGTATCGCAGTAAATAAGCGCTAAATCCCTTTTAGTTTTATTGGAGGGTTTTATTCCCGCGCAGATTCCCTGAGCGGTAAAGCCTTGCGGAGCGGTAACTCCGCCGTCTATAAATTTATACATAATCTATCCTTTAGAATGCGGGAGGAACAATATCCAAGCCCGTTTTTTCGTCGAGTCCGAAGATAATATTCATATTCTGTATAGCCTGACCAGCGGCGCCCTTTACCATATTGTCGATAGCCGAGCAGGCTATAAGCTTATTGGCGCGGCTGTCGTAGTGTAGGCTAATATCACAGAAGTTGGAGTATTTGATATTGTGGATATCCGCGCACATACCGTCGGGGAGAAGCCTTACAAAATACTCGTCCTTATAAAAATCCTCGTACGCTTTTCTTATATCGCTAAAGCTTACGCCCTCTTTAATATCGGCGTAGCAGGTCGCGAGAATACCGCGGTTAACGGGTAAAAGATGGGGTACAAAGGTAAGTATAACCTTTTCGCCCGAAAGCTTAGATAAGGTCTGCTCAATTTCGGGAGTGTGGCGGTGAGAAGCGACCTTGTAAGCGTGGAAGCCCTCGTTAAGCTCGGGGTAGTGGTTGCCCTGAACAGGCTTTCTGCCCGCGCCCGTAACTCCGCTGGCGCAGTTGCAGATGATACCCTTTAACTCGACCAGTCCGTTTTTAACGGCGGGAGCTAACGCGAGCGGGGAACAGGTTGTATAACAACCGGGGTTCGCTATAATGCTCTTGCCCTTAATCTCGTCCCTGAAAAACTCGGGTAAGCCGTATACTGCTTTCTCGTGGAGAGCCTTGTCCAAAAATTCTCCGTCGTACCATTCTTTGTATTCGTCCTCGCTCTCGAGCCTGAAATCAGCTCCGAGGTCAATGAATTTTACGCCCTTGTTCTTGCAATCGGCGGCGAGCTCCTGGCTGAGTCCGTGGGGGAGAGCCGCGAAAACAACGTCGCTCTTATTTACGACTTCGTCCGAGTTCTCACACACCATATCGTTTAAGTAGATGTAGCTCGGATAAACCTCCGAGATTTTCTTTCCCTCGAAGCTTACGGAGCTTATCGCCGCGATTTCAGCCTCGGGGTGGGCGCTTATAAGACGAACAAGCTCACATCCCGCGTAGCCTGTAGCGCCTACAATTCCAACTTTTATCATACTATTCATCCTTGTTAATTATTTTTGAAACTCTTTTTGCCTGAGCCCTTACGTTCTCGGGAGTGGGACCGCCGAACGCCGTTCTCTGGGAAACGCAGTATTCGAGAGAAATCGCGTTATAAACGTCCTCGGTAAATACATCGCATACTTTCTTGTACTCGTCAAGTGGCAGGCTTTCTAAATCCGTGCCGAGCTCAATACATCTTGCCACAAGCTCGCCCGTAGCCTTGTAAGCGTCTCTGAACGGAACTCCGTTTTTGGTAAGCCAGTCGGCTACATCGGTAGCGTTGATAAATCCGCCCGCGGCGGCTTTACGCATATTTTCGGGGATAACGCGCATTGTGTCGAGCATCGGGTTAAAGGCGGTAAGGCACATCTTAACTGTATCTACCGCGTCGAAAATCGCTTCCTTATCCTCCTGCATATCCTTGTTGTACGCGAGGGCGATACCCTTCATAACGGTTAAAAGCGTCATAGTGTCGCCGAATACACGGCCGCTTTTTCCTCTTACGAGCTCCGCAATATCGGGGTTCTTTTTCTGAGGCATAATTGACGAGCCTGTTGAAAAAGCGTCGTCGAGCTCAATAAACTTGAACTCCCAGCTGCACCACATTATAATTTCCTCCGAAAAACGGCTGAGGTGAACCATAATTATCGAAAGCGCGGCGGCGAACTCTATGCAATAGTCGCGGTCGGAAACTCCGTCGAGCGAGTTGTTTGTAATGTCGTCGAAATTAAGGAGCTCTTTTGTAACGGTGCGGTCTATAGGATAAGTTGTACCCGCTAACGCGCACGAGCCGAGCGGCATAACGTTCATTCTCTTGTAGCAGTCGTCGAGCCTGCTGATATCGCGAAGTATCATCTCGGCGTACGCTAAGAGGTGGTGTCCGAATGTAATCGGTTGAGCTCTCTGTAAATGTGTGTACCCGGGCATAACCGCGTCGCTGTACTCTTCCGCTTTCTTAGCTAGAATACCGACAAGCTCCTCGAGCTGAGCCTTAATACCCTTCAGCTCTTTTCTGAGATACAGCTTGTTGTCGAGAGCGACCTGGTCGTTACGGCTTCTCGAGGTATGTAATCTTTTACCGTCGTCGCCGATACGCTTTGTAAGCTCACCCTCTACGAAGGTGTGGATGTCCTCGGCTTCCATATCTATCTTTAGCGTTCCTTTTTCGATATCGTTCAGAATCGAGTTAAGCCCTTCGATAATATGCGCCGACTGCTTTTCGGTAATAATACCGCATTTTCCGAGCATGGTAGCGTGGGCGATACTTCCCTCGATATCCTCTCTGTACATACGGCTGTCGAACGGAATAGAACTGTTAAAATCGTTTGTGGTTTTAGAAAGCTCTTTCTTAAAGCGGCCTTTCCATAGCTGCATAGCTTGTCAACTCCTATATAAAAGTGGTTATAATCTTTCGTGTAAAAGTGCTCAATAAAGCACTTAATGGGACAAGGTTTCCCTTGCCCCGAATAAGTTTAATTATTTAATAAGACCTTTTTTAGCTCGTACCTTAATCGGAAGTCCGAACAGGTTGATGAAGCCCGCGGAATCGTTCTGGTTATAAACCTCGTCCTCGTCGAAGGTCGCGATCTCCTCGTCGTAAAGCGAGTAAGGACTTGTAACGCCCGCGTCGATGATATTGCCCTTGTAGAGCTTTAACTTAACGTCGCCTGTAACGAACTGCTGTGTGCTGTCAACAAAAGCCGAAAGCGCTTCTCTTAAAGGTGTATACCATTTTCCGTCATATACGAGCTCGGCGAACTTAATCGCGAGAACTGATTTATAATGCTGAGTATCCTTGTCGAGACAGATTTCCTCGAGCTTGTTATGAGCGGCGAATAAAATTGTGCCGCCTGGAGTTTCGTAAACACCTCTTGCCTTCATACCTACAAGACGGTTTTCTACAATGTCTGTGATACCGATACCGTTCTTGCCGCCGATTTCGTTAAGCTTTTCAACAATGCTTACGGCGTCCATCTCAACTCCGTTAATGCTCTTAGCCTCGCCCTTCTCGAAATGAATGGTTACGTATTCGGGTTCATCGGGAGCCTGAAGCGGCGATACGCCCATTTCGAGGAAGCCTTCCTTTTCGTACATAGGCTCGTTGGCGGGATCCTCAAGGTCAAGTCCCTCGTGGCTTAAATGCCAGAGGTTTTTATCCTTAGAGTAGTTAGTTTCTCTGTTTATTTTAAGAGGGATTTTCTTCTCCTCCGCGTAAGCGATTTCTTCCTCACGGCTCTTGAATTCCCAAGTTCTCCAGGGAGCGATGATCGGCATATCGGGAGCGTACGCTTTAATTGCGAGCTCAAAACGAACCTGATCGTTACCCTTACCTGTACAGCCGTGGCAGATAGCGTCGGCGCCCTCTTTCTTAGCGATCTCAACTAATCTCTTGGCGATAATCGGACGAGCGAAAGATGTACCGAGTAAGTATTTACCCTCGTAAACCGCGCCCGCTTTAATTGTCGGGAATACATATTCCTCTACGAATTCTTTGTTTAAGTCCTCTATATAGAGCTTAGAAGCGCCTGTAGCGATAGCTTTCTCCTCTAAGCCTTCGAGCTCGTCGGCCTGACCTACATTACCTGAAACCGCGATAACCTCACAGTTGTTGTAGTTTTCCTTTAACCAGGGAATAATGATAGATGTGTCGAGTCCGCCCGAATAAGCGAGAACTACTTTTTTAATATCTTTAGCTGCCATAATTCAACCTCCGAAAAATTTCTGAATGTTACTCTTAACATTATACTCTTAATATACAAAAAATCAAGTCCTTTTGTATAAATATTCAAAATTTATGAAAAATACATAAAAAGTAGAATAAATACGCCTAAAATCCGATATTTATTGATAAAGACACAGTTAAAACGGCGTTGTTTCCGTAAAACGCGTTGTTTTGTGAACACGGCAGAATGAATAAAAAATGAATATTATGTATAAATATGCAAATATATTGAATATTATTCGTTATTGTGATACAATATGTGCATACCAATTCATTTTGTATCATACATTAAATAGGAAAGGAATGGTTGGATGTCAGTTTTTAAAGAGATCTTACCCGAAGAAATTGATAATAATACCTTTGAATTAATAGGGAAGGACTGGGCGCTTGTTACCGCTAAAAACGGAAACGGCTGTAATACTATGACTGCTTCATGGGGCGGTTTAGGTATAATGTGGAACAAGCCCGTCGCCTTTACATTTATACGTCCTCAGCGTTTTACCTATGAGCTTATTGAAAACGAGGAGTATTTTACCCTGAGCTTCTACGGCGAGGAGTATAGAAAGGCGCTTCAGTTCTGCGGAACAAAGAGCGGACGCGATTATGATAAGGCTAAGGAGTGTAATCTTACTCCTGTTTATGATGAAAAAGCGCCTTATTTTTCCGAGGCGAAGCTTGTGCTTGTATGCAAAAAGCTCTACGCTCAGGATTTAAACGAGGAAAGCGCCGTTGATAAGAATACTGTTCTTCCTAACTATAATAAAGATGATTATCATAAAATGTATATTAGCGAAATTGTAAAGGTTCTGAAAAAATAAGATGAATAATAAGACGTTTAAAAGAATTCTCTGCGCCGCAGCTGCGATAATTATTACCGCTTCGGCGTTTACGGGATGTACAAAAAGTAAAATAAAAAGCGTTGATGTAAATTCAATTACAGTCAGCGACTCGGATATTTCAAAAATCGAAACCGAGGTTGACGATACGCTTCGGGAGAACGAATTTGTCGGAAGCGCGGCTATCTCTATGAACGAGCAGGATATTTATTCCAAGTCGTTCGGGTACTACGATGCGATAAAACAGCATAAGATCAAGAGCACATCGGCTTTTGATATCGGTACAATGACAGAGTGCGTTACAGGCGCGGCAGTGCTTATGCTGGAAAAGAGCGGTAAGCTTAGCTTAGACGATACTCTCGATAAGTATTTTAGCTCGAAGTACGGCGATATCACGGGCGTGACGGTCGAGGATTTACTCTCAAGCAGCGTGAGCTTCGGCGCGTATAGGGCGGAGATATACAGCAACGCGGCGGAATATGATAGATACAAAATGTATTTACAATCAAAAAATTCCGATAAGTACAGCTCTAAGATCAACAATATGATAGTAGAGCATATTCTGAAGCACGGATATAATAAAAAGGAAAAGGCTACCGTATCAAATTACTTTTTGCTCGGAAAGATTATCACAAAAGCCGCGGGCGTCGGCTACAGAGAATATGTTCGGGAAAATATTCTTGATGAGCTCGGATTAAAGCATACATATTTTACCTCATCTAAACAGAAGCTCGCGGGCTACGATATGAATAATAAGGTATGGCATCGTTTTACCGAGTATTCGAGCGCGCTTAACTTCGGATTTATGTATTCGGCGTCGGGAATAATATCCTGCTCCAAGGATATGAACGAGTTTTTTAAGGCTATAGTTAACGGCAGGCTCGGCGATATTGATTATATGAAAAGAATTAAGCTCGCCGCCTCGAATAAATACTGCGGCTTTACCCGCGACGGAAATAATATCTCCGTTTCTTCCCGAATAGCGGTACATTGTTCATATGCTCATATTAATTTTGAAACAAAAGAAATCGTCTCTATGATGTCTAATCGTGTCGGAAAAACCGATATAAAGAATACGGGGGACGAGCTGTATAAAATAATCAGTTCAAAAATCAACGGTATTATTATCTCTTATATTAAAAAGAGTTGACCTTTTGTGCAAAATGTGGTAAAATATAATGTAGTATTTTATTAAATAGTTTATTTTGCAACAAAATGGAGGAATAATATGAAAAATTTAGAGTTATTCATTCCCATAATAGCAGGTGTTATCGCGCTAGTGTTCGCGGTCTATTTCGCTTTGTTTATTCGTAAACAGGACGCGGGAACTGAGCGTATGAAAAAGATTTCTTCCGCTATATCCAAGGGCGCCCGAGCGTTCCTTTTCTCGGAGTATAAAATCCTGATTGTTTTTACCGCGGTACTTTTCGTGGTAATCGGATTTGTAATCGACTGGGCGACGGCGGGTTGCTTTATACTCGGCGCGCTGTTCTCGACGCTGGCGGGTTACTTCGGAATGACGGTCGCTACTATGGCGAATGTCCGTACCGCTAACGCCGCGAGAGAAAAGGGTATGAATAAAGCCCTTAAAATCGCGTTCAGAGGCGGAGCGGTTATGGGACTTTCCGTAGTCGGCTTAGGCGTTGTAGGTCTCGGAACCGTATTTGTTATTTTAAATAACGTATTTAATCTCGCCGATAACAGCGAAATGCTCCGTATATTTACGGGCTTTAGCTTAGGAGCTTCCTCTATAGCGCTTTTCGCGAGAGTCGGCGGCGGTATCTATACTAAGGCAGCCGACGTAGGCGCTGACCTCGTTGGTAAGGTTGAGGCGGGTATCCCCGAGGACGATCCCCGTAACCCCGCTACTATCGCCGATAACGTAGGCGATAACGTAGGCGACGTCGCGGGTATGGGCGCGGACCTTTTCGAGAGCTATGTAGGCTCTATTGTTTCCGCTATTACGCTCGCTTTTGCGATGTTCAGTAAATCAGGTAATGTCGGCGCGGCTATGAACGCGGCGCTGTTCCCGTTATTACTTTGCGCTATTGGTATTATAGGCGCGGTAATCGCCGTATTCTTTGTACGCGGTAAGGAAAACTCCGACCCGCAGAAGGCGCTTAATATCGGCGAATATCTCGCGACCGCCTTAGTTATTATCGGCGGAGCTACGCTGAGCTGGTTTATGTTCAACAGCTTAAACCCGTTCTGGTGCGTACTTGCGGGACTTGTAGTCGGAACGGCTATCGGTAAGCTTACCGAGATGTATACCTCCGAGCGTTATCATTCGGTAAAGAGTATTTCGGAAAGCTCTAAAACGGGCTCGGCTACCAATATTATTACAGGTCTCGGCGTTGGAATGAAATCCACCGCTATCCCGATTATATTTATAGTTATAGGAATTCTTGTTTCTTACTACGTAATGTATCTGCACAACGGTCTTAATCCTACCGCGGGACTTTACGGCATCGCTTTAGCGGCTGTAGGTATGCTCTCTACTACGGGTATGACTATCGCGGTTGACGCTTACGGCCCGATTGCCGATAACGCGGGCGGTATCGCTGAGATGAGCGAGCTCGATCCCCATGTTCGTGAGATTACAGATAAGCTCGACAGCGTAGGTAATACAACAGCGGCTATCGGTAAAGGCTTCGCAATCGGCTCGGCGGCTCTTACGGCGCTTGCGCTATTCGCGTCATTCGCGGATTCTGTAGGAATCGCTCAGAACGGTATGTCAATTCTGAACCCGAAAGTTGTAGCTGGTCTGTTTATCGGCGGTATGCTTCCGTTCTTATTCTCTGCGTTTACTATGGACAGCGTAGGACGCGCGGCTAATAAAATGATAGCCGAGGTTCGCCGTCAGTTTAAAGCGAATCCCGAGATTCTGGAAGGTAAAAAAGATCCCGATTATTCGAAGTGCGTTTCAATTTCCACTAACGCCGCGCTTAAAGAGATGATTCTCCCAGGCGTAATGGCGGTACTCGCTCCGCTTGCCGTAGGATTTTTACTCGGCGTAGAAGCCCTCGGCGGACTTTTAGCGGGCTCGCTGATTACGGGTGTTATGCTCGCGATATTTATGGCGAACAGCGGCGGCGCGTGGGATAACGCTAAGAAATACATAGAAACCTCCGAGGACGGAAAGGGCTCTAGCGCTCATAAGGCGGCGGTAGTCGGCGACACCGTAGGCGACCCGTTCAAGGATACCTCGGGACCGTCAATCAACATTCTTATAAAGCTTATGACAATCGTATCTCTCGTATTCGCGGTAGCGTTTATACAGGTTAACGGCGGTCATGGAATTTTGAGTTTATAATATTATTATTAACCAGCAAACAGGCTCTCGTTAATTCGAGAGCCTGTTAATTTTTTGAAACAATCATTTTGTTTACTATTTTTTATTAATAAATTCTTCTACGCTGTGAACGCAGTTCGCGCCGTCGGATACGGCTGTGCTGATTTGTCTTAGTCGTTTTGTACGCACATCTCCCGCCGCGAAAATTCCCTCAGCCGAGGTAATACCGCTTTCGTCGGCTTTTATAAAGCCGTTTTCCATATCGGCGATACCGTCTAAAAGCTTGGAGTTCGGCTCAAGTCCTACGGCTATGAATACGCCGTCAACATCGAGCTCTTTTCCGTTTTTAAGCTTTAGCTTTTCAACCTTATTTTCGCCGATTATTTCCTCTGCCTCGTTGCTGTAGAGGATTTTTATTTTATCGTTCGACATTACCTTGTCCTGGAGATATTTCGCTCCGCGAAGCTCGTCGCGTCGGTGGATAAGATAAACCTCCTCGCATATGTTAGCGAGATACAGCGCGTCCTCGAGAGCAACGTCGCCGCCGCCGATTACCGCGGTCTTTTTACCCCTGAAAAAGTTTCCGTCGCAGGTAGCGCAGTAGCTTACACCGCGTCCCGCGAGCTCGAGTTCGCCCTTAACGCCGAGCTTTTTCGGGTTAGCGCCTGTAGCGAATATAACTGTTTTAGCCTCATACTCTCCCTTATTGCACTTGATCGAGTACCCGCCGTCGATTTTATCTATCGAGATAATCTCGTCGTTTATAAATTCCGAGCCTTTATTTTCCGCGTGCTTACGGAAAGCCTGCCCGAGTGTAAAGCCGTCAACCGCCTCGAAGCCGAGGTAGTTGTTTATATCGTAGGTGTTGAGCATCTGTCCGCCCGACATCGGGAACTTCTCGATAACGGCGAAATCGAGCATAGCGTTAGCCGCGTATACCGCCGCCGATAATCCAGCGGGACCGCTTCCCGCTATAATTAGGTCCTTCATTATAACGCCTTTTCTACGAGAGCCTTAATATCAGCTTCGGGGACAACGCCGACGCTCTGGTCTACCGCTTCGCCGTTCTTAAAAACGATAAGTGTAGGAATACTCATAATTCCGAACTCCTGAGCGAGCGAGGGCTCCTCGTCAACATTAACCTTGTAGAAATCGGCTCCGCTTACCTGCTCGCTTACGCTGTCAACAGCGGGGGAGAGCATTTTACACGGACCGCACCAGCTTGCCCAGAAATCAACAAGTACGGGCTTAGCGGAGTTTAATACCTTTTCCTTGAACTCATTTGTTTTTATATCCTTTACCATAACTAACGTCCTTTCAAATTAAATTTTCTAAAATTAAATTGTGTACAATCTAATTTCTAAGTTTATTATAACATATTATTTCCGAATGTCAATAGTTTATTTATATTTATTTATATGACATATTTTGACATAATAGAAAAGGTCAGAAGCTGAACTTCCGACCTTAACTTACTAATAATTATTTATTGTTTACAACCTCGCGGATAACCTTGCCGATATTCTTTTCTGTAAGTCCGAATATCTCGAGAAGCTCCCACGCGGGACCGCTGTAACCGAATGTATCCTGAACGCCTACGCGCGTTACCTTAACGGGGCATTCGCTGCTCGTTACCTCGCATACCGCGTCGGCTAAACCGCCGATTACGTTGTGTTCCTCGACAGTGATAATCTGTCCGCATTCCTTAGCGGCTTTGATTATGATTTCACGGTCGATAGGTTTTATCGTGTGGATATTGATTAAGCGGGCGTTAATACCCTCGCTCTCGAGCGCGAGTACGGCTTTTCTGGCTTCATTAACCACGAGTCCGCTCGCGATAACCGCTACGTCGTTACCCTCGTGCATTGTAATGCCTTTGCCGAGCTCGAATTTATATGTGTCGGGGTCGTTAAAGCTGTCGATAGCTAAACGGCCTAAACGAATATATACGGGACCAACGTGATTGATAGCCGCCTTAGTCGCTTCCATCATCTCAAAATGGTCGGCGGGGTTGAGTACCGTCATACCGGGGAGAGTACGCATAAGCGCGATATCCTCTAAGCACTGGTGTGTAGCGCCGTCCTCGCCTGTAGAAATACCCGCGTGTGAGCCAGCGATTTTAACGTTGAGCTCGGGATACGCTACGGAGTTTCTGATTTGTTCATACGCTCTGCCTGTGGAGAACATAGCGAATGAAGCGGCTACGGGGATTTTACCCGACGCGGCTAAGCCTGCCGCTACGCCCATCATATTAGCCTCGGCGATACCGCAGTCGAAGAAACGCTCGGGGTATTCCTTGCCGAAAATCGCGGTTTTGGTTGCTGCCGCGAGGTCAGCGTCAAGAACAACAATGTCCTTGTTGGTTTTAGCCATTTCGCAAAGGGCTATACCGAAGCTTTCGCGGGTAGGTTTACAAACTACTTCTGCCATTATACCTCTGCCTCCAATCTTGCGATTTCATCCTCAAGTTCCCGAACGGCAACTTTGTATTCCTCGTCGTTACACGCCTTACCGTGCCAGCCGACTTCGTTTTCCATAAAGCTTACGCCTTTACCCTTAACTGTTTTCATAAGAATCGCGAAGGGCTTGCCCTTAGTTTCGCGAGCCTTGTTAAGAGCGTTAGCTATATCGTCAAAATTATGACCGTCGATTTTCGCTACCTCAAATCCGAAGGACTCGAATTTCTTATCGAGAGGCTCTATTCCGCATACATCCTCAACAGCGCCGTCAATCTGCAATCCGTTCTGGTCAACGATAAATACGATATTATCGAGATTGTGGTGAGACGCGAACATAGCCGCTTCCCAAACCTCGCCTTCCTCACATTCGCCGTCGCCAAGTACGGTATATACGCGGTAGTCTTTGTTATCGAGCTTGCCCGCGAGCGCCATTCCGCAAGCGGCGGATACGCCTTGTCCGAGAGAACCTGTGCTCATATCCACGCCCGGTGTTTTCTTCATATCGGGATGTCCCTGAAGCATAGCGCCTACGTGACGGAGAGATTCAAGCTCGCTCCAATCGAAAAATCCTTTAAGCGAAAGCACCGCGTATAAGCTCGGACAACAATGTCCCTTAGAGAGCACAAAACGGTCGCGGTTTTCGTCCGCGGGATTTTCTGGATTTACATTCATTTCGTTAAAATAAAGGTAGGTGAAAATATCAGCCGCCGAAAGAGATCCGCCAGGATGTCCCGACTTAGCGTGATAAGTACCTATAATCGCGCCTAAGCGAGCCTTAGCCGCGAGAAGTCTTAACTGTGCGTTACCAGCCATAATTATTACTCCTTTTACCCATAAGTGTGTATTCCACATACAAATTCATAATACCACATTAATTCGATTATATTGTTCAATAAAAGAAAAAATCTAATTTTGATGTTGAAACTTTTGGAATTATGTATTATACTATACAGTGGTAAATTTTTGAGATAATACAAGGGTGAGGTAAATGCTTCTTTGTACAGACGTAGGAAATACCAATATAAAGTTCGCTTTATACAAAGATGAAAAGCAAATTGTAAAGCTGCGCTTCTCTACCGACGCTAAAAAGACCGACGACGAGCTCGCGGTTGAGCTTTATACGATTTTTAATATCAATAACGTAAATATAGAGGATATAGACGGTTCGATTATCTCGAGCGTTGTACCCGCTGTAACCGAGTCGCTGGTTAAGGCGATTAAAACCGTTACGGGTAACGATTCGATTGTATTAGGTCCAGGGGTTAAATCGGGACTTGATTTAAGAATTGATAATCCCGCGTCATTAGGTTCGGATATTGTCGCTATGTGCGTAGCGGTTAAGGAGCTTTATTCCTGTCCCGCGATTATTATCGGGCTCGGAACAGCTACAACTATTCTTTATCTTAACGAGAAGAAATGCTACTGCGGCGGCGCTATCTGCCCGGGAATAAGGATTTCTCTCGATGCTCTTACTAACAACGGCGCGCTGCTTCCGAGTATTGAGCTCCAGCCGCCTAAAAAAGCCATAAATACGAATACCGAGGATTGTATACGAAGCGGCGTTATTCTTGGAACCGCGAGTATGCTCGACGGAATGATCGACCGCTATAACGAGGAAGCGGGAGTGAACTCTACCGTAGTCGCGACAGGCGGATTGGCAAGTTCGGTTATCGGTAATTGTAAACACGATATTCTTGTAAACGACGATCTTGTATTAGACGGTCTTAGAATTATCTACGCTAAAAATAAAAAATGATAATTACGCATTCCGCATTGCGAATTGCGAATTATATAAATTTGCGTTGTACTCCTATTTGACGGGAGGCGACAGCAGGAGGTTTTTTATTATGTCAAAACAAAATAACACAGTGAAGTTAACCAGCTTAGGTATACTTACTGCAATTATTATCGTATTGCAGATTTTTACTACCTTCGTACATTTCGGACCTTTCTCCATCACATTGGCGTTAATCCCGATTGTGGTAGGCGCGGCGATGTTCGGCCCAGGAGCCGGAGCCTATTTAGGCGCGGTATTCAGCGTAGTCGTTGTGTTGATGTCAGCTTTCGGCGGAGATCCGGGCGGATTTATGGTATGGTCCGCTAATCCGATTATGTGTATTGTTTTATGTATGGCAAAGGGTACTTTAGCAGGTTTTGAAGCAGGTATACATTATACAGCTCTCGAAAGCAAAAACAGTATTGCCGCTTCCGTTGTAGCCGCTGTAGTATCACCTGTAGTAAATACAGGAATTTTTGTACTGGGTATGATGATGTTCTTTAAGGACACATTAGCAGCCTGGGCAGCGGGAACTGATACTATTCTTTATATTATATTCGGTTTAACAGGAATTAACTTCCTGATTGAGCTCGGTGTAAATATTGTTCTTTCTCCCGTAGTTGTACAGATTGTTAAGGCTGTAAAGAAATAATATAGATGAACGTATCCAAAGTATCCAAAACTTCATAGGGTACTAAACGTACGGGGGATATGATATAAAAGAAAGGAAAGTCTTTTCTCTAAACCAAAGAGCAGAACCTATCTTATATATCCAAAGCCTGACAGAGTTAAAAGGTCAGGGGGAGATTAAACGCCTTATAGGGAATGCACGGAAAGACGAGGACAAATAAAAAATGCAGGGAAAGATTGTAAAATTATTGTTTAACGCGAGGGATTATGTTTCGGGCCAGCAGATGTCCGAAAGCCTCGGAGTTTCACGCCAAGCCGTCAATAAAGCGGTAAAATCGCTAAAAGACAAGGGCTTTAAAATTAAATCAGTTACCCGCAAGGGCTATAAGCTCGAGGGCTTTCCCAAGTATCTTTGCGAGGAAGCGATAAAGTGTTATCTTAACACTAAGCTTATCGGAAAAGATTTAAAGGTTCTCGAAACCGTCGGTTCTACTAACGACTATCTGAAAAAGCTTGCCGATGAGGGCGCCGAGGCGGGTACCGTAATACTCGCGCGTGAGCAGACGGCGGGTAAGGGAAGACTCGGCAGAAGCTGGATTTCCGCTAAGGATAACGGTATAGCGCTTTCTCTGTTGTTAAGACCTGAGGTATCGCCGAGCGAAATAAGCTCGATAACTCCGCTTTCGGGGCTTGCTATGTGCAGGGCGATTAACGACTTCTGTATGCTCGACAGCCGTATAAAGTGGCCGAACGATATTATCGTCGGCAAGAAAAAGCTGGTCGGTATTTTAACCGAGCTTTCGGCTGAGTTCGATATGGTTGAATATACGGTTACGGGAATCGGAATCAATGTATCCCAGACAGTGTTCCCCGAGGATATTTCCCATAAAGCCACTTCTATCCTGCTCGAAACAGGACGTCATATAGATATTAATAAGTTTATCGCCACGGTGCTCAACTATCTTGAGCAGGAGCTTATTATTAACCACTACAGCTTAGGCGGTCAGGCTGCCGCCGATTACCAGAAGCTTTGCGCTACAATCGGACGACAGGTCACTTTCAGCCGCGGTAAGCGCAAGATATGCGGAATGGCTGTGTCCGTTAATAACTCGGGCGGGCTCGACGTTATGCTCTCCAACGGTACTATAGCTACCGTCAGCTCGGGCGAAGTAACCGTGCAGGGAATCTATTAATAAATTATACATAAGAGGTTGTCAATTCTAAAGTTGACAACCTCTTTTTTCTATCTTTTTTCACTGAGCAGTTTAACCGCTACGGCGGTAATGTCGTCATCGTGCCCGTCATTTCGGCGTTTAATAGCCTCGTTGACAACGGCTTTCGCTAAATCCGAGCAGGCGCCGTTTTCGCTGAACTTTTTAATAATATCCTCCAGCCATTTTTCGTCCTTTAAAGTAGCGCCGTCCGATACCATAACTATCACATCTCCTCCCCGAAGCTTTATTCTGTCATTCGCGAATTTTACGTCTCCCAGTATTCCGACAGGGAGAGATTTAGCCGTCTTTTTAAGAAGCCGTCCGCCTTTTTTGATATACGTAAACGGTGCGCCCGCCTTGTTCAATACCGTCTCTCCGCTAAATAAATCGAGCTTTACCATATCGACCGTGGACAGGCTTTCGTCCTCGCTTTTTACCATAAGCGCGGAGTTAACCACCTGTAGCGCGCAGTTTTCGCTGAGCCCCGCTTTTAACAGCTTTGTCATAATAGAAACGGTCATATTGCTGTCCACGGCGGCTCTGCCGCCTGTGCCCATTCCGTCGCTGATTAACGCGATGAATTTGCCGAATCCGTCACAAAAGCAGTTTACGCAGTCGCCGCAAAGCTTTCCGCCGCCGAAAATATGCTGATAAACGCCGACCTCAACATCGAAAACGGGAACCTCGCTTAAAGCTATTCTGCGCCTGTTGCCGATTTCGGTTATAAGCGGTGTGTCAAAGCATCGTCCGCAGAGCGAGGAAATATCCTTAGCGAGTAAATCCTTTCTGATTTTTGTTTTACCCGAGGCGAGCTCGATTTCTACGGTCATCCTGCCGTTTGTGTCAATCATACATCCGCATTCCATAACAACGTATCCATGCCTGTGCAAGTATTCGCTAACCCTGGCGGCGCAGTCAGCGTCGAATGTTTTGTAGTTCTCGAACTCCTCCGCCATATCTCCGAGTATTTCCGAAAGTCCCGAAAATTGCCCCGCTACCATAGAGCGTATCTGTGTTATTCTCGCTGAAGCTTCGATCCCGCCGAGATAATCGCGGTACGCGCCTGTTACTGCGTCGGCGATTTCGGGCTTGCGGCAGCATTTTTTAGAAAAAAGACTCTCTATATCGTTTTCGGTAACATATCCCTGAGCTTTAAGCGGAGCGGATAACCGCTTAAAATCCTCCTCGGTAACATATTTGTTGCGTTCCCAGCAGTACGACATCATCCCGCAGTTTTCGCATACCTCGCCCGAAGCGTTTTTATAAACACAGTCCGCGTCGGAGGAGTATAGCTTTTTAAGCTGACGGCTAACGGAGTTTACGCAGCCGCTGACGTTGTTAAGCGCGTCGGACGCGAAATCCAGTCTCATAACGATAGAATTTCTGAGCGCTTTTTCGCCGATAGTATTTTCCCTCGGCAGGAAAATCGGGGTGATGTACCGTTCTATGTCCTTCGGCAGAATCAGAAAAACGACCGAGGCTATAACGGTTTCGGCGAAGCACGGAAGAATAATACCTGTGTCGCCCGCGGAAAGGAGCATAATTGTGTTGCAGACTATAAACCCGAGCGCCGCGGCGATTTTCCCGAAAGGCGCGAACAGCCCGCCGATAAGTCCGCCGAAGCTGTAGCCCGCGCATAAAAACGCGTAATTAGCCGCGCCCATTCCGAACACCGAGCCTGTAGCCGCGCCAGCTACCGTACCTCCCGCTACGGAGCCGTACCGCGCGCAGAGAAGAATAATAACCACCGCGATAATTCGTCCGACAGAAACATTTTCGAATTGTATGTTGCTAAGCGACAGGATAAGCGCGCATCCGCTAAGCGCTAAGCACGCGCTTTCCGATTGTGAAAGCGACGCGGGACGCCTGCCCGATAAGGCGATGGAAACCGATCTCGAGAAGAAGTAGGCGACCGCTCCCGATACGACCGCCTCCACCGCGACCTTGGATATATCGGTAAGCGTGCTTGACTTTACGAATATAAGCGCGATTCCCGAGGCGAATACGGGAAGAAACGCCGCCGCGGGCTGATATAGCGCCGCTTTGGAAATCAGCTTATAGTCCTCGATAAGCCATCGAAGCAGAGCGACTGAAACGCTGACCGCCACATAACGGAAACAGTTTTCGGGCATAAGTATAACGTACCCGAGCGCTGTTCCGAATGTTGAGAAGAATAACTTCTTCCTTGGTACGGCAGCCACAAAACTCGCCCCGAAAGGAGCGAGCGTTCCGAAAATCCTGCCTCGGCATATCACAATCCCGAGCAAGAAGTATATTACGTTTTCTATCAGCGCCCACACGGCTTTTTCGTCGGCGGACTTTTTCTTAACGGCTGTTTTTTGCAGTTCCATATCTTTTAACATCCTCACTTTTTTGTTGTATATCAATTATAGTTAAGAGGATGAAAAAGTTTTGTCAGAATATGGACGTTAAAAAATGTTTTTATTTGTATGAAAATGCGCAAAAAAAGAAAGCTGATTTTACTCAGCTTTCTTATCGATCTGTGTTTCTTCCATTTTCTTAGCTTCTTCGGCTTTATCTTTAGTCATATACGAGAACGGTCCCGTAAGAGCTATAACTCCGTAGTAGTTGATAACTCTCCAGATAAGCGCCGCGCTCTTTAAGGTTCCGTTTATAAAGAACGTGCTGAAGAACGCTGTAAATCCGAGCTCAGCCGCTCCCGACGCTCCCGGAATCGGTATCATACCGCTCATAAGGTTAACAAACGCCTGCGATGAAACGAGCTGGAACGGCGTAGCGTGGGTAAATCCGAACGCGCGGAAAATAAAATACGGAACTAAGAACATCGCTATAAACTGAAGTATCGTAAGTATAAACGCGCTGATAAACAGCTTTGGTTTTTTGTAGATATCCTTGTTGCTTGTATGGAAGGTGTTGAGCTGCTGGTCGATACCCTCGATTTTCTCGTCAACATTCTTTATTATCTTAATCTTGTTTAATATTTTAGCGAAAAACATAATAAGCTTTCTCGCGAGATTGGGAGAAAAGCTGAACAGCAATACCATACCCGTTACCGCGAGCTGGGATATGAACCCGAAAGCAAGCAGAACCAATATGTACGAAATGTTTTCGTTAGACATTATAAACGGGATGTTCGTCAGTACCGCGACTATGCTTATAGAAGTCAGAACTACCTGGTAAACAAGGAATTTCTGCATCAGGCGCGAGGTGGAATAGCCGACCTCTACGTGCATTTTTGAATACAGTAAATAAACCTGCATCGGCTGACCGCCTGTTGAGGACGGGGTGATAGCGCTCCAGAATAAGCCCATAAAGCCTACCCGTATAGCGTCGATAAACCGAAAATCCTTATGACCGTCTTTTATAAACAGGTAAATAACCAGCGACTCGATAAACATATAGGTAAGCTGTGAGGCGACAGCCGCGAGAATCCAATACCAGATTACAGGGGTATCAGAGTGTATAAGGTCGTTAAGACCGTCTTTACTGAAAAAGAAGTATAGAATTATTCCCGCGCAAAGTCCGATAACCAGCGCGTTAAAAATATACTTTGGTTTAAAGAAAGAATTTTTCATATTGCCTCTTTAAATGTCGGATATAACTCCCATAAATACGGGAATATTGCTTTCGTTATCAATAACCGCGTAAATAAACGGACGGTTGAATTTTAATGTTTTATCGGGTTTCTTTTTAACGGAAGTTGTTTTAGCGGTTTTGTCAGAGCTTATTCCGTTTTCGTCTATTTTAATCTCGAAATCCTGAATAATATCGGAAACCCTTGTTTTTGTATTGTAGGACAGAGCGGAGTAATTTCCCGTACCTTTAAGGAAGCTGAACGCTTTCTCGTCGGTAAAGTTTAACTCGCCCTTTTTGCTGAATTCGGGGATATACGCGGAGCAGGTTTTAAAAACGCTCATAGAGTTTATAAGCTCCGTGAAGCTGTAGCCGTCGAGCTTTTTAAGCAGCTCGTCAACGCTGCCCTTTTTCGGCATAACCGCGACGAATTTCGAGGGAGTGTTCTTTAAATCCTTTATAAAGCCCTCGCAGTTCTTATCCGAGATATAAAACTCCGTGCCGTTTAAAAACTCAGCCTTTTTGCCTTTAAAGGTATCCTGCGCGGTACGCTCGAATTTATCGAGCCATACGTCGTTCATATACGCGCTGTTTAAAAGCAGCATTCCCGAATCTTTATTAACGCTCGCTGTATACGCCGCCTTGGAGTTATCCGAAATATACGTGTTTACCTTTTCGGTAAAGTCGTTGTCGGAAAAATTAAGCCTGAATACTCCGCTGCGGTTAAAGTCGGCGTTTTTAAGGAGAAAGTCCTGGCTTACGGATAAATCGTCGTTTACGAATAAATCACTGTTTAAATCGACATAGCTTTTCTTGCTGTCTTTTTTATAACCGCTTAAAGCTTCGAGCCTGCCGAAAAAGTATCCGCAAGACGAGTTTAAATCCTCGAGAGTAACGGTCTCTCCCGTTATTAGCTTAATGCTGTTCTGAGTATCGCTCGAAGCGGCGTTTTGCAGTAATATAAGCTGGCGGTATAAAGCCGCGGGGGAGTATACCGCGTTTTTGTTATCCTCGAGTAAAGCCGAGAGGATTTTTGAAGAAAAGCTTATAGCGGCTGATTTATAGTCCGTGTACGAAGTCGGAGCGATGGTTTCGCCCTTTTTAAAGTAATAGGTCTTATTTTCGTCGGCGCTTACATCCTTTGTTAAATCTTCTCCGGGGATATTCGAGGAGCAGGAGCACAGCGCCGCGCATATTATAATAAGTGTAAGTAACAGAGAGGTTATTCTTTTCATTTATTGTTCTCCGTTAATGAATGAGCAAGCTTGCAAATATGTTCGGACGCGTTTCCGTTATACTGCTTTTTACAATTCTCGCTCATAATCATAAGCCTGTGTTCATCGTTTAGTAGCTTGTTTATTTCTTCACCCGCGTTTTTGCCGAGCTTAACGGCAACGCCGATGTCCTTTAAGAACTTAGCGTTACACTCTTCCTGCCCGGGGTAAGCGCTGTAAATAGCCATCGGAAGCGAGCATACTATACTCTCGCTTACGGTAAGTCCGCCCGGCTTTGTGATAATTAAATCGGAGCAGTGCATATAATCCTCAACATTATCCACATACATAAGCAGATGTGTGTTCTTGTTGATTTTAGTCCTGAATTTATTATACAGGTGCGGGTTATTGCCCGTGATTACGATAAACTGGGCATTCTTAGCGGTATCCGCTATATCCTTATAAACCGAGAGAACCTCGCTTACTCCGAAGCTTCCCGCCATAAACAATACGGTTTTAGTGTCCGTGTTAAGCCTGAGCTTCTTTTTCAGCTCAGCTTTATCGGGCTTGAGGAAAAATTTCTGGAATACGGGAATACCGAAGCAGTGAACCTTCCTGGGGCTGATGTTGTAGCGCGTCTGGAAATCCACTACCATTTTCTGACTGCTTACGACATAGTGGTCGATGCCGTCGGCTATGTAGGTGTAATGCGCGTCGAAATCCGTAATAAGCGTTATAACGGGAACCTTAATTTTGCCTTTCTTTTTAAGGTCGCCGAGCATCGTCGCGATAAAAGCGTGACAGGATATTATAACGTCGGGCTTAAACATCTCGATTGCGCCGATTAAATGTCTGCCTTTAAATTTATTAACGGAGTTGCATAGATTGTTAAGGGCGGATTTATGGTCGGAATTACGGTATATCTCGCCGTAGAACCTCGGCATTCTTTTAGCCAGAACTGTATACCCGCCGCAGATAAAATTATTATAAAGCGTTCCCGCGACTTCAAGTCCATCAACAATCTTGACTATATTGTCGGGAGATTCGGCTTCAAAATATTCTTTTAGAGCGTTTGCGGCGCGTTTATGTCCGCCGCCTGTTGAAGCGGTAAAAATAAGAACCTTCATCTGTAACTCCTGTTTTATATCACAATACGTATTTATACATATTACATTATATACAATTCTTTTAAGAATTTCAATATACTATATTTATATTAGTGAAAATATTAAGTAATTTATTTTAAAAAACCGTGTTTACGTGCAAGTTCAACAAAATTCAAAATTTTTCGACATTTTTTGAAAATTTGCTTTATTTTTTATAAAAAAAGGTATAGAATATATAGCGTGTATGTAGGTTTAAATAAAGGAGGGAAAAGCCGTGGCACGGAAATCGGGTTCTAATTACAACCGCAATTCCTATACAAGTTCAAGATCCGCAAACAGAAGAAAAAGCGCGCCCGTAAAACGCACTTCGGTTAACCGCGCTCCGAGAAAGCGAACAGCTCCCCCGAAAAACAGAAGCACAAAAGCCAGACCTCCTCAGCCGAAAAGAAGTCCCGCGTTTAATTTCGTTATAGTCTTTTTAATTGTCGGAATAGTTTTTCTTGTAGGCTTAGTAAGCTTTAATCTCTATAAAGAGTACCGAAAAGGCCAGCCCTTTACATATTCCGACGGAGTAAACGTATCGGGTATTGATATCAGCCGTCTTTCGGTAAAGGAAGCGAGAGCTAAATTAGAGGAAAACGCCTTAAACGCGGTAAGAGATATCAGCATAAAAGTTAAAGCGGGCAGTGTGGAAAAAACATTCTCGAAAGCTGACTTTAAATATGATTTCGACTACGAAACTCCCCTTAAAGAAGCTAAAATATACAGTATGAAGGAACAGGGGATTTACGATAAAAAGAAAAGTAAAACCGAAACCGAGACCGAGGAGAGTACGGATTCTCCCCATTTTACGCTGACCTATAAGGTTATCCCCAAGTCCGTAAAGGCTCAGACCGCGACAATAGCGAAGAAGGTTAACTCCGCGGCGAAAAACGCTAAGGTTGTAAAATTCCATCCGTTCGCCGAGAAACGCTTCAAATATCAGGCGGGAGTGGACGGCCGTAAGCTCGACAGTAAAACCATAAATAAAAAGATAATTGACTTTTTCCCGACAGGTAAACAGAACCTCGACATAAACGCCAGGATTAATAAGCTTACACCTTCGATCACGGTTAAGGATTTACAGACAAATATTATCGGACTCGCTACCGCGTCTACCGTATCGCAGAATACTCCCGAGGGTACGCACAATATGGAGCTTGCGCTGAAATCCTGCAACGGTTCGGTAATTGCTCCGGGAGCTACGTGGTCGTTCAACGATTGTACGGGCGACTCCAACCTCGAGAGTAACGGCTACAAAAAAGCCGCCGTTATCTCCGAGAAGAAGATAAAGCAGGGCGTCGGCGGCGGAATATGCCAGGCAAGTACGATAATTTTCGAGGCGGGACTGTTCTCGAATATGGAGATTATCGAGCGCCATAACCACCACTGGGCTTCTACATACGCCTACGCGGGCGAGGACGCTACTATCGACTACCCCGACCTTGACCTGAGAATGAGGAACAAAACCGAATACCAGATGTTTATAGAATGTCGTATGGAGGACGGAAACAGGCTGAGGGTTAATATTTGGGGCTACCAGGATCCCGATTACGACAATATAAGAATACATTCCGAAAACTACGATGTTACAAAAACCGATTTCCGTACAAGAACGTTCCGAGAGCTGTTTAAGGACGGCCATATTATAAAAACGGAAACAGTTTGCGAGTCGTATTATAATATTAAACAATCTATAAAAACTCCCGACGCCGAAACCTACCGCACCCGAGTTGACGGCTACGTCCAGTACGAGGACGAGGATTATATCCCGATGGATACGGGCGAGAGCGAAAGCGTCGAGGAAGAGGACAACTCCGACGACAGCGGTGAGGAAAGCGTAGAAGAGGACTACAGCGACGAAGAAGATACCGACGAAGAATATGACGAAGGAAGTATAAACTGATGAACGATATAATTAAAGCTATGAAGGAACGCCGAAGCGTTCGTAAATTTAAATCGGATATGCCCGATAAAAAGGATATAGAGCAGATTGTCGAGGCGGGCTTATACGCCGCTAACGGCAGGGGAAAGCAGGCGGTTATAACCGTTGCCGTAACCAACCGCGAGCTTCGCGATAAAATCTCCGACATTAACCGTAAAATCGGCGGTTGGAGCGAGGGCTTCGACCCGTTCTACGGCGCTCCCGTTATTCTGATCGTGCTCGCCGATAAGAACTGGCCGACCTGCGTATACGACGGAAGCCTTGTTATGGGTAATATGATGCTCGCCGCCCATTCCTTAGGGCTCGGCAGTATCTGGATTCACCGCGCGAAAGAGGAGTTCGAAACCGACGAGTATAAAGAGCTCTTAAAGTCCTTAGGTGTTGAGGGCGAATGGGAAGGAATCGGACATTGTGCCGTAGGCTACGCGGACGGCGATATCCCGACCCCCGCCGATAGAAAAGACGGACGAGTTTTTTGGGTTGAATAATATATATTATACGGGCTGACTATGTCAGCCCGTTGTTGTTTTAGGTGAGTATAGTTTGACGCTGATTTGTGAAAGAGTAAATTTGCCTTCTCCTTGAGGAGAAGGTGGCGCCGCCGATTAAGGCGGTGACGGATGAGGTGTAAAACTTTTTGGAGTGATAGGAAAGCGCCGAATTTTGCGCTTGACTTTTTTTATGTTATATAGTATGATTTGTATAACAAATCATACTTACGAGGTGAAGAAAATGGCAGCTCCTAAAGGTAAATACGCGTGGACGGCGACAGTAGGCGAAAAAGGACAGATAGTAATTCCGAAGCAGGCGCGCGATATATTCGATATTAAAGCGGGGGATACTCTCCTGCTTCTCGGCGACGAAAAACACGGTATCGCTATTCCGCCCAAGGGTACGTTTTCGCATGTATTCGACGAAGTGTTTAATAAAAAGGACGGCGAATAGTAATGAAAAAGATATTTTTCTTTTCAATTCCCGCGCACGGACACACTAATCCGATGATGCCTGTAGCCGCCGAGCTCGTTAAACGGGGTAATACGGTTCGTTTTTATTCGTTCAACGAGTTCGCCGACAGGATTAAAGCCACAGGCGCGGAGTTTATCTCCTGCGATAAATATCTCGGCGAGCTTACTAAAAAGGAAGAAGAGAATTTAAAGGCGATATCCACTACGGAAATGACCATACAGGATATCCGCGTTACATTAAGTATGGATGAGTTTCTCGACAACGAGTTTAAAAGCCATAAACCCGACGTCGTATATACCGACGCTGTGTGCTTCTGGGGTAAGCTGAACGCGTGGAAGCATAATGTACCACTCGTTGTGTCTACAAGTACATTCGCGTTTAATCAGCTTTCGTCAGGTTATATGAAACATAGCCCTAAGGAAATGGCGGATATGATTTTCGGATTGCCGAAAATTTCCAAGGAGCTTAAAAAGCTCGAGCCCTACGGCTACCACGTAAAAAGCGCCCTGTCGCTTGTACAAAACGACAATAAAACCGATTCGGTTGTCTATGCCTCGAAGGGATTTCAGCCATATTCCGAGAGCTATTCCGACCATTACTTATTTGCGGGACCGTCGGTATTTTCCAGGATAAAGCCCGCTAAGAAAAAAGAAAGACCGCTTTTGTATATTTCTCTCGGAACGGTTATAAACGACCGACCTGATTTCTACGATAAGTGCTTTAAGGCGTTTAAGGATATGGAGATCGACGTTATAATTTCCTGCGGCAACACTGTGAAAATCGAGTCGCTCGGAACTATACCCGATAATATAAAAGTATACCCGCGCGTTGACCAGCTCGAAGTATTGTCGCGAGCCGACGCGTTTATTTCCCATTGTGGAATGAACAGCGTAAGCGAAAGCCTGTATATGGCGACTCCGCTTGTACTCTATCCCCAGACTGGCGAACAGCGCGCCGTAGCAAGACGAGTAAAGGAAATCGGCGCGGGAGTTGAGCTTAAAGATGATTCTGTCGAGGGTATTAAAAGAGCGGTGTCCGAGCTTATGGATAATAAATCGTACAGGGAAGCCGCTGTTAAATGCTGCGAAGAGTTTCGTTCCTGTGCGGGAAGCGCGGGAGCCGCTGAGTTTATAGAAAACGCTCCGCATAAATCGGACGGCGTAGATGTTTTAGCCGAATTTAATAAGGCGAACGGCTTGTTGCGGCTTTTCTACTGGCTGATTGTTGCCGCGGTAATCGTACTTTTCGGCGTATTTATCTCGTGGTGGTTTGTGTGGATTGTCGGAATAATAACGGGAATTTTCTCGTACCCGATATGTAAGCTTTTCCAAAACCGTCTGTATAAAAATGTAATAAATAAAAATGCTAAGAATGGTCGGCTCAATTAACGAGCCGACCGTTTTATATATTTCTTTATTATACTATACTAGGTCTTAAATAAGTCAATATAATTATGTTTTCCAAGCTGTAAATTTATGTCAAAATCCTTTTACATCTCTTATAAAAGCTGTATATTTGCGTAAACTAAAGGCGAAAGGGTGATTTGATGATAAAACGGCTCGGGAAATATACATTGGAATTTGAGGACGGAATAGGAATAACAGGTTACGGCGCTGTCGCGGGTAAGAAAGAATCGGAAGGAATGCTCGGGGGAAATTTCGATAAGATAATCTACGATTCCTACGCGGGTCAGAAAACCTACGAGCAGGCGGAGAATGTTTTCCAGCAGGAGGCGTTTGAGCGAGCTCTTAGCCGCGCGAATAAGAAAGCGGAGGATGTCGATATGATTTTCGCGGGCGATTTGCTGAACCAATGTATCGGCTCAAGCTACGGGCTGAAAAGCTTTGGTATCCCGTATCTCGGTATCTACGGCGCGTGCTCGACAATGGCTGAAGGGCTTATAATGTCCTCGGTGTATCTCGCTTCGGGCGCGGGAAGTTGTTGCGCCTGCGTTACGTCATCCCATTTTTGTACAGCCGAGCGGCAATACCGCTTTCCGCTCGACTACGGCGGTCAGCGTACTCCAACCTCCCAGTGGACTGTGACGGGCAGCGGAAGCTGTGTGCTGGAAAATAGTAAAAACGGAATAAAAATCTCCCGCGCGCTGATCGGGAAAATTGTCGATTATGATGTTAAGGACTTGAATAATATGGGCGCCGCCATGGCTCCTGCGGCGGCGGTGACTATAACCGATTTTCTGCGTGATACAAAAACCGTTCCGAAGGATTACGACCTGATTTTAACGGGCGATTTAGGAGAGGTCGGCTCGAAATGTCTGTACAGCCTTCTTGAAGATGACGGTATTGATTTAAAAGGCATACACAACGATTGCGGGCTGATGATTTTCAGCCGTGAGCGTCAGGACGTCCACTCGGGAGGCTCGGGAGCGGGCTGTTGCGCGTCGGTACTCTGCTCAACGATTTTGCCCGATATCGAGAAAGGCAAGTACAAGAATATCCTATTCGTCGCCACAGGCGCGCTAATGAGCCCTGTATCATCTCAGCAGGGCGGAGCTATCCCCGCAATCGCCCACCTCGTGAATATAAGAAAGTGACTTTTCCTCCGCTTGCAGCTTCAAGCGGAGGTTTTTATGGACAATCTTCCGAATTTCTGTTATTATACAGTCATAAACGATATAACGGAGGAAAGTTATGGAATTAACCGTACGCAGGGCAGGCGAAAAAGATATACCGAGAATACTCGAGCTGTTGATTCAGGTCGATATGGTTCATCATACGGGACGTCCCGATATTTTTAAAGGTCCCGCCACCAAGTACAGTGCCGAGGAATTAAAGGCGATTGTTAAAGACGATAAAACGCCTGTATTTGTATGCGTTGATAATAACGACAGTGTTCTCGGCCACGCGTTTTGTATTCATAAGCAGGTGATCGGCGACTCTGTGCTGACTGATATTAAGACCTTGTATATAGATGATATCTGTGTTGACGAGGCTTGCCGCGGTAAAAGCGTAGGCAAAACTCTTTATAATTACGTTATAAACTACGCGAAAGAGCAGGGCTTTTATAATGTTACCCTTAACGTGTGGACGTGCAATAACGGCGCGTTAAAATTCTACGAGGCTATGGGATTAAAGCCTCAGAAAATCGGAATGGAAAAAGTCCTTTAATACGAGGTAATCGGAAAAGGTGATTAAATGAGTGATTATAACAAATCTGATAATTCCCCCCGCCTTTGCAGGCGGCGTCTATTATCTAATTTCAGTAGCGGAATACAATCCCCTACTGAATTTGCAGTACTGCGTACTGCTTGCTTTGATAAAAGCAAAGCTTTGAAAGTAATTCGCGCTACCGAGGAATGGCAGCGCTCGGGAGCGTATTCAGTAAGGATCCAGGGAATGAACCGCCAGCACCATATATCCCTGCGGGATGAATTCGACGAGTACGACGGCGATAGAAGTAAATACATAGTTATTCTGGACGACGAATATCCGATTGCGACGTGCAGGTTTTATGAGCTGGACGAAAAGACCGTGCTCTTAGGACGGGTAGTAGTTCTCCCCGAATACCGCGGAAAGCATCTCGGAAGCATGGTTATAAATGAAGCGGAAAAGTGGATACGTGAACTCGGCTATGAAAAGGTGAGAATAGACAGCCGCACTGTAGCGGTCGGCTTTTACGAAAAACTCGGGTATACAAAAGTGGATAACGAGGTTATAAAAAGCTGGAGCTTCGATTGTATAAGAATGGTAAAAAGCCTTTAATTTAAAACTCCGTTTGGAAATCCAAGCGGAGTTTTTGTGTGACAAATCAGCATATACTATTGTGTTTAGAATTGCTTATGATATGATAAAGAATAGATATAAGGAGTTGATATTATGAAATACATAAATGTTGTAAACGGCCCGAAAAACGCTTCGCCATCCCGCTAAAATGCAGGCTATCGCGGGCACAATGAATCCCGACCATTTAAAAGACATATGCGCCGCGTCGAAAGTCGAGCTTACCCATAAGGAATGGTATAGGCTTTATCTCGCTTCGGGCAAGTATTTACCGTAATATGTGAATAGTTTTATAACTCTAATCGGGTTTATTGACAACTCGTTTATTTAGTGATAGTATTAAAATATAGCAAGGGCGCTTACCTTAGTGGTGAGCGCTCTTTTCGTTTAATTTATTGGAGGTGCTTTTATGGCGGCGTTTGACAGGATTCTTTCGGGTATTCCCGAGATGGATAAGGCGCTCGACAACATTAGGCTGGGCGATAATGTTGTTTGGAGAGTTTCTAACCTCGACGAGTTTAAGCTTTTTATGGAGCCTTATGCAGAGCAAGCAATAAAAGATAAACGTAATATTATTTATTTCCGTTTCGCAAGCCACGAGCCGTTTTTTACCGATAAAGAGGGTGTTAAGACGGTTGAAATTCCGCTTTCCCACCGCTTCGAAAACTTTACGGTAGAAATCCATAACGTGATTGAAAGGGAAGGCAAGGACGCGTTCTATGTTTTTGACTGTCTGTCGGAACTGCAGACCGCGTGGGCTACCGACTTAATGATGGGCAACTTTTTCAGAGTAACGTGTCCGTTTCTCTTTATTCTTGACACTGTGGCGTTCTTCCCGCTTATAAGAGGAAAGCATTCCGTCCATTCCGTTAATAAGATTATGAATACAACCCAGCTTTTTCTGGATGTATATACAGGAGGCAACAGCGTGTATGTTCGTCCCGAAAAGGTATGGAACCGTGACTCGGAAACGATGTTTTTTCCACATACCTACGAGCCCTCTACGGGCGCGTTCCGTCCGATAACCGACGGCGTAAAGTCGAGCAGATTTTACCACACGCTCGGTAAACTCCAGCGTACCGCTGAGGAGCAGTATACCGACTCCTGGGATCGTTTCTTTAATCTCGCTAAGCTAAAGCGCTCCGCGGGGTCGGATTTAGCTGACGAGTGTTCAACAATGTGCCGTATTATGATGACGCGTGATAAGAAAATGCGACGTATGGTTAAAAAGCATTTTGAGCCCGAGGATTATTTCGAGGTCAGAGACCATATGGTAGGCACAGGAATGATAGGTGGTAAGGCGTGCGGAATGCTCCTCGCGAGAGCGATAATCCGCAACACGCACCCCGATATTGACGAAATTCTCGAACCGCACGATTCTTTCTATGTCGGCTCGGACTTGTATTATACCTACATAGTGGATAACGGATTCTGGGATATGCGAATAAAGCAGAGAACCGACGACGGTTTCTTTAAGCTTGCCGATAAGTTTAAAAAACTGCTTTTGGAGGGAGAATTCTCTGACGAGATGAAGGAGCAGTTCGCTCATATTATAGAATATTACGGACAGGATCCGTATATAGTCCGCTCAAGCAGTATCTTAGAAGACGGCTTCGGAAACGCTTTTGCGGGGAAATACGACTCGGTATTCTGTTCGAACCGAGGCAGCTTTGAGGATAGATTACTGGAATTTGAGAACGCCATTAAAACTGTCTACGCGAGTACAATGAGCCTTTCGGCGCTCGACTATAGAAAACGCCGCGGACTTGATAAGCGTGATGAGCAGATGGCTCTGCTTGTGCAGAGAGTTTCGGGTTCGTATTACGGTACATATTATATGCCTTGCGCGGCAGGCGTCGGATATTCCTACAGCCCGTACAGATTTATGAAGTCTGCTGACCCTAACGCGGGTATGCTAAGGCTTGTAATGGGGCTCGGAACCGCGGCTGTTGACCGTACCGAGGGTTCATACCCGAGACTCGTAAGTCTTGATATGCCGCAGAGGACGGTTTATTCAAGCGCGGCTGACAGACACAGGTATTCCCAGCGGAAGGTTGAGGTTATGAATACTGTAAAACGTGACCTCGAAACAGTAGAGCTAAGAGCTTTAGAGCCCGTACTCCCGCGTTATCTCGGCGACATTCTTCTCGAGCATGATTTCGACGCGGAGTCACGCCTCAGGGAAATGGGCAGACATCAGGACGTACGCTTTATTTCCTGCAAGGGAATTGTCACAAACAACACACTTATGGACTGTATGAGTCGAATGCTCGAGTGTATCCAGAGTGAATACGAATATCCTGTTGATACGGAATTTACGATTAATATCTCCGACAGCGGTGAATATTCTATCGACCTCTTGCAGTGCAGACCGCTGCAAATCGTCACGGGCAAAGCCTCTGTAGATATCCCCGAAAATGTGTCGGCGGAGAATATCCTGCTCGAGTGCAAGGGCGCTTCAATGGGGCTTTCGAGAGTAGAAAAGCTCGACTATATTGTATATGTTGATCCCGTAGGCTATTATAATATGCCCTATAGCGAGAAGATAAATGTCGCTAAGCTTATAGGCGGGATTAACTGGCATTTCAGAAACGAAAACAAGCATATGATGCTTATGACGCCGGGGCGTATAGGAACCTCATCGCACGAGCTCGGAGTGCCCACGGCGTTTTCTGATATAAGCGGCTTTGACGTAGTCTGCGAGATGGAGGAGAGCAAGGCAGGCTATAATCCCGAGCTCTCCTACGGAAGCCACATTTTCCAGGATTTGGTAGAGGCTGAAATACTTTACACCGCTGTGTTTAATAACAACAAAACCCTCGCTTTTAATCCCGAGAAGCTCGAAAAATTTGAGGATATTGTCTCCGAATTCAACAGCGGAGAGGAGCTAAAGGGCATTGTCCGTGTATTTAAAGCGGAAAACTGCACGCTGTATCACGATATAAATAACGAGCATTTGCTTGTAACGATGTAATAAAAACCTCCGCTTGATTTAATTCAGGCGGAGGTTTTATAGACAAACGAATTTTATTGTGATATAATTTTACCGTCGAAAGATACGGGTGGACACCTACCGTGCAGTCAGGTCAAATTAAAACTTGGAGGAAATGCTGTGTTTTCTTATATATGGCCGATAGCGCTGGTAGTGCTGTCGAATGTTGTTTATCAGATTTGCGCGAAATCTATGCCGAGCGGGCTTAATCCCTTTATTGCGCTGACGATTACCTATCTTGTGGGGGCGCTTGCGAGCGTTATTCTGTATTTTGTTCTCGGCAAACAGTCGAATCCGATTAAAGAGCTTTCCCATCTTAACTGGACGCCGTTTGTACTGGGCTTGGTTATCGTCGGCTTGGAAGTCGGCTTTATCTACGCGTATAAAGCGGGCTGGACAGTAAGCACAGCTTCGCTCGTACAGGGCTCGGCTCTCGCGATTATACTTATTTTTGTCGGCTGGCTTATGTTTAAGGAAACGCTGACGTGGAATAAGCTTGTCGGAGTTGGGATCTGTATTGTCGGATTATTCTTTATTAATTATAAGTTCTAAAAAACAAGGGGCTGTCGCAAAA
>DEFK01000018.1:0-69483 GCA_002350765.1 Ruminococcaceae bacterium UBA2854
GGGGTGGCTCTGAATAGTTACAAAGAAAGATACAAAAGAAAACGTGGTGATTTATACATTACTACAATTTTAGATGAGGAGATGGACGCGAATGATCCACGCTTACGATAAAATTTATTTGGATAAAGCAAGAGTAGCTCTTGGAAGAATGTTGGATTTTGCTGTGCACGGACTTAAAATTGATTTGCATTCTTTTTGGATAAAGTTTCTTGATTCTGAGATATGTACCAGATTCGAAATTGGAGATTCTTCTTTGCTGGCAGGAATGTCAGGAATAGAAATGGCATTTGAAGTTGCCGCTGTGAAGTCTACTAGAACCTACCCGTCTTATTCTTCTATCGAAAGGAGCGAAGAGTATTGGCTGGGTTGGGCACTTGCTTATTACCAATGGGATACAGGCTTAAAATTTAAAGATATATTTGATGCTGATGATGTTTTAAAAATAAAAACTCTGTATTCGCCTTATCATGAAATGGATATCCGACATTTTTGTGATAAAATGAATGAATTATATATAGGAACTCATACGGAGTCTAATCTGAAAAAATACAGAAAAAACGCAGGGCTCAGCCAATCGGAATTATCAGCTTTATCGGAAATACCGTTAAGAACAATTCAACAGTATGAGCAAAAAAGAAAGAATATAAATAACGCGAATGTCGAATATGTAATCAGGCTTGCAAAAGTTTTGCGATGCAGTCCTGAAGATTTAATAGAACGAGTTAATTCTTAATTCTTTCATAAATGACCTCCCGAAAATTCGGGAGGTCATAGTTTTTTAATTCCATCCTGGTGGATTTGAATAAGCGGACGTAGGCTGTTGAACAGACGGTTGCTTTTGCACTGGTAGTTGTGTCTGAGCAGATTGTGGTGGATGATTATAGGCTGAGTTATCGGCAGGAGCATTATACTGCTGATTGTTACCATTCTGTTGAGCGTAACTATCTCGGTCGGCTTTCTCTGCCTCTTTTGACTTATTATATCCTTTGAGAAAAAGATATGAGCCGAAAGCATAGCTAAACACATCAATCTGAGTTTTCATCGTCCTTACAAAATGGACAAACTCAGCCTCGCTCATAAAGAATGAGAGCTTGGTATTAGCGTCGTGATTAGTTTTGTGGTTCTGATCGCAATCACCGTTCTCAATATTAATTATCCACGGAGCGTTCATCTTGGGATTCCTCGCATAAGTAAAATAACTGCATTTTCCTTTGAACTCCTTATAATACGGTTGCTCAAGATTAAACGCATTGTACTTCATCATAGCTACGTCGTACATATCCATGCACTGATCGGGATCTAGATTAAACTTAACTCTGATTTTGTTATTCTCGTTAGTGTAATCATAGAGCTCAATCTGAATCTTGGAGAACTTCTCGTGGTGAAGCTCCGACCAATTATCAAGTCCCGCAGGCTGAAGATGATTTCTCACAAGCAGCATAGATTTCTTCTTACCCTCGTGAACCACCTTTAGCGCCTGTCTGCCGTAATCGTTAAAGTATTCCATAATCAACCTCCGTTCAGAATATACTCAATAGCTTTTTCGGCGTCAGCCATAGCGCGTATAATAGCGTTCGGCTTATCCTTGAGGTAACTTACCCAGCCCTCGATATAGTAATCGGAATTATCAACCCAATAATCGTCGCTGAAACCGCACTCGGTAGCAAGAAGCAGGGATGTCAGTTCGGCTGTCATTTCCTCACGACTATGAGTTTTCTTATCTTTGGAGTAGATAGCATAGGATTTTCTGTTGAGCCTTGATTCTATGCCCGTGCTGTGTCCGAGTTCATGGAACATAACACGGTAATACGCTTCAGAAGCTCTATACTTATCCTTTGGAACGGAATGAATGGAATCGTCGCTGTCGGAATAGTACACTCTGCCGCCGTTGTTCTCGAATATTCTGACGCCGGTTCGTTCACAGTAATTACTGATGATTTTGTCTGCTTTTTCATTTGGAACAAAGTCAATCAACTTCTTAGTGAACTTAGTCGGAAGTACATTCCCGTTTTCATCAGCGATATGCTTAATGTTAAAAACGTACTTATATATTGGAACACGGAAGTAATAGTGTCCGTCATCCTTTTGGAATAGCTTCTTAAAAAGCAAATGCTGAGGCATACCGCCTCCGAGAATAATCTTTTCGTCTTCCTCGCTAACCTGCTTCGGAACATAAAGAAGAACAATCTCGCCGCAGCCGCTTGGTATTGTGTAGGTGGTATTGTACTTCTTATTGAAATCCATCAGCTGATTAAAGCCGATGTACTCCCCCGCGAGCATTATACGGTTTATTCCCGTGTAGTCCTTTTCGGTCAGCCAATTATAGCAAACCTCAAGAAAAGGTCTCTGCCACGGAAGCTTGCGATCCTTCTCAATATTCTTGATTATTCTGTTGACGATAACGTCGGCAACCTTGTTTCGAGGCCTATCGGTCTTTTTCTTTGACTTAATTCTCGTATTATAAGCCATAATTGCCACCGCCTCTCACGCAGATTGCGTTCTGATCGTCGGAGAACGAAGCGTTGAAGTCATCATCACAGAGAAGCTGTATCAGTTCGTCAAGCGTTTCACTTGTAAACCACCAGCCTCTGAAGTGATCAACGACAAAGCCTTCAGAAAATCTTGTAGCTATACTGCCGTCGGATTTTAGATATAAATCCTCATTCTTATGCTGCTTAAAACAGTTTATGAGCTGACACTTGCCGCCATACAGGAAATACCAATCCTTTAGATTCGGCTTATATGGATCCTGTAGAACATCGGCGGGCAAACTATTTTCAGCCTCAATATTTGGAGGAGATAGCTTGACGGTATCTTCCCTTGTCATATAGAACTCCCAATTTTCAAAGTCAGCGGTTACGGAATAGAATCCATTACAACTATCTTTATCAATCGGAACTGTGACAGGCTCGTTTGCAACTGCTACCGCTTGTATTGCGAGCTTTCCGTCTTCCGGAGTAAAAAGGTCATTCAGCTGATACGGAGAATAGAAGTTAATGACAGACTCCATAACTTCGTAGAAGATTTTCTGCATTCTTCTGACCTTATCCGCGGAATCTTCCATAAACGAGAGATTGATAATATCATTAAAATACTCGGATATATCATGCCCGACATTCATAGACTTTGAAATAATCTCACAAACCGCTTCACTCTGCTTCCTGAACGACAGTCTCAGCGAACTGATTTCTTCAGACTCGGTGATATGAATGGTGGATGCTCTTGCTTCTGCTTCAATAGAGCTATTCATTGTTTGTGCTTCTTGTACACCTATTTGACTAAACATAATTCGTCCTTTCTGTTGTAGCATCCCTGTTTATAGGGTTTTTTTGTCTCAAAACGGCAGATCTCCATCATCGGTATATTCCATACCGTTGTCATAAGGCAATCCGCCCTGCACCTGAAACTGCGTTTGATCATTTGCCTGCGGAGCATACTGCGGGGGCTGGCTTGCGGTTGGAGGCGCCGCCGCGTTTCTCTGCTGAGGAGCGTTTGCAGGCGGAGCAGCCTGCGGAGGATAACCCCCCTGCTGATTACCGTAACCACCCTGACGGTAACTACCGTTCTGCTGGTAGTTACCGTTGCCGCCGTTTTGCTGATTATATCCCTGATTATTACCGCCGTTATTATTGGAGGTGTTAAGCGGATCAAGAGATAACCAGGAAGAAACAGATACCTGCGGTTTAACCTGTATTTTCTCTCTGCCGTTCTGGTCGGTAACAACCTTGGGAGCTCCTGTGTTACGGTCAGTCGGAACGAAGTAATCTTCCGTACCCTCAACAATTATCCTGTGACCTTTGGGATAACGGGCAATATATTCCGCGTCCTTACCCCAAAAAGTAAGGGTAACAAAACGGTCGATGTACTTGCCGTCTGAGTCTTTCCCCATATTGACGGAAGCGTCGAATACACAACGCTGTTTCTGTCCATTGTCATAGGTTTTGATTTCGGGTGTCGATGCGATCCTGCAAATAAGCTTTACGCTGTACGTGTTTAAATACATAATAAATTCCTTTCTGTTGTGCTTTTGAATGCTTTTTCATAGCTTTTGTGCTCAAATCTGATTAACCAACGAAACTACGGAAGAAAAGCCGTACCGTTTCATCAATTCAACAGTTGAGTCATACTTTAAGAAATAATCATAGAGCCTTGCCCGGCCGGAAGAAGTATTAGCAAGCTCGGCTAAATGAGCGCAGGCTTTATACTCCTCGAGAGCGAGTTCATCATAAGTTTTCTTAAAGGTACATTGTCGGGCGAACTTTTCGTCCGCGCCGACAATGGCTGAGCACTGACCACCTGTGTTGAAACAACAGTTAATACAATTAGTGCTAAGCATTTTACATTTCCTTTCTGTTATAAAATGACAAAAAGACCTTCCTAATCCGCAAAACGCGAATACAGAAAAGTCTTTCATCTGTTCCTCGGTATCCGAGGCTATCTGCCTGTGTTTTTTACGGTATTACCCGTAAGTCATAGTGTTCAACTCCTTTCTGTTATATTGTTATATTACTCCAGCAAACTGAAAATTTATACAACAAAAAAGCAGGACAACATATCAGTTGTTCTGATATATTATCCTGCTGAAAATGCAAATAGATGCGATAAACGCAAATTGCGGTTGCCCGCGAATATGTAAATGTTGTTTTAAAATCAGTGCTGTGAATATGTTTATATTATAATGTATAGGAGTTGTGATGTCAAGGATTTAACCTTTATTAACTTGAAGCGTTTTTTCACTTGATAATATAAATACTATATGATAATATAATATAAGAGGTGAGAAAAATGTGTACAAAAAACACCTTAGATTCAATTATGAAACGAATAGTTGAATTCTCTAAACAAGAATTCAAAAATAATTTAGAATCAGTCATACTGTATGGCTCTTA
The DNA here is from genome assembly GCA_002350765.1 of Ruminococcaceae bacterium UBA2854. GTDB lineage: Bacteria > Bacillota > Clostridia > Oscillospirales > Acutalibacteraceae > Ruminococcoides. The sequence continues at coordinate 4,890 of DEFK01000018.1, forward strand.
TGCACGCGGAGATTACGACGACGATTCTGATATAGACGTAATGATTCTGTTGAATCTCCCAAAAGACAGTTTAGAAAACTATATTTCATCGGTAACAAAGAAAATGTCCCGACTTAGTTTGGAATATGATGTTGTGATATCTGTCGTACTAAAAGATATAGAAACATTCAATCATTATGTTGATACAGTCCCTTTTTATAAAAATGTCGAAAGAGAAGGAAAAAGAATTGCAGTATAATATTGATTTATCGAAAGCCAGATTATCATTAGCAAAAGAACGACTTATGTATGCCGATAAAATTCTTGAAATAGGTGACTATAAAACTGTTGCAAATCGTTCTTACTATGCTGTTTTCTCGGCGATGCGTGCAGTTTTAGCTTTGGATAATTTTGACTCAAAAAAGCATTCAGGTGTTATATCCGAATTTCGAAGAAAATATATTAAGACAGAAGTTTTTCCGATTGAACTATCCGATACAATCACCGAGTTGGAATATGTCAGACAAAACAGTGATTATGATGACTTTTACGTTATATCCAAGCAAAAAGTCTCACAGCAGCTTGACTTAGCCAAGGAATTTGTAACAGTAATTGAAAAGCATCTAACCAATCTTTATAATAATGAACCCTCATAAGAAAAACGTTTAGTATTAACAGGTTTCCTTTTCTGCAGATAAAAAATACCAAAGTATGCAAAATGAACATTTATATCTACGATTAAGAAAAGAGAAACCTCTTTATACTTTTAATTTGGCGACATTGTTCGACACAAAACTACAGCCCTTTCCAAGTTTTACTTTTTAAAGTAAGTATTCGGAAAGGGTTGATTTATTTCACAATTTAGGTTATAATATAGATATACAAATTGTAAGTCTTTCAACGTATTATTGAAAGATTTAAGGTTTGATTTTTTGACCATCTTACTTATAGTTTTTGAGCATTTAACAATATTCACTCAAAACAATAATAGAATAAAAAGAAATTAATAGTGCATTGGGATTCTCAGGCACAACCACCGACTATTCGGTAGTTATGGCTAAGAGAAAATCAATGTGCTATTTCTTTTTATTCTGTCAAGGGAGGTGGAAAAATGAACTACGAATTACGCGCAAGCAAAAAACTTGCTGTATTCTGGGAAGAACACGGAAAAGATTTTGATTCGTCTAAAGCCAAAAGCATAAAAAGGCTCAATGAACATAAAGTCTTTCCTGTTGTTGTGGAATTAGGCACAGAACGTGCGGAAGATTGTTTATACGTACTTTTTAAGCAAAACAGAAGCAAATAATGACAGACAATATGACAAGGAGTGTTAAGAATGAATGTAAATGGGGTTCCTTTATCAATAGCTGCTTATTGCAGAATTTCAGTTGATGATGAATTACATAAGGAAAACACATCAATCGAAAATCAAAAGGCAATAATCAGTGATTACATAAGCCAAAATTTTCCTGACGCAATGGTTGATTACTATGAAGACAGGGATCGTAGCGGATACACATTTGAACAGAGAGAGCAGTACCAGATAATGCGTTCCAAGCTTTTCAATAAGGAATATTCGGTTCTTATCGTAAAGGATCTGTCGCGTTTTTCAAGACGCAACAGTAAAGGTCTGGTGGAAATTGAGGACTTAAGAGATATGGGCATTCGTATTATCGCAATAGGAGACAGCATTGATTATCCGACTAATGACGACTGGATAAAGATTCAGTTATTCTTTTTTGTGAACGAGATGCCGGTTACCGATACGTCTAAAAAAGTCCGCAATGTAATTAACAGACGTCAGAAAAGCGGTCAATGGATTTGCAGTGTTCCCTACGGATATGTAATGACTGATTCAAAGGCAATGACTTATAAGATCGAGCCCAGCCAGGCAACGGTTGTAAGGAAGATTTTTGAATTATACAATGACGGTTGGGGATATAAAAGAATCGCAAATTATCTGACAGATAACGGCATTCCCACCCCTCGGATGGATGATATTGCGAGAATAGAAGCCAGCGGAAGGATATGCCACTATAAATCCCGCCCCGATTGGAATCTTGTTACTATATCCGAAATACTTGACAATGATTTTTATATCGGAACATTAAGGCAGAGGAAAAACACGAGAGAAAGAATAAACGGTGATGACATTAAAAATCCTAAAGAAGAACACATTGTTTTTGAAAACTTCCATGAAGCAATTATTGACAAAAGAGTGTTTGAAATAGCTCAGAAAAACAGAGCAGCGAGAACACGCCGTCATTATAACGGAACAAAGAAGTTCTCAAACGCTTACTCCGGTGTACTCTACTGCGGTGATTGCGGTCATCCTATGTATCCAATGAGCCGCAGAGATTTAAAGGAAGCATATCATTGCGGAGCTTATGCAAAGCACGGTCTCAGGGCTTGTTCCAGCCATCATATTCGTGTTGATACTCTCGATATGATAGTAAAAGAAGTTTTGAAGAAAATCAGCGAAACATCCCTTAATACTATTGTTGAGTTAGAGCGTTCCTTCGTTGAAGAAGAAAAGGAAAATCACATTGAAATCGGAACATTTGAGAATCTTAAAATCATTATTGCTAATATAACTGCTGAGAAAAAGGCTTTAATCAAGCAGAGGGCAATTGCGTTAATTGACGATCCTGAAAACAAAAAAGGCAACCTTGAGCTTTACGACGAGTTAATTGACGAGGCTAATCAAAAATTGACTTCCATGACTAATAAAATGACATTGATGTTTGGAGAAAACAAAGCAATTAAAGCTATTTCTTCCACAACACACGGAAGTAATATTCTTGACCGCATTCTCAATAAGACTCGTCTTCAGAAGGGGGATATTGCTCCTCTTATCAGAAGAATTGATGTTTATGAGAATTACGTTTATGTCAAGCTGATAACAGATTTAAAATAGTATTTCTCAATTAAATCTATAAATAGGAAAGCACACGAACCATAGCTATTACCATGCTCGTGTGCTGTTTCTATTTTCATTGGATTATTACATAAAAAAGAATACTGAATGGAATATAGCGTTCCTTATTTCGCCATTGCAAAGACCAACAATACCGAAAAAAGCAAGGATAAGTATTAAAACATAGGACGCTATCATTATAACATTCATCAGCCTGTTGCTCTTAGGAACATCAGGCACATTTTCTTCCTCTCCCTCGTCGAAATCCAATTCCTCAAATTCATCGTCAAATTGATTATTCTCATACTGTTCGTCATACATATCAAACGGATTATTCACATTATCATAGTTCATTCATCAACACTCCTCTCTATGTTGAACATTTTATAAAACATTCTGCGACTGTTCTTTTGAAGTATGAATTCATCATCCAAAAACGGCATAAAATAGCACTTTTGATTATGGTTTTCGCAGGTTCCCGCAATACTCTTTCGCTGGGCTCGCGGCACTGAGTAAAACACATAGTGTACTCCTTTATCAATAAGAACTTCAAGCAGGTTATACACCGCTTTAAACTCGTTAGGCTTGGAACCCGCACAGAGAATATGCATATCGCTTTCTGTAAAAAGCTCAAGCAATTCCTCATCGAAATTCAAGGTGCCTACATCGGCTACAATATAATCATAACCTTGCTTTTTTGCGAACTCCCGCGCCTTATCACTTACCGCATAGTAAAAATCTATACCCTCAAGTGTAAATCGGGAATGTTCTTGATCGAGAACGCCCTCCTTTTCATAAATCAAAATGAAGTCATCCATATAATTAGAGCTTGTCCTGTCAACATAACAGGCTTTTTTACCTATGCTGTGCAAAAACTGAATCAACTGGATACAGAAAGTCGTTACCCCCATTCGTGGCAAACAACCTCCGACAGTAATGCTTTTTGTCTTGATTATATTATCAGAGCCATTTGAAACTCCCTCGTTGTTCGAAAATAACGTAGCTACATTTGACTGCCTTTTCAGCATATTCAAAATGACTTTGGAGTTGATAATACTGTTTACCCCTGTCATAAAAAACTGCACGCCTATTTCAACCAAATTCCTGATTACAGGTTCTTCGATCGTATGTCCTGCGCACATCAGGCACACAGTCATATCAGTCTTTACCAGTATATCTTTAATAATATTCTGCGTTTCGTCAGCAGAAATTGTAAGTTCATCAATATTAATAATTACGCCGAAGTATCTGTTACTATCATCATATATAATATCGGTAATCTCTTTCGAGGTTGAATCAGCCGCATGAAACGGCAGAATTTCGACCTTGTATTTTTTTGACTCACGTTGAAGATTACCTGCTGTTATAACATCGCCTATATATAATATGGTTCTCATTTTTTACCCCGCAATCTTGAGATTAGATTTTCGTATTCAGTGATTTTCGATTGATGTGACGCATTGTCCTTTTGTAATTCTCCAATTTCATACTCACGATCCGAAATATGAGTGCGATAATCCTCAATGACTTCCTCTGTTTTCTGTTGTTCTCGTTTTGTCTGATATGATTTATTATCCTGTTCTTCACCAATATGAGTCTTGATTATTTTTATCTCCTTTTGCAAATCACTGATATCGCTGTTATTTGCTTTGATCTTCTTCCGAAGTTTCGAGATATTACGCTCAATCTTCTCGATCTGATACTCAGTTTCGCTTTTGTTCGATAGATTATTAACCGTTTCTACTTTGCTGTAATTTGTGTAAAGTGAAGCGCTTGTTTCTGCCTTATCCTTCATATACACCGTAACTACACAGGAATTAAAGTCCTCGGGGACGTCGTGCAGCCAAAGCACAACATAGTTAATCTGTTGTAGCTTTATTTCAACCGCGAGCTGCTCTTTTCCTTTGCTTGCCTCTTGGAAATTTACATACGCGGTATAGTTATAGAAATCATTTCCGTCATAAGCATTGTTCTCGATATCAATCATAACTTCCATAAGAGACTGCTTTTTTGAATACTTCCAGCTCTCAATTGAAACCTCACGACCTTCGCTCAAATACTCTTTTGAACCAATCGGAGTGTACTCAACCTCTGAAGGCGTACGAAAAATAATAGGACTCATAAAGAAAAAGATATAGAGCAAAACAATCATAGAAAAACTGATAATCAAGCCTTTATTGCGGTTTTTGTTACGTAATTTCGCAAGCTTTTCGGATGTAAACTCTGTTTTTATCTCAGCCATTACGCACCACCGCCATAATAAGCCTGTTTACTCTTTGAAATCTGATGGCAGGTAAGTGGAATTGTCAAGACTGGGCTGACTATAAACATCATCTGCCTCTCGACAAGCTTCGGTACCATTGTTATCTGTTCGGGAGTAAGAATACTTCCAAACGCCGCCTGCAACACAGGAACGGAAACTTCGTCCTGCTGGAATATCATTTTATATTGACATAGTTCAAATAAAGAACGTATCTGCGCGGATACGGCGTCGTCGTTCGTGTTACAGAATGTAGATATATTCTGCGTAGCGAGCCATACACCTACAAAATACTTTCTGTCCTGCGACATAATATCGAAAATATAATCAACGGCAAAAGGCTTGGTGTAGTTTATGGATTTCTGAGCTTCATCAATGATAATGTTATGATGAACAGCTTCGTCAGCCGTTATCTTTCCTGAGTCATACAACTCCTTCATCTTGATTCCTGTTGTCAAACAACTGTCGTACGCTATAGACAATACGTTAAACAGCTGCATATCATAAACCGTTCCGCCCATTTTACTGACTTCACTAATATCGTAAGATACAACGTCAGCGTTGATAACTCCCGGAATTGTAGTGTGTCCGTTAAAAAGTGCGCCGAAACTCTTAACAATATCCTCGATTACAAATCTGATTTCACAGAGAATATTGATTTGATAATCCTTTTCGGTAGTACGTCTTTTACCAAGCTGAGTGATTTCATCGTTAATCAACGCAAGCAAATCCGAAAATATAGGATACTTATTGCTGTCCAAGCCTGTAATTCCCCGATATTCATTTGTATCCTCGCTCTCAATAATACCGAATTTGATGTACAGCTTTTTGAGCATAGTCTTGAATAGGCTGATTTCGTTATCTTTCGCCTTTGGGGATTTCAGCTTATACATCAATCCGAGCTTTGAAATATGCTTGAGATAATTCTGGGTATCGTTCTCGCCTGTACGTAAAATCTCCAGAGGATTAAGCATTTCGCTCTCGTCCGAGCCATCCATTTTAACAATAACACCTCCAAGGTTCTTAACAAGCTTACCAAACTCTCCTGTAACATCAATTATTCGCACTCGATTACCTGTAGCGAACTGATGCTCCACAAGCATTTTAAGCGTCGTACTTTTTCCCGAGCTCTTTTTACCGCAGATCAGAGCGTCATAGCTCTTTCTGAAATAACCGTCATTTCTATTCGGATCAAAAATGACGGCACCCTGTCCGCCTTTGTATTCAGTAGCTCCGAGGTAAAAGCCTTGCGGATCCTTCATCCCTACAAAATAAAAAGGAGCTCCCTGAGCAATAATATTCGACGGAAGCGGTATCCCCTTTCGAGCATATATGGTTTTCTTCATTTCATCAGCCGATACAAACAAACGCTGATAATCGGCTAACTGCTCATTGATATCGCGGCTGTACTCCGTAAACTCCCTTCTTGTAAGTTCACGTTCAACCTCCGCGGCGCGACGTTCCATTTCCTCAAAGGTACGACCGCAGACATAAATACGAAGTTCAAATTCCAACATACCCGTTCCGAGATTGTTAATTTCGTCAAGAAGTTCCTCAAGACGAGCCATAGCAATTCTCGCATCCTTTGAATCACCGAGGTTATGAGCCTGTGACAATCGTGACGCGTGTTCATCATAGGTTTTGTTGATAGAGTCCCTGACAGTATCAATATTCAGCGGTCGCACATCCGCTACAACGGTTACATTATCCATCTGAAACGGTGGGACAAGCCAATGTCGCCTGATTATGTCCGGTAATCTGTAAACATGGATACAAGTCATATAGCTGTCGCCCATCGTAAGATAGTTTTCGTGTTGCTTTATCCCGTTAATCGGCTGTGTTTTATGTATCAGCACCGGATCATAGTCTTCCTTCGGCATACGATGTTTCACGAAAGGCAACTTTTGCAAAAGCGATAGCATTACCTCAAAATTTGTTGAAGCGTCCGATAGTTTTCTTGATACTTTCATACCCTACCCCTTAATAACATTAATATCTGAAATATAATAAGCGTTTGTACTCTTATCATAATAAAATCGGCAATCCATATACTCTTTCCCCGATGAATTCCTGTCCGTATAATCTGCAATAATTAATCCATTTATCGTAGCACCTGTTTTTGACAGCATTATAGTTTCCACTTCTCTCTGGATTCTATATGCTTCATGGTCGCTAAACACAAACTGTTCATCAATATTCGTCAGACAATCTCGGGTAAAATACTCCGAAATCAATGCCTTCACCTTGCTTCCTTTAAAGGTTTTCGCGTTATATGACAATGTATCACACAGCTTTTCGACAAGCACCTTAATGCTCGCCTGAGTCTGTGAATCCACGCTGCACAGTTCCTCGGATTTTTTGTTTATTTCATTAATCTCCAATTGGATAGATTTCATCAGCTCCGCGTCTGAATATGACAGTTTATGTTTATCGGCATATACTTTCTCAGCAAGGTATTTGTAATTATACTCGCTGCTTTTAAAATAGTTTTTGCAGGACGAAAAGGCAAAAGCAACCGAAATTATAACGCTTACGGTTGTCACAAACAACAAAAATCGTTTGTTATCAAAAATCATATAGATTCACTCCTAAAATGTTTTATTTTACTATTGACAAAATGAAAAATGGTGTTATTATATAATGATTTAGATTTATAACCTTAATCGGAGGATCTGTAATGTACAATTTTCAGTATGTGCCAAAAGACGAATACAAACCAATAAAGGAACAGATTAAGCAGTTAATTTATGAAGTCCAAGATGAAGTTCGCGATCACTTCACTTTTAGATTTGACTTTATTGGCAGCACAAAACGTAATATGATATCCAGAGATATTAAATCAAATATCGGTTTTGACTTTGATGTAAATATTGAAGTCAACGATGACGAAGAGAATTATTCAGCTACCAACATCAGAATAATCCTAAAAGAAGCAATAACGAAAGTATCACGTAGATACAGATTCAACAAATGCGAAGACTCAACACGAGTCATTACAATTAAAAGAATAAATCATTGGAATTCATCTATTGATTACAGTTGTGACTTTGCTATCGTTTACGGAAACCAATACATACGTTTTAACAAAAAATCTCAAAAATACATTTGGGCATATCAGTCAAAAGGATATGAACATCTTGAAGAAAGAGCAGATATTCTAAAGCACGATACAAGCAAAAAGTACTGGAACGAAGTAAGAGAAACATATCTTTACAAAAAGAACATTAACGATAACCCTGATAAGCACTCGCGCTCTTTATACGCTGAAACCATTAATGAAATTTACAAATGGTATCTGAATGAGAAAAACAAATAACCGCAATACAAGGCATCATAGAAATATGGTGCCTTAAAAACTCTCAAAGCGCGTAGCAACTATTCTTTCATCGGCTATTTGCCATTTCTTATCTTTCATAGTGAAGGTCAAGACAGATACGGCTTCATAGCTGTTATTTAACCGAAGCCTAGCGTAAGAATCGACCAAATAAACTTCAACTTTTTTACCGAAATTATTATTTCTCTTTTTATATGGTTCGGATACAAAAAGAGATTCAATAGAGCAAGTATGTTTGAAGTCCTCGGATACATTTCCGTTGCCGCCTGTTCTGGATAACTCACCCTCCAAATTGTCCCGAAACTGTTTTGTGGTATAACTCTTAATATCACTAATAACAATACGCTTATTGCCTTTTGGACTACCGTCAAACTCATATCGGCTGTAATAATAATCTGCGGCTATTTTGAAAACAGCTTGAGCAGAAGAAAGGCGCTCATAATCGGCATTAGCGCTGTCACGTTGATTTTTTAATCCGAGGATCTCGGCGTCAACATCGGTTACTAACTCCTTGTTTTTCTCTTTAATTGTAATGTATTCGTCCTGTGAAGCTTCAAGCTGAGATTTTGTAATGGAAAAACTCACAGAAGATACAACAAGCGCAAGAACAGATATGATGCTCACCATAAATAAAATCCTATGTTTCATAATCATCCTTTCCGATCAAAAAACCGTGTATAACTACTCGTTCCTTTTCCGAATTCACATATAAATGTTTGAGTTTCGTGCCATTTACTCGTGCAAAGATACGGCGCGTACATATAAAGGATTCTGTGTTTTACGATATACTTACCGCTGTCAAAAATGTCTTTAACCGCTTTCTTAGCTTCGGAGCAAACTGAACCGCCGTTTGGAATTGTATCTGAGGCTGAATATCCCATATCTTTTTTCATTGTAGACGCCTTTGCCATTTTACTTGTAATAGCGTCACGCATACACTGAGCCAGCAAGCAACAGCCTGTATATCCTCCGCCGCCAAGCTCATTATGTACCAAAATCTCAATCTTTTTGCGTTCCGAGGAGTTAAGAGAAACCTTTCCGCCCTTATATGAGGTGTCTGTTTTCGCTACAACTAAATCAGAACTAATCTTCCCTCCGGACGAAGCAGTCTTTGCATAAAAGTTTCCCATTGAAGCATATCCAATAACAGCATCATTGTATTTAACCTGATACTCTCCCTCGGAAACCTTTGAAGTATTAAAGTCGTTCGTTTCCGTATTACCTTCTACCGTGTATAAAAAACCATCAGAAAAAGATATCACCAATCCTACATGGGTTGAGATACTTCCTCCATAATTAAAGAACACAACATCTCCCGGCTGAGGCTTATAGCTACTGTTTTTCGAGTGATAAATATGTTTAGAATTTGCATTTCCGTACCACATTGAGCAAGAAGCAGACCAACCGACATCCGATGGACTAACCCCTACTTGTTCAAAAAGCCAACCTAAGAATATAGCACACCAATCATCCGCGCCGCCCGTCCAAGCTTTTGTACCTGACCAATACTTTTTTCCGCCGTTACCGACTTCACCTAACGCAAGAGCACATATATCATCAGAATCACCGTTTGAAGCGGTTAAGAAATATTCATCATACTCGAATATCTGAACATAAACACCGTTTTTCAACTTATAAGTATTTCTGTTTATATCCCAATTATGATCCTCGTCATGTATGTAGCTTGTGATATCGAACTTTTTATATTTTGTTTTTTCCTTATCTGTTCCATAATTGTATACAACACCGCCTTCATAGGTAATGCACTTCTTTAGCAATCCATTTTTACCCTCAAGATTATGTATAGCTTTGGTTATCTGATCCTGACGGCATAGAGTCTTGATTTCGTCAGAGGTCTTCCCCTTTAGTTCTCTTGTATGTTTAGCTTTATATTTCTGTAAAGCGTTATCTACTTTTTCATATACGTGTCCGGTTTTCGGGTTAACAAGCGAATCCAGACACATTTTAATAGCATTATTTATGTAATGATAATGATGTGACACGCCTTTATACGCATCCTTAGTAAAATCAATCGGATCAAAATCCTTCTGTTTATATACGCCGTTCTCTTTCTCCAGATAAAACTTTGCTACATTTTCAAAGTAAACAGCCTCGAAAGGCGAATCAAAAACATCCGTATTGGCTTTATAATGCTTTTGACCCCATGTTTCTATTTGGTTGGTAATATAATAATCTTCAACTATCGTTTTCCATATAGCGCACAGAGTAGAAGCATAACCATTATCTTGTATTTCTTTATAAATCTCGTAATAATCATCTTTATTGTCGTCATCCGAAGTTAGACAAAAAGAATTGAAAATATATAGTATTTCCTGAGCCTCGTTGCTAACCTGCTCAACAGATGAAGTTCCTCCTGAAAACAAGATAGCGAAAATAGAATACAGCGCGACTATCGCAACAAGTACAATTGCAATTATTGGAATCGCCGTAGACATAAAGCCTCCGCCGAATGCCGCGCCGCCTGTCTGAGCAACTTTTACTCCTGCCGCAGTGCTGTTTGCGGCAGCCTTTGAAGCTGCAGCAGCTCCTTTGGTTGCGGCTGAAGTTCCTTTTTGAGCTGCTCCCGACGCTTTCTTCACGCCTTTTGCTTTTGGTTTTTTCGGTGACGGAGAAGGTCCCTTCTTCTTATTCTTTTTCAGGCTGTTCTTTTTGTGGCTATTCTTTTTATTATTTAACGCCTTGCGTCCCTTGTTGAGACTATTCGCCGATTGCTCGGCGCCTTTGGCTGTATTACCCGCAAATTCACTTGTTTTATTCTCAGTACCCGGTTCATGATTATTGTTATAATTCATATTATGTATTCCTCAAAACAGCAGGATGGCTGAAAGGATTATTTAGTCGCTTAAATACAGCCTCTTTTTCATCGTTGTTCATCTGCCGCGCTAAACCGGGAGCACAGAAATCATTTTCGATATTACGATTAATTTCCATTAACCTTTCGAGAGTTTCGGCGTAAACAAAAAGGAAGGACTCTTTTTGCTCGCGTCCTTCCAGATTTTTCAATATTTCAATTTGTTCCCGCAACACGCGTCGTTTAACGGGATTGTGTGAATTAGCATATAATGAATAATAGTATGCCTGATTTGCCGTGGTATCGAGATTGGATGAGAAGCAAACGAATTTTATCGCCTCTCTCATCGTGCAGTAGTATTTATCAAATGTTAAAATATCAAGACACACATTAGTTTCTGACATATTGTAATAGTCTCGCGGAAAAATATAGAAAGCATTCATATATGTTCCGCCATTCATTAGGTACCCGCTATTCCCCACCGCTTTTCTAATAGGATAGATTTCAGTAATTGATATTATCTTTTTTGACTGCGCCATAGTTTTAGTCACAGACTTCTTCGCGGGTTTCTTTTTATTTTTTCCTTTTGGTTTTGATTTTCTAGTACTCTTCATCTTCGGGTTCAAGGAAAACAACTCCCTTCGAATACATATTCTTATACTTATATTCTGTTGTCGGCAACTTCTCGGGATCCTCCACTGGAGCATAATAATCCTTACCTTTGCAAAACATAATAAGCAAAGATTGATATAAACGCTTCTGCTTATTCATCCTTGAATTCATACACATCAAAAGTCCTACTGTCATATGGAATATAAAGAATAAAGGTTGGATAGCCACATATACCTTATCAATAAGCTGCGTATCAAGAAAAAGAAAAACAATCAGGATAACAATGTTCCTGACAGTTATATTACGAAACGCTCTTGCCTCTGCATTAAGCTCAGTAAGAACGCTGTATCGTTCGTCATATTGTCTACTCATAAAAGCTCCTTTACTTTATCGGACATAAGTTCTGTGTCCATATTAAATTATTCCAATAGATTATTTTATTAATGCTTTGATTAAACAATTTGAAGATACATGTGAGAACTTTAGGAAACAAGTTCCTATGAATATTTTTTCTCGTATTGTTCATACTGATAGCAGGAGAAAACTAAGTGCTCTAAGATCATTTTTATAATAATTAACACTTGATTTTTTCCTGAATACCCTGTATAATAGATATAGGAATTGCGGCGGATGTCTTCGGACTACGCTTAGAGGAGTCGGATGCGTCTGGCTCCTCTTTCTATTCCTTATAATTGTTATTTGATAATAACCAATATGATAGAGGCTATAAAAGGTGTTGGCTCACTATGAACCAACACCTTTTCTTTATAGTTGCGAAGCACCTCTGTTGCGCCTATAGCTGTCGCGAATATCTCCGTTATACAAATTGCCGTTATTCAGCATTGATTTGGCAATGCTATCGGCATATTTCGGATTAATATCACAGGCACAGCCGTTTGAATTATTCCTTATAACATAAGCTAAAGCCTGTGAATCTGTAATCTGCTTATTATTCCCGCGCATTTCATTTTTGTACTGAATTGCTTCAGCACGGATATTCTGGCGGTTATTGTCCGCATAAGCTACATTACCCATATATACGGCAGTATCACCTTTGGCGCCGTATCCTTGAGCCGCCGCAACATAAGCATCCATCGGCTTGGAATACTTATCCTTATTCTCGTCAATCAGCGTTTCGGCATTTTCTGAAATAGTCGAATACGCATCCATATTAGCCTTCTTAAACTGTCCGTTTGAATACATATTATCAGCTACATCGGAAGCATATTGCTTATCAAACATTCCATCAATAGACTTCTCCTCTACAGCACCCTGAAGTGCCTGACGGTCTGTATAAGGAGTACCATTCTCTTCGGATTTAGCCTTTCCAAGTATAGCCGATTTCATAAGGTCATCCCTTTTATCCTCAGCCATACGCTGATTTGCCGCCCGTGACTGTTCCTCTTTAGACATATTCGGGTTTTCTAAAGCTACTTGCTCTTTGTAATCGTCAAGAGTCTTCGGTTTATCTCTTGATTGAGCATTAGGCAAAGCGGCTGATGTTGCCGAAACACCCTCTGCTAAATTAGGTTGAGCGTTTTGCGTTGACACGGGTGGTTGCATATTAACAAGAGGCGGTCTTGTATAACCGTCATTACGAGCTTCGCGATCTCTCCTTGAAGAGTACTCACGTCTGGCGTCACGGTAAGCGTTACCCATATTATGACGTGCTCTATCTGACGCTCTTTTAGCTGCCATTAATCCGCCTGCAAGCATCATAGCGCCGCCGCGCATTCCCGTATTAACGCCAAAATATCTGGCGATGATATTCGGACCGTCAAGAGCGATTGTAGCAAGAAACACAACTATAATTGAATACGCTAAGCCGCTTACTCCCAATCCCCCATCGTTTGTAGGTTTGCTGATAAAAAGGCAAGCTGAGTTGAACAACTGAATTGTAAACCCAACAAACATAAACGATACGTACATACCGATAATCGAGGTAAGAATACGTTTCATCCTCTCCCCGCCGTTCAGATCTGTTGCTCCTATAAAAGCAAGGATTATTCTGTTTATCATCAGCTCCCAAGCAATCTTTACTAAAGCATAGGACGCCGCTACATACAGAAAGATATTAGCGATAAGTTCCAGGAACACGCAAATATAATCTGTTCGGTATCTGTAATAATGCTCATCACCGATAAAGAAGCCGCCCGATCGCAATGACGAGGTGTACGAGCCCGACAAACCGTTAAGCTGATCCTTTGTGGTAGTTTGCTTGCCATTAGAGTCAATCTTATAGCTCAGCTTTTGTTGAGCGTAAAGTGACATTCTCTGGGTAAGCATCGCCGGTACTTTCAAATCATCGCTATCATCACTCACGGCTTCATCCTCATCAAGCGTCTGGTTGAAATCAAAGTTTGTAATATCAATCTTTGACATATCAATACCCTTTTTATTGCTCTGTCCTAAATACTTTGAGTATTTATTCTTGTTTGAAAGAGTCCATGCGCCTGTAGCCTTACTTTTTGAAGTAATTGTCTTGATATCCTTTTTATCCGCAAAATCCGACAGTGCTCCTTTAAGGTTATCTTTGACGTATTCGTTATATACATAAAGATAATCAGTAGTATGATTGAACACTATACTGCTCGATGTATTTGTAGATGACACGGTCAAAAGGCTTGAGTTTTTGCCGAAAATATTAGTATCCAGCGAAGTAAAAACTGACGGTAAAAGGATAGTTATAACGGCAATAACCACGATATTATTGGTAAACCTTTTTAATCGCTCCTTACCATTTGATGAAAAAATCAGGAATCCCGCTAACAACACAACGCTTATAAGAACCGGGATCCACAGATAGTCATTAACAAGCCTATAAAGTTCAGCGCCGGCAGTATCTTTATTCTTGGCAAAGTTCGATAATTGAAGCACATTCCAACAGGATTTAAGAAGATATTCGCATGCGTTAAGAACAGCTGTCAATGCTTTTGTAATAGCTTCGCACAGTCCTCTGATAATGGAAATAAAAATACATCCAATATCAAAAAAATATGTGCTCTCGATATCTGAAAATACTGATTCGCTGTACAGATATGCAAATAGTGGTTCCATAATTTAAACCTTTAAGTCAGAACTCGTATCCGGAGATAAGAAATTAATTATAATTGAGGTTATTGTCAGCGCCGACATAAGCCCCGCTATACCGAACACAGCCCATACAAGCTTTGATTTAGCCCATTCTTTATCCTTTTTACTGCCGAAAGCGAGGATAATAGCTACAACAGCTACAAGGATAATTGTCGGAACGTAGATATAATTCTGACAGAATTTGACAAATTCCTTTGCAATCTTTGCTCCGGTTTCCATTTTCTTTGAAGCGCCGTCAAAGTATTTATAGGTATCTGCCTTTAGCAAATAAACACCGTTATTTATGCTGCTTTCAACTCTGTCAATAGTATTGATTGCAGCCTGCGGCAACACAGAACCTACCTTTGCAAGAACGGTATCGCTTATAGTTTCAAGCATAATATAACTCCCTTCTAAAAGTGGGCAGAATAAAAATCTGCCCACCGTTTACTGATTATTTTATTTTTAGGTTATGGTACTTCCAATCCGCACCTTTATATGAATACTTTTTTAGTTTAACAGGAACGATTTCCAAGGTTATCTTCTTTGCTTTTTTCAGGAATACACCGTCGATTTTTGATAAAGTAACGCTTGTTTTATTTGTCGTTATACTTTTATTCACAGAAAAGATGTCAACAAAGGCAAAACGCAAGGTATAGCAGGTTGCGCCTTTGGTTTTGTTCCAAGATATTTTTACATTATTATTATCTACACGAACTGCCTTAGAGCCGGTTACTGTCTCAGCAGCATATGTTGAAGTCCATCCGCTGTATTTTGCAGAACCGTTTGGCTTCCCTGATTTATAATTTGAAGCATTGAATGCCCTGACTCTAACCGTGTAGAACTGACCGTTACTGATATATTTATTGAAATTCCAGATTATATACTCCTTATCGAGTTTATAAAATGTCTTATTATAAGCTCCGATTTTATAATACTTGTTTAAAGTAATTCCGCCGTTTGCGTTAATCACCTGAACCTGTAATCCCGTACTGCTTGATTTGGGTGTGATAATAAGACAATGCTCCTGAATAGCGTAATCCGAACGATAAAGAACCTTTTTCGGAGCCGCGGGCTTTGAGAGAGCCGACGCGAACGGAACAGAAGATACTGCGATTAGAACACACAGTACTGCTGATAATAATAATTTATATGTTTTTTTCATTCAAACACCTCATATATTGCTCAAAATCAGGCAGAGCCGAAGCCCTGCCTGCAAATAATTAGATTTCTCTTGTTTTTACTCTGAAGAATACGAACGCACCCGCTATCATCATAGTGATTCCGATAGCAATCAATGGTGCTGGATTAGACGATGTGCCGCCCGTCTTTGGAAGGTCAGGCGTGACAATCTTTTCATCGATCATCTCAACCGCTTGAACCTTTCCGTCTTTGTTCACCGTAAACGTAACATCATCAGCTTTTTTATATCCGCTTGGAGCGCTGACTTCATGCCAGGTGTATTTCGCTCCAGCTTTCAAAGAAGCATCAATTCTGTACGCTTTATCGGTTGAAGTCCAGCTTGTTACCTTATCCCCTTTAGAATCATAGAGAACAAGCTTTGCTCCCGCGAGGAGTTTACCTGTATCGCTTGCTTTCTTACGGAACTCTACTTTAGTTGTATCATCCTTCATAGATACAGACTGAACCTTACCCGTATCAAGAACAGTAAACTTAACGTCATTTGCTACAACATATCCATCAGGAGCAACTTCTTCATGCAGTACATAGGTCTTACCAGCCACAAGAACACCTTCAAGATAATATGATTCCTTCGTTGATGTCCATTTAGCTATGATTTTGCCATCCGTAGTCTTGATTTGCATTTTGGCACATTCAAGCTCGTTGTCCCCTGTGATATCGTACTTTGTAATTTTAACCTTGATCGTATCGTCCTTCATTTCAACCTTTTGGACTTCGCCTGTATCAGATACATTGAAAACAATATCATTTGCTGTAGCGTAACCATCAGCGGGGAGCGTCTCCCTGAGAAGATATGTGCTGCCCGCGATTAGCTTGCCGTCAATTCTGTGGGGCTTATCAGTTGATACCCAAGATTCAACAACGTCACCGACTTTATTGCCGTCCACTACCTTCATAACCTGAAGATGCGCTCCGACAACTTCCTTTTCGCCTGTAATATCGGTTTTGGTAAACTCAAACTTGATAGTATCGTCTTCCATAGTAATGTTCTGAACCTTAGGAGTGTCCTCAACAGTAAATGTTACAGGCTCTGTTGAGCAGTAGCCATCGGGCGGAGATAGCTCAGATAACTTATATGTCTCACCAACAACAAGGATTCCCTCAACAGAAAACGATTCATCGGTCGATGTCCATGAATCCACTAAGTTCCCGTCACTATCGGGAACCTGAACGATATTATCATCCTTATCAGTAAGCTGTAAAACTGCTCCCGAAATACATTTATTTGTGTATTTATCTACCTTAGCAAGAGCAATCTTTGTTACCTCATCCTTCATCTGAACGTGTTGCACCTCGCCTGTATCGGCTACAGTAAAGTTGATGCTTTCCGCGGTAACATAACCCTTACACGGAATCTCTTCGATCAAGGTGTAAGCTTGTCCAGCAATAAAGCTATATGTAATCACATGCGGTTTACCATCAGATATCCAAGAAGCGATAACTTCATCATCGGGACCTGTAATCTTCAGATGAGCGCCTTCAAGCTCTTTCTCACCGGTAATGTCTGTCTTTGTAACAGAGATTATCAAAGGAGCGTCATACATAACAACGGACTGTACGCCGCCGTCGGCAGCTACCGTAAAGGTAACAGGTTTTGCTGTAGCGAATCCCTTCGGCGTTTTAATTTCATATAGCGTAAAGGTGTCCCCCACGGGAAGAATACCCTCAACAGATAAAGGCTCTTCCGTTGTAATCCAGCTCTTAACCATTTTGCCGTCAACGGGAACCTCGACAACATTTCCATCCTTATCCTTTAGCTGAAGCTCAGCGCCTGTAACATTACCCTTCGTGCTGCTGTCTTGCTTATGGAACTTAATCTTTGTGGTTTTGTCATACATATTTACGACGGTCTTTTCCGCTTTTTCATTTACCGTAAATATAACGTCTTCCGCTACACAATATCCCTTTGGGGCAGATGCTTCGTGAAGTCGGTACTTTTTACCGACTTCAAGCAAACCGTAAATCATTTCCGGTTTATCGCTTGAAGTGAATGAGTATATTTTTTCGCCCGCGCCTTCTTCAAAAGCTGTATATATTTCAAGCTTTGCTCCCGCGAGTTGTTTGCCGTCAGTATCAAGTGAAGACGCAATCTTCTTATTTATTTCAATCTCTGTAGGCTTGTCCTTTAAAGTCTGATTATAAACATTGGGATGAGCTTCTGTATTTGTATCTGGTTTAACGGTTACAGGATATGCCTTTTCATCCACATAATATGTAGATGGTCCACTGATTTCCTTAACGAAATAGTTACCTGTAGGAATCTTCTTGCTTATTCCGTATCCTTTTTCGTCTGTTGTTATCCTACACACCTCTGTGCTTTCATCAAAGACCAAATCCGTTGATTGTCCGTTCATGGAATAGACGCCGTAAACCGCGCCGCCGACAGGCTTATCATCGTGAGAATCGTGTTTGTTGATGGAGATAAATCCGGAGGTCGTATTATCGACCTCGCATTCCGCGTAATACTGGTTCACGTGTTTAGAGCTAAGGGAATGCATATCTGCGCCTTTAACTCCCGATAATTCGTATGTTCCGTTATTTACATCATATCGGTCGGGAATATAGAAAACCGCATCAAGTTTATTTAGATTGTTGTTAATGTCGGTTGTAGACTTTATTTTTGAATAATCCTCAAAATAATCAGCGACAGCCTTAACCGTTGCCTCTGTAACACCGCTCTTAACCAAACCGAGTTCTTTTATGCAGTAATCGTCATTTTTATTGGGATCGTATCCGCTGATTTTTTCTGTTATTTTTCCGTTTGCGTCTGTCGGTCCGAGGATCCTCGCAAACTTGTTTTTACCAAAAATCTGCGGACTGTAAACTAAAAAGTAATAACCTTTAACACTTGTATCATCGTCAACATTCTTAACCACTCTGAGTTCAAACGGCTTAGTATATTCGTTTTTCCAGGTTACTGTCTTTACGGTTGTGGTAGAAGTTACTGTGGCTGTCGTTTCAAAAAATCCGTAAGTACCCTTTGAACCTGTCTTTGACTCCCACTCAAGCGGGAATCCGTAATTTACTCCTCCGTATTTCTGAACATAGTGGTAATCGTCCATATCTTCGTCTGCTGTTATCTTAAAGCCAAGCTCAGTAATGATAAATGTTGTATTCAGAGCAAAGTCCTCTAAAGTATCACATTCACCCGACGAATCGGTCGTGAGCAAGTACTGCTCGCTTGTCTTTGCTTTATTGGTAAGCAGGAATGTCCAGCCTGCCAATGAACCTTTATATCCTTCGGGTGAATCCGCGGATTTTTCCACAGTTTTCTTTACTGTAATATCACCAAGCTTTTCAGTATAGCGATAATAAATCGGATAGTAACCGACAACTGACTCACTGTATTTTACATCGCCGAGCAGAGTCTGAGAATTTTTGTTAGAGTTTTGGTAAGCAATCGAACTGGACGAAGATGAATAATTAAGCTTCTTTATCACCTTAATATAGTAGGTATAACCCGCATCTTCTCGCTTCTTCAGGTCATAGTTTGATTTAACAGTGATTTTATTGCCGTCTCTGGTAAGAGTCATGTTCTTACTGTCAACAGCGCCGCCGTCATTCTGATTAACGATCTTATATGTAAGGTTGTAGTCCTTCAGTCCCGAAATAGTTTTTGTTCCCGAATAAGTATAACTGCCGTTTTTCTTATCCGTCAAAAAGATCGCTGTTTTCTTTATTACTTTCTTTGCGCTTCCTACACTATTGTAAAAAGCAGAAGGAAGGTTTTTCTCGGTTCTCATTTCCGAAAGGATATTGTCATAAGCATCTTTAATCTTTTCCTTGTTCTTTGACTTAATATATCCCATCAAAGATGATTTTCCCGTTTTGATTTTAAAGTTATTTCCGAGAGAAGCGTAACGAATATTCATAACATACTCATAAATGAGAAGCTGCGCGGCAAAATAATAAGCTCCGTTGCTCGTTGCGCTGTGCGCTCTGGCATAAGCCAGCGTCTCACAAGAAGCGTTATATATATTACTCTTTGCCTTGAACTTATTCCAGTATTCGCTGTTTCCGCCCAAACCGCATTTGCCGTACTTACCGTCATTCTTTATGCTGAAATACGGTTCAATACACCAAGTAGTGGTTTTTGTCGAGCTGCCTACAGGCGCAACCTGATGGAAGTTAAGATACTGATTTGCGTAAAAGGTTTCTTTATTGCCGGTAATAGCATTTGTATAGTTTAATGTCTTATTCCAGTAAACATCATAGTTATGATTACCGTAAACATTATACTTTGTGTTACCTGAAGCGCCGAGTGGCACATAATCCATAGTAGCGCCCGTACCGATAATCTGTACGTTTACACCTGTTTCTGCCGAGCTTGTCTCAGCGGCAGAGGCTACCACGATAGAGAAACCGCTTAAAAAAGTCAGTATCGCGAGTAACATCGCTACAGTTTTTTTGAAGTTTTGAAATCTGTCCATAAAATTCCTCCTAAATGTTCAAAAAACAATAATATAAAATAACCAATATCTATGTAAAAAGTCCTTGCTATAAAACAAGGACTTGAATTGTAGGCGCAGAAAAGGCAATCCCAATCAGGATTGCCTCATTTAACCAGATTATTTAATTATAGAATTCAAATCCCTTCTGCCGTAAACAATACGATATATCGTAACTGTTTTTTCGGATTCAGACACAGAATAGAAAAGCAAGTAATTATTTATAACCGCTTTTCTGTATTCGTTTTTCAACGGTCTGATAGTAGTATGAACAGGATTAGCGTAAGGAAAGTCTTTTAGCCTCTTGGAAGCCTCGATTATATCCTCAACAATTTTAACAGCCGCAGAAAGATTTTTCAATTCATCTCGTATGTAAAACGCGGTATCTTTTAGATCCTGCTTTGCAATTGGCAGAAATTCTACTTTATACATTCAGTTCACCTTTAATTTCATTCAGAACATCCTTTGGTGAAAAGCGTGTATTGGTAAGTTCAGCTTCACGTTCAGCTGCTTGAAGCTTAAAGTAAACCTCGCTTTCGAACTGAAGGTTTTCATATGCTTCCATACTCATCACTACCATATCTCCAAATCCGTTCTTAGTTAAGAAAACCGGCTGAGAGGTTTCATGTACCGTTCTCGAAACATCTGCAAAATTATTCCTTAAATCTGATACAGGTCTGATTGTTTTTGCCATATTATCATCTCCGAATTTAGCATAATTATGCTAATTTATACTTAAATTATATTTCAATTCAAGCATGTTGTCAAGTATTTTATTCTTGCAATTCTGTTTGCGGAGTTGTTTCAGATTCGATATAATAAGGGAACACATAATCATCCTCAGATACTTGAATTATGCTTTTAAGATTTACTAAATCTCTCGGCTGATACATCTCATCATCCGGCATACCGTTTTCTCCAAGCAGTACTACATAATGCAGTTCATCAAGGTAATACCACTTGCCTTGTACTCTGCATACATTCCACATATGATCACCGGAAATAACCGTATCGCACGGAATACCGAGAAGCGTACAAAGGTAAAGCGTGCCGAACGAATATGTCGTACATATCCCTTCGCGATTAACTAAGATACTATACTCCGGGATATCGGAATATGCTTCCCCGTAAGTTGTATTATCATAGAACCAAAGGTGCATAGCTTTGATTTTATCATAATCATACGTCATCTCATTGATGCCATAGTCTCTGAAAATCTCTTGTGCTTCGGTATATGTCAGCTTAACATATTCAAGAATATCCGAATCAAGCCCCACAGTTATTACCGTATTACTGAGCTCTTCGTTACTATCACAATTATCCTCGCTGTTTATACTGAACAATTCACCGGTAAAGAAACCGCCGCAAACATAGGCAAAAAAGTTATTACCTTTATTTATTTCAGATAAGGCATACTTTTCCAAGTTGTATGAGAGCGTACCTTTCTTTTTGTGATTCCCGGGTTTAACCTTATAAAAACAGGTCAGATATTTGTATTCAGGCTTCTCGCCTTTGATCAGGTGATTGTAAAAGGCGTCCTTCAGAGCATCATACACATCACGGTCGGAATAAACCGCAAGGCTCTTTTTCCCTTTGTATGTTGTGATATGTTTTCTTGTAACATTAACCTTTATTCTAAAAGTCTTGTTTATGAGCCTGACCGACACAATTGCTTTGCCCGCTTTCTTTGGGATTATTCTCCCCGACTTAGTTACCTTAGCGACAGACGGCTTACTTGATTTGTACTTAACGTACTTCTCAACAATGCCCATATACTTATTCTTCTGACGCTTTGTCAGCTTACCTTTGAGATAAAGCCTGTAAATGTTGTCGGACTCGTAGAAGTAATTACCGGCGCAAGTCATATCCTCATAGTTTTTGAATTTGCTGTGCTGACCGATGTTGATATTTAGTGTGCGATTTTTCTTGATACTATAACGCACCTTTATCGTTTTATTGCGAAGCAGCTTTGCGAATTTTGATAGAGGCTTTACAGTCACTCTGCATTTCAGCTTTTTACCGTAGACTATGGCTGTAATTATCGTCTTGCCCGGTTTTTTGGCAATGACCTTTCCACACTTGGTTACAACAGAAACCCTTTTGTTGGACGTGGTATACTTTACCTTTCCGTATGATCCCTTGACCTTCAGCTTAAAAGAACACTTATGATTATACGCGTTCTTAACACATAAGGTTTTCTTATAATAATTTAGTCTTGGCTTTTCACCCGATGCCGCCGACGCGGTGTGAGGAGCAGCCAAGACTATTATCATTATTGACAGTGTGCTTGCTAAGACTTTAGTAATCATTCGATACTTCATCATTCTAATCTCCTAACTTCATATATTCGTTATTGTTCAGTTGTAAATCTATAATCTAAGTTGGTGACAGTATATCTTCAACTCATACTTAGATTATAAAAAATAATAAATCCAAAATTTCATTTTGTCAAGTTTGGATTTTTATTATCAATTTTACATACAACTAAGCTTTGAGAAACCCTAATTAGTAAATAAAATAAATACTATTATGCAATATTTTTGACAAAATGTCAATAATTTATTGACAATATTAATTTATTTCTTTATAATAATAATACAAGGAGGTGTTCACAATGCTAGACATGAACATGATTATAGCTAGTAATATCAGCAAGGCTCTAAAAAGTACAGGAAAGAAACAAACCGAACTAGCAGATAAAATGGGTTATTCAAAGCAAGTCATTAGTAATATGCTTTCAGGTTCAAGATCCATTAATGCTGCTGAACTTAAAAAAATAGCTGATTTTTGTAATGTTTCAATGGAAAATCTCGTAGAAATCCCTGATAGTCCAATTGAAACAAATGTTGTTCGCATTTTTATGGGTAAAGCAAAAACGGAAGACGCACGAAAAGGAATAGATATTGCAGACAAACTAATTGATATGTATCTTTTCCATAAGAATGTAAGAGAAAGCAGTCTTACTGGAAGTACTGAATGGAGTAGTCTTTAATGAATAGAATCTTAGAAAACAGTTTATTTAAAAAGGATTATTCAAAATTTATAAAAATCCAGGACTATGCTAATGGATTCAACGTTTCATATAACGGTAACAATATTATTCAAGATGACATTTTTAGTATAATAATTAATTATGTTAATAAGAATAATAGACATTTAGAATTGCTTCGATTACCAATAAAAGATGATGATTTCTGTGCTTTTACATGTGTAAGAAAAGGATTTCTTTTTACTGTTATAAATTCTTATTTACCTTTATGCAAACAAATATTTGCCGCAGGTCATGAATTATATCATATTTGGCGTTATATTTCAGATGATGATGATTCTTTGCCTCTTAGCGGTTCTTATTTAACAGCAATCGACATAGATGAGACAACTGAAACACAGGAAGATATTGAAGCTAATGCTTTTGCAGGACTTCTCCTTGCCCCAAGCAATTCCATAAATGAGCAAATCCGTATCTATGGTATTGATACAAAAAACATTGATATTAAAGCTATTATTCGATTAATGGATATTTATGCTATTCCCTTTAAAGCAATGGTTTTGCGTCTGTTCGAAGAAAAACTAATAGATGAAAAAATAGCAGAGAGTTTCATTGAGCAAAACACCTCAGAAAGTGTAAAGGATGCAATAAAAAAATATAATACAGCACTTCGTTGGCAAGAACGCACTGAGACAGTTGATTTAGGTGATTTACCGGAACTAATCAATGAAAATCAACTTACAGAATCGTTGCCTCATACCAGAACAGATGAAGATAAACAAACCATTCATAGCATAAAAAAAGCGTTAATGGCTACGTGAGGCATATAATGAGTAGTAATAAAAAATATGCCATATTAGATACAGATTTCATCTCGAAAATGTATATTACCCGCAAGGATGAAAACAGTCAATTAATAAAATTAATCGTTCAAATCGAAGATTTTGATTTTATATGCCATCATCAAACACTTGTCGAGTTACAGCGCCACAATTCAGACGCAGCTAATTGGCTTCAAAAAGAAAAAAGTATTACTGTTTATTCAGATCTTGATCTTATCACACTATTGGAGAATATTTACAATAAATCTGCATTTTATTTATTCGCTAATCTATTGAAAACCAGTTGTGATGTCTTCTCAAGCAATTATTATAATACACATTATCAAGAATTAGATAAATACTTATCTAATCCGATAGATACCTTAAACGTTGATGGTTTTGTTTCAAAAATTTCGTCCTGTGACAGCAATATAGGTACAGGCAATAATTTAGGTGAAATAAAACTATACACTATAGCTCAAGTTTTAGAGACGCTAGGAAACAATCAACTATATGTTTTTTGTTCAGATGACAGAAAAGCCTGCTACACGCTAAACGGACAAAGCAATTTCGAATGTGTTAGAGCTTTAGGAGCTTTCTATTTGGCAAAAAACTATCTGTTATTATCTAAAGATGAAGCGAAATCATATTATGACTCTTGGATGGCTTTTCACATAGAACGTAATCAAGACTCTTTTAAGATGTATCTAGAGAAGAATAATCAGTTACAAAAAGTTGATGGTTATAACATATTTAATATGCTTTATAATAATGAGCTTAAGTTACTAAAAAACGGACATTTCTGTAAAAACGATTTGAACGAGTGACCTTTTGAGGCTAATCTCAAAAGGTCACTTTTTTTACTTCTTCTTTTTCACTATAGCATATTTACTATAAATCTTGTGTTTCATTACAGTTTTCATTGCTCGAACTTTGAATGAATAAGTTTTATGCTTTTTTGTGTATAGATAAAACGATGTAGCTGTTGTTGTTCTTACCTTTTTCCACTTCTTGTTTTTGCGCTGATATATCTGATATTTAGTGGCGGTCTTTACACTCTTCCATCTGACTTTAAAAAGACCGCTCTTTTTCTTATAAGTCAGTTTAAGTTTGGGCTTTTTTAGGAAGGTATTCGGACGAACAACGACCTCGCTGTACGCTCCGTATTTAATAATCTCCCCGTTAGAGCTGTATCCTCTTACTTTAAAGCGATAGTTTTTACTTTTAAGGAGTTTATCAATAACAATGCTGCGGTTTGTAGTGGTTGTCCGTAAGGCATATCCATCAGAGCCTTTTTTGACGTACACTTCATATCCTGATATTTCAGGCTGTTTGTCCCAGCTGAGATTTACAGATGTTTTTGACTTGTATTTTATCTTTATTCCCGTAACAGCAGAAACATCCTTGATAAAACGAGCCACTAAAGTCGTAATTGATTCATCTGTGTATACGGTATCTGTATATACGCGGACGCCGCTTGGCGTATACCAGCCTGTAAAAGTATATCCCGCCTTTGTGACTGTCGGAAGCGTTCCGAATGGTTTACCATACTCTACAGTAATGCTCTCCGTATCGCAAAACCCTTCCTGTGCGTCAAGGCTGACTTTATATTCCTTGCCGATATAGTTTGCTGTCAAAGTGTGGCTGCTTGCCGTAGTGACCTTTGAGGTTGAAGTGATTTTTGTATTTCCGAGATACCAACCGTCAAAGTTATACCCGAATTTCTCGGCAGAAGGAAGCGTACCGTAACTTTCGCCCCATTTGACAGCCTTACTTTTTTCGGCGCAAGTCCCGCCGTTCGGATTGAATGTTACATTAAAATCCCAAGTTTGAAATGTGAGAATATATCCTTTACCAACAAACTTATTATGAGCCGTACTGTTTCTCGCGCAATGAATCCGCAATGTTCCTTTCAAGTCAGATGCTTTTGAAAACACGTCTGTACCGATTGAGGTAACTGAAGGTGGGATCGTAATTGTCCGAAGATTTTTTGAACCGTAAAACACTTTGTTTTCGATAGTTTTACAATTATTCTTGATAACTACTGTTTTAAGCGCCTCACAACAGCCAAACGCGTGTGAGTTAATGGATAAGACGCTACCGGGGGAATTGTTGGTAATCTTCTCAATATACTGATTATGGTAGAAAGAATACGCTCTGACTGTTGTAACGCTTGACGGAATAATGTATTCTTTTACTCCTTCGGCGTTCTTGCTGACATTTCTTGATGAAGGATAAGATACAAGCTCCCTTTTGTTCGCTGTGAGTAAAATCCCGCTCTCAACCTTAAAAGCTGAGTTGCCCGCAGTAAGAATGAAATTTGTAAGCGAATTCTCGTACCCGAAGCATCCCATACCTATGGTGGCAACATCTTTGCCGATAGTGACTGTCTTTGCTTTTGTGAGTCCGTAAAAAGCAAACTTTCCGAGCTTTGTGATATTGCTGTTAATTATCACATTTTTTATGCTGTCCTTGTGCTTATACCACGCGGGATGTATTGTTGTCGAATAATCAGCGATTTCAACTTTACCGCTGACTCCCGAAGCACGGGACACCGTAAGGGTATTATCCTTAACTGTCCATTTGATTTTACCGATTGTTCCTGTAGCTGCCGACGCGGGAATCGCTCCGACTATAAAGCTTGAAGCAATGATTACCGCAACAAGCAGTAAACTGATTGTTTTTCTCATTTTTGATTACTCCTTTATTCTAATAACTCGCCGTCATGGATTTCGTCAACATCGTGAACTGTTGATCTTGTCTTTGGCGGCGATGTTTTGGGCGGTGTTTTTTTAGGTTGTGTAGATTTTGGCGCTGAACTTGATTTTGACGAGCTTGCGCCATAGCTTGAATTATATGAAGAGTGGTTTTGATTGGGATCTTCATAAGAAGTAGAATTGGATGATGTTTTGCTTGAAGAAGATTTCTTCGTTGTTTTCTTTTTTGCTTTTGGTTTAGGTGGTTTTGGAGGTTTAGTTTCTTTTTCAGTCGGCGGTTCCGTTGGTTTGGTAGATTTCTGTGTTACCGTTTCTGTCGGTGCTTCATCAGGAGTAGCAGTATCCAGGTTATCAATTATTTGAACAGAAATTGTTTCTGCTTCATCAGGCGTCGCTTCCGATGAAACACCCGCGCTTGCCGACACTCCGAAAACAATCATAGCTACAATAAAAACAGCAAAATTTATTATCGTTGTTATTTTCCAGAACTTATTCATCTAAACTCCTTTCGCAGATTACACAATAGCGATACTTATTTGTCGGATATGGATAGCAAGTAAAAAGCGTCAGTAAGTCTTTGCCTTCCTTGATTCGCAAGGGCTCAAATTCACTTGGCTTGATTATCACTTTATCAATCACTTTATACTCAAGCTGACCAAACGGAGTAGTTACCTTTACCATATCTCCGTTTTGAAGGCTGTCTATATGTCTGAAATAATTCATATATCCATATCCGCAATGCCCGGCAATAACCGCGTGGGTATTCTCACCGCCGTAAGGTATTGAGGTCTGACTCATATGAGCGGCGCCGAGTGACATATTATAATCATTCGCACCGAGATAAATCGGCATATTCAATCCGAGTTTATCGACAGAAAGATATCCATATACACCGTCTTGAAAGCCGTAGTCGTATAAATTTAGAGATGCAACTTGATAGGAGCTTTTATCCTTTAGGTTGCATTGTTTTTCTTCATAGATTCTTTTGTTATATTCCTCGATATCGCGCCTTAATCCTTCTATATCAATTACCGATTTATGGATTTCTTCAGATTTCTTATTTGTTGAATTAGTGGTTGTATCTTTTTCTGTTTCTGAGCAATCTTCGATAAATTTTTCAGTTTTATATTCTTGTATATAGTTGTATTTGGTATTTGATATTAATGGAATCAGAAGAATCACTATTCCAAGAGTTATCAAGATACCCGCACAGGCCGAAATCATATTCCATTTCATTATCTTGTCACAACTCGCTTTGCTCTCTGTTCTATACGTCGCACTTCTTTATCCAGCAGAGATATTAGTTCTCTTTTTGTCTTTTCATCATCATGTTCTGTCAGGCTGTCACAAATAAGCCCGTAAATCCTTGTCGCGTTCTTCAGGATCCATTCAAGCTTCATCACATCCCAATAGCTGTACGGAACAGGAAGTGAGGAAATAAAAAACGCGATAGACTCAAATAGTGTTTTGAAGTCCACTCCGTCATTGTACGCTTTGACTATCATAGCTTTTGTTTTATCATCCTCATCCACTTTTGGAAGCATGGAACACTTTTCTTTGTAGAGCTTTATCGCTTCATCTACAACTTCGTTTTTATTGGAATAATATGACCTCATAAGAGGCGTAGTATCAATATTCACAATACAAAACTCAAAATCCGAGATGTATTTTCCTGTACGTTTAGGTGTGCAGTTGACGCTGTAATTTGTAAGTCGATTCACTTCGTTTACGGCAGGATTGAGAACATAACGTTTAAAGTCCTTCATCTCGATATACTTCTCTCTATCCACATGAAGAACTTTTCTCAGTTCCAAGGCTGATACTTCCCAATGAGTCCTGAACTCGTTTTCAACTATGTAGTAATATAAGAACATTGAGTAAATGCTTGTCATATTAATAACATTACTGAGTTGATATTTTATATACCGCACTCCTTCTAGATTAAAGAATACATTTTTTGCGGTTGACGAACAGGTAAGCTCAATGATATTCTCTCCCTTTTGCTTATAAACGCGGCAACGTTCAAACAAGGTGATTGAATCATATCCCCCATTCTCAAGCGGCAATACTACTTTACAATCTTGAAGCTGATCCGTATATGTACGAAGATGAGCAATGTTTATCTTTTTAACTCCGATAAGCTCCTCATACTCTTTCTTGCTGAAAGCAACAGTTCGCACCGTTTCGTCTAAGGGATTTATTCTTGACAGAAAAGTATCAAGGATTTTTAGAGTATTGAGATTAAACGGATTGTATTTCATATGCAACAATCGGTTTGATCTTGACACTACATTGTTTTTATCGAGAATTGAGTTTTTCATATTCATCCTTCTTTCTCTGTACGGAAGCGGCAAAAGCCTACTCCATTATCTCCTTGTTTTAAAATCACTTGTTTTTTCTTGTTTATATTCTTGTTTACGGCATACCATAATAATAATGTTTATCGGACTTCCGAGAATTACAAGTGGAAAGATTATTCCAAACAGGTGGAATAACCATTCCGTATTGGTGGAAAAATCATTCCGTTTGAGAAGAGTTCAAGTAGGAGGAAAATTCCACTCAAGCGGAAAGATTGTTCCATATGATATATTTTCAAGTGGAATTCTGATTCCGTGTCCTGATACTGTAAGAGGAAAGATTGTATCATTATATCGTTATCATTAAAAAGGATTCGTAATATTCCAAACAAATAGAGAATTCAAGAGTAATTATCAATGTAAACGGAACAATCCTTCCACTTGAAAAAGCTATAAATAACCTCAGGTGAAAGAATTATCCAAAATAACGGGTCAGTCATAGTTACTCGGAACAATCCTTCCACCTGAAGCACAACAGAAAGGTTCTGAGCGAATCATTATATCCGCACAGAACAAGCAGATAAGGCGAAAGGTAATCCGTTGTTGAGTTTCTTGAATAAAAAACAAACGCGGAACAATCCTTCCACCTGAACCATATCTTAACCGAACGCAACAGAAAGGGAAACGATCGGGTAAGAGCAATATAACGGGTGTATTTATCTATATATTTGAGAAAACACAATACCAAAAACAAAGACTGTCAGCGCAATTGAGATTACAGCAACCTGTAGTCTGAAATTCCATTTGTTTTTAGAAAGCACATAATACAAAAGCTGGGCATCATCCTCGGATAACTCTTTGTTTTCAAGACGTAGTAATACATCCTCAAGCTCTGAGTATCGGTTCTCAATATCAGCAGTTACGCTTTGATATCGTTTGCGTTCCCGATTATAACCTCGCCGTGTTTCTTCAACAGTAAAAATCTCGTGTTTACCATATTCATTCTTTTCTTTGGTTTTATACTTGCGCACTTTAGAACATCGATGCTCATTTCTGTCAGCAGCAGCTTTATCAAGAGCGGTGGATTCAAGCTCTGACACAATGAATTTTGATAAGCTCTCCAAAGCCAAGTTTACTTCGGGGAGTTTGTTATCATTCAGCTCTTTTATCCGTTGCTCCTGCAAATACGGAGTCAAAACTAAATACGCTTCGTGATATATTAGACTATATAAACTCATAAAACCTCCATTATTTTGTATTGACAATTGATATTTTTTAGGGTAAAATAAAAGTGCAGTTTATGATTATCATAAAGAACGAGGTGCGATATGAAATATATTTACAGGGAACTCGAAAGAAAGTTCAAGGAAATGGATTCTTTTTTTAAAGCAATTCTAGTTACGGGAGCACGCCAAGTCGGCAAATCTACCATGCTTAAACACCTTGCTCGCGAGCAAAAAAGAACTTATGTAACTATGGATAGCGATATGGCAAGGGAATTAGCACGAACCGACCCGGTTCTGTTCTTTCAAACCTACAAGCCTCCTATACTGATTGACGAAATCCAAAAAGCTCCGGAGTTGTTAGAGCAAATTAAAATAATGTGCGATGAAAGCGAAGAACGAGGACGATTTTGGCTTACAGGCTCACAACGTAAAAAGCTAATTGAAAAATCACAGGAATCATTAGCCGGTAGACTTGGAATTTTGAAGCTTTACGGCTTATCTCAAAGGGAAAAGAGACAAGTCTTAAATCCGTGCGAGCTAGATTTTTCTTTCACATCTTTGCAGGAACGAGCTTCATTAATGCCCAAGAATGATATACAAGATGTTTTTGAAAACATCTGGAAAGGCGGTTACGCGGATATACTATCAGCTTCGGATGAACAAATGCAGGTTTATTATCAGTCCTATATTGACAACTATCTTATCGCCGATGCTGTAAATGATGAAGGAATCACAAATACAGAAGCGTTTAAAAGATTCCTTCGTTCGTGCGCCGCAGTAGTAGGAAATCTTGTTAACTATAATACCTTAGCAGAATCAAGCGGAGTTTCCGTACCAACCGTACACAAATGGCTCAGCATTTTACAAGATATGGATGTTATTTATCTTCTTGAGCCATACTCAAATAACGAGCTTCAAAGATTGATAAAAACTCCGAAGCTGTACTTTTGTGATACAGGCTTATGCGCTTACCTTACCCGTTGGTTAACAGCCGATTCTCTTCGAAACGGTGCTGCCGGAGGACACTTCTATGAAAATTACGTCATAATGGAATTAGTCAAAAACTTCGCTTACTCAAAAACTCCTGCGCTTATAACCTTTTACAGAGATTCAAACGCAAAGGAAATAGATGTTTTTATCGAAGAAAACGGAAGAATACATCCTCTTGAGATAAAGATGTCAGCTAACCCGGATAAGCGGGAGATTAAAAAGTACAGTGTGCTTGATAAAACAACTGTTGAAAAAAGCTATGGCGGTATAATATGCATGTATCCTTCTCCTTTTCCGATTGACAGAAATAACAGCTTTATTCCAAGCAACCTTATATGATAATTGAGCGTCTGCATTCAAAAGCAGGCGCTTTTTCTTTATAAATTAAACCCTGTTTTGCTTTTTCTTTCGGCAAATACAGGACATAGAGTAAGATTCTTATTTGGCATGGGACGAATCATATTGATTGCCCAGGTTTGCCTTTCCTTCGGGTTTTTATGTACAACCGCTGTCCACTCCTTGATATAATGCTGTTGTGATTGGACTTTGATTTTATCGGTAATAGCTTGGAGATTAATATCCTCACCGGATACACGAAACTCGTCAAGCGGCAATTCAACAAAAGACGCCGTGCTCCTGAACATTAGTAGGAAAGCACGTTTTTTATTCTTTCGGAACCTTATTATTTTGTTTTCATCACGATAAATGAGGTTTTCATAATGGCGCAGGTAAACAGCCCATTTAATCTTCAGCATATCATCAGGAACAGCATTCAAATCATTTAGCATATCGAGAGATCCATCCATTATCGAAAGCTGTCTGTTTGTAATATTAAGCTCTCGGGCAAGACTGCTCACATCAGGAGTCTGAAACTTAGGTGTACCATCAGGATGATACAAGCTATCCTCCTGCTGTTTCTTTTTCTTCTCCTCAATATGCGACGGTATGGCAATATCTTCGGGTTTTGCAACTGTCGCTCTTGTTTTACCGCTCCACTTCTTGCGAATCGCGATAATCTCCTTACGCATAGTATTGTTATACTTACGTATATGATAAAACTGAAGTTTAGAGGGAAGCTTTTTATAATCTTCAAGCTCTTTATAGTAAAATTTCTTGAGTTGAACAGGGTGAGCCTTTTGAGTAAACATAATAAAGTACCTGCCCATATTCTCCATAAACTGAATATCGTCAATGGAAAACACTGGACGTTTCTGTTCTGTATATCTCAATGAATCTGTAAAATCAAACATTGGTGAGCTGGTTGTTTTCTGAGTAGTCAGAATACCCATTTCACCGCTTGCTTTGGAAAAATACTCCGCTGTTTCACCTTCGCCGCTAAGGCACAGCTTATATCTACAGTTCTCCAGTATTTCGCCCGCTTCCTCGGGAGAATATCTATCCTTGCGAAGTAGCTGCGGCATACTCTGGATAACGAGATAAAGAACGATATTGTACTTTCGTACAGTTGACAGCTTTGTACTGATCTCGTTGTATTTACCTGTATTACAGAATTCATCTATGATAAAGTTGAGAGCACGAGGAAGATATGTATTATCAAGGCTGTCATCCTCATCCTCTTTCTCAATATAGTCACCGTTTTCATCAAACTCAGGGAGCTCGTCATATTTGTAGTTTAGTCCGTATTTGGCAATTTTTGTGTTTACCTTAAAGGTCATATCTACAAACAAACAGGCAATAAGTGAGTACTTCGTATCCTGGTCATCGGTAATAAGAAAATACGCGCTCTTCTTGCTCGGATCTCCGAAGTCAGAAATATGGATATCATCCCTAGAAACCATAGCGGCACGTTCAGGCTCTATAAATATATTGAGTCGGTATCCAAGATTCTGAAGCACGTTCTCGGCAATCTCTGCTTTACGTATAAAGACCTCAAAACAGGTATACGCCGGACTGTTATGATCCAGTGTGTTAAATAATGCGGTAAGCTCACGGAGGTTTTTCTTGAGCATACTGATTATGGTCTTTATATTGTTATTGCCTTCTCCCATATAATTGACATATAGAATGAGAGCAGCCAGCAAATTATTCATACCTGCTTCCCAGAAAGGCTCACCTTTATCATTGAGCGTATTGTCGAGAATAGTTTTGGCGCAAATCTGTGCCAGGGAGAAATCAGTTCCCACATCACCGATAAAGTTCCATCCATCAGAATATAACGGCTCCTCGGTATTGATAACTTTAATCTGATACCCGCGTTTTTTCAGCAAATGGTAAGAGTTGGCAAAAATCTCTCCCGAAGGATCGTTTATAACCATATTCTCCTCAGCCTTAGACAACTGAGCAATAAGAGGAAGAATAAAGTTAGTTGTTTTACCGCAGCCTGCTGTTCCGAACAGAGCGACATTACGCTGATCGCCCTGAGCTGTTCTCGGGCGAAGTACAGCGCGATTATCCTCGATATTCCTGCCAAAGATAATATTGCTGTCCTCGGCCTTTTCGGGCTCATAAGATAAGACAAACTTTTCTTCAAGTTCCTCGATAGTCATTTCACGTCCCGAAGCGACAGAACTATTGACTACCATTTTCAAAGGCTTGCCGTCGCGGTATATTACCTTTGTTTTCGGAATATTCTTAGTATTTCGATAATAAGCGGCATAGATTATCAGAATAACTACACCCACCAAAAACAATCCAAAGGAAGCGTTATCAAAACCACAACTAAATATCGAGATAAAGCAGATGAACGGATTAAAGGAAAACGCGGATATTCCGTTAATATCACTTGCGCAACGCAAAAACTGGGTAAATATACCCCAAAGCCAAAAGAATGCTGTCATAACAGCTATCCATTTAACCTTTGATTTTGGAGGAAGCTGGAGATAACGGGCATACAGTTTTCCAAAGAATTCTTTGAATTTTTCCCGAATCAACTTTATTGTATCGGTCATCGTTTAATTACTCTCGTTATGTCGCCTTCCATAAAATCGCCAAGCGATGAACGCCTGTATGGACGGAATATAACTTTACTGCCCGGGATTACATCTCTACGTCGTCTTGCTCTGTCGCTAATATTTCCGGGAAGTTCAACTTCAGAATTAGTAACAGTCTTTGCAACAGCGTTATAACCCATCTCACAATACATACGGACTCTACCTGTTTTGAAGTTCATTCCCACAACTGTCGCAAGAGTTTCGCCTGCATGTCCGAGTTTTTCGGGCTTGCTGTATTCTTCAAGTACAGGTAGAGTATAATCCTGCTCGACAGCTTTTGCCGAAGCTACTATTACTCTGTAACGGTATGTATTAAACTCCTTAAGCTTTATGCTTTTGAAGCCGTCTTCATCAATCTGCTCGATTTGCTCGATCTCTTTTTCGTCCTTGGCTTTTTTGATTTTATCGGTAATATCAAATTGCTTGTATTCGCCCTTATCATTTCTGGTCATTACCATCCAGCGAATCTCCATAACACGAACATCAATCAGATCTCCGACTTCGCAAACCTCAGTGGACTGACTGATAAACTTCCATGATAAATCATTGGTAAATATCGTATATGGAATACCGCAAATATCCACATCAATAAATTCAGGCTTCTGCCTGATAACCCGACATCCTTGAACCACAGATTTTTCCCGAACTTTGATTTTATGTTGTCCGTAGCCTCTTCCTGTCCATACGCCCTTGTCGTAGAATTTTGTATAGAGCCTTCTCGAAGCGATAGCACGACTGCCGAGAATAAGAACTTCATCTGTCGTGCGAACGTGTGTTAATCGTGAGATACAGATTTCTACAGTCGCACCAAAGTATTCCATCAAACGTCTTCGCTTTGCGTCATCAGGGAAATCCGAAAATTTAAATCGTATTTTTTCTAGCTCTGTAAAGAAGCTTTCAAATGTAATGTAGATGTCAAATACATCAAAAGGCGGGTCCAACTTACCTATAAGACACAAGACCTGCTTATCGTTTATTCTCTTATAATCTGCTCCGATAAGTAAAACGCTGAAAATCATCCTGTGACTCGCCGCGTATCTGAGATCATTAATCAACTCTATTCGACTTTTTTTATCTTCTGTATCGGCGTTAAGAGTGAAAATGTTTCCTACACTTAACACATCATCATTACCCTCTACAGTAAAATCAAGAGTTTCGCTATCAGGGTTCTCATCATACCGTTCATCCACATCTGCCTTTGTATTTATCTTTTTATCTTCCATAAGCACCTCACATTTCCAGCGCGATTACAGCGACTGATTTTTGATGTTTAAAAAACAATTCCCTGACTATTTCTACGTGGTGAGGCAAACAGAAAATATATCCTTGCAAGCCTCTTATAGTCAGAGAATTAAAAAACTGTATTAACTTTATTATATCCAGCGCGTATAAGAATATCGCTGGTCTGTCAGATATGTAACAATCACAAGCGATTCCAAGCTTATGCATTGGTTCTTTGTCATACTGATTCAATTGTTTGAGCAGTGTTCTTTCTGTAGTTTCTCTTTGAAGCAACAGCCGCATTTCTTTTTCTCCGTTAACATCCATTGAAATAACGTAGAATTCATCAAACAGGTCAAAATCAAAATCTCTAAAGAAAACTAATTTTGAGTTATCATCCTTTTTACAAGGCTGAATTAACCGCTTTATTTCCATTATCCTTTTGGCTATTAAAATCTGAGTATCGGTATTTCGTGTTAAGACAAGTGTTTTTACAGGCTCGTCTGTTTTGCCAAGCTCATATCTGTATCGAGCGTTTATATTCTCAACCGCTCGGTACTCTGTGGATTTTTCTAAGGCAGAGATACCGTCCATAAATACATAAGTGTTGTAAATACAACTACCATTCACAAGCAGACCCATTGTTTTGCTTGATTTAAACTGATGTGCCTCACGGTTGAGATTTTCGGTCTCCGAATCACTCAAAAGAAATTCCTGCTTTAAGATACAAGCAGGAATAAAATAAGTTGATTCACTTTTTTCAAGATAATCTATATCCAAAATATCAAAGAAATAAAACATAAAAGCAGCATTCTGAAATCTGCGCCGCTTGCGTGGATTCTTTGTTGTTCTTCTCCGACTATAGCTTGCACTGGTAATAAACTTATTATATCTTTCAAGATGATTTGCTTCGAGATAATCAATACCGGAACCCCTGAGCTGGTATCCGTTCATATGATTCTGACGATAACAAATAAACATACCCTTCAACTTACTGTGATAAAACACATATTGTCTGTTCTGCGTATTTATACCGAGGATATTAATAAGCTCAGTCGGTAGTTCTCCCGCAACAGCAGCATAGTGCATCATCAGCATTCCTGTAAAATAACCGTATTTACTATTCAGCTCTTTATAATTCATTAATTAACCCTTTGATAATATTGACCTAAATATATTAACTTGAACCAACATACTTAAATGAAGGTGAAAGTCGTTTGAAACACTTGCGATTAGAATCGGACTTTGAGCCTGATTTTTGACTATGTATTGTATTTCTCAAAAAACAGGCTATTACATAGTCAAATGTTTCAGGTTGGAATTTAACTTTTTTCATAGCTTGCTATTATCGAAGATATATTTCAACTTGAAACAATTCCTTCTTAAAATCAAAAGCACCAACAAGATGTTAGTGCTTTGTCTGTATAGTATTATTATTTGCTTTCTGAAAGATGCAATTCTTGTATTAATGCCTTTTGCAAAATTGCGGAGACATTTACACCACTTTTTTCTGCTGCATAGTTAATCCACGAAGGAAGTGTAACATTTCTCCTTACAGTTTTATGTGAATATTGTCTTTTATACTCATCATAATCGACATCAACCAAGGTAACAAATTCATTATTATTGACTTCAATATCCTCCAAAGAAGATGCATTTGGAAAAAGCTTATTATCATCTTCCTCTAAAGATAAACAATGCAATCCTATTACATCTCTAGCCATGTTAATGCAATCTGCTATAGAGTCACCCTCTGTATAAGAATCAAGGTCGGGAATATATACTATACGGTATTTTTCATCTTTGTCTTTGTCTTTTTGTATAATAACAGGATATACAAGTTTCATCATAACACCTCCAATAGTATTATTTTTACACTTTTAACTACAATTACTTAACAAACTATCTTAATACTGGATCAATAAAAAAGTTTGCACTATTATTCATTTTCACTCTCAGTTATTATTTCAAATCCCACTTTTTTATAATCGCTCTTGCTAACCTTTCATTTATCTCTTTATGTCTTGGAAGCACTTCTTTATGTATTCCATCTGTAACAATATCGTGGTTACCACCGGAGCGCAAAAACCACCATCCGTTTTTCTTAAACAAGCTATCTAAATCTCTCCGTTTCATATTGCAACTCCTTACAACACTATTATACACATCAAATGTGTATATGTCAATGCCTTTTACTTTTATGTTTCAGGTTGGAATATAACTTTTTTATATTCCAACCTGAAACATTCATTTATGCAAAGCTGATATAAACAGTCCAAATTTTCTCTTTTCCATAACATAAACCTCGGTGCAGCTTTCGGAAGCATCGTGTTTATTACAACGGTAAAGGCTCGCGTTTCTATCATCGCTGATGAAATATGTCTGAAGCATATTCATAATAAATGATATATCATAGTTATCCGTATCTTTAACAATCCTATTATCTGTGTACTTTGTAAATCTATGAACAAACGCAACACCGGGATTATCAATACGCTCAATTACATTGTTGTTCCTGCAATATCTTTCAACTGCCGCCTTAAAGCTGTTAAGCCACATATCTTTATAAGTGGCTATTTGTCCGTATTTCTGAGGAAGAAGTACGGGCAATTTTATTTTGTATGCGGAATACTCTTGGTAATCAATCTGCATAATTGAAATATCTATATTGTCGCCGACTTTAGCGTCAATTATCTCTTGATCCTTTTTTCTGTCTGCTGATAAGGTTAAATAATACTCCCGACACTGAACAGAGCATTTCGCGAGGCGTCGGGAACAATCAAGCATAATTTGCCTGAAAGTTTCAAGATGAGTCCCGTTTCGAAAATCATCCTCGGCGTTACTCATATAGTAACTGATATCATCAATCGTAGAAATAGTTCTGCATATTCTGTTGTCAAGAAACTCCTGTCGTTCATTCATAAGCCTGCTCCTATTTCAAAAAAGTTATCTTATTCTCTGAATCCACAGCGACTACATTAATTACATTGCCTACTTCTAATTGTTCAAGATTCTCGTTGCTGTCGGTAACAATAATCCGAGACTCATTACTTTGTAAACCGTCACGTTTATCGAGCTCGTTCATAAGAACATTGAAGTTTGGATAATCGTTTGAGTCTGCGTTAAGTATGTAAATAGTTTTATCCATATATTTAAAAACTATAGCGTAAGGAAAGGCTGCAACGGTATAGTATTCAATATTATTCAAATAGATATACTCGCCATTCTCATCCTTTGCCTGAAGCAGATATCTGAACACCGTCAATGGCTTCGCAAGTCGTCTCTCCTCTTGTTCCTCGTAGTCCTTATAAACTCCGTAAGGATAGATTCGATCGACACCGTTTACCGATACTTTCCTCAAATCCTTAATAAATAAAAGATTACTTATTGCGCGTTCAACATATTTCTGCTTTTCTTCGGGAAAGTATAAAAGAATATCTTCAAGATTATGTGCGTGAAACTCCATAATGATATTCAGAACACATAGCGCAATGTTATCGCCTTCTGTATATATCACAGGTATCACCTCACACTTCCGAATAAAAAGACACATCTGATAATCCAATCAAATGTGTCGCTTTTAAAATATTATTTTTTCGCGCAGTTTTTGATTCTGACGTCAAGTTTAGCACGTTTTCCGCGTTTTTTCCAGCCTTATAAAGCGTTTTCTACCTTATGTACAAACGGGGGCTAAAAAGCAGTTATGTTCCATCTGGGTATTTTACAAAGAATGGTTGCTTTTTCAAATAATAAAGCAAATATATTTTTGATTTATCTTCGTATTTTAGAGTATTTGTGATTTTTAAAATATAATGATATAATAATAACGATGCGAATAAATATGAGGTAAATTGATATGAAATCAAGTATAATGAATTATCTTATGAATATAGAAATTGATTTAATAAATGATTATGAACAATTACTTGAAAAGCACTTAATTGCGTCTGGAATCAATTACAATAAAAATGATATAATCAATGCCTATTTTAATACAGAAAAAAAGTTAATCGATAGTGTTCCCAGAAAAATATACAAATCTAAAGAGTTTGTTTGTCCTAAAGGCTATGAACAAAAACTACAAGAAATAGAACAAAAGATTATTTTCGGGAAAAACTTAGTCCCATTTATGAGTAAGAACATCTTAAAAGGCAATTATGATGATCTTTTACTCAATGATTGGAATATTTATCATTTTCATTTGTCCGATAAAATGGATAAAAATGAATTTGTAAGAAGGAGCGACTACGAACTGTTTGCCTATTTCACATTAGATAGTTGTTATTTTATCCAGATCTATCCGCACAAAAAGAAATCTTTATACTCAACCCAAGAAATGGTACGAATTCTATATAATAATTGGCCTGAACTAATAGAAAAGCATCATATTATTGGATTATCAGGATTGGCCGAAAAACTAAACGATAGCGATTACGAAACTCTAAGACGTGCTAAAGTTTCAACTTTTGTAGAGATTGCTCCTGATAATGTGTTCTGGGGTATAGGCGGTGGATATACTTCTTCGGGACTTTCTCAAGAAGTATTACATAAAAAAGATAATTATCTAAGATTTTTGTCAAACGCGCAGAACACAATTACAAATAATCATTTAATAATAAAAAACACTATAAAAAATATGTGTACTTCACATTGTGATCACTATAAGTATAAGCTTCTTTTTTTCTCCAAAGATGAATTAACAGTAGCTGAAAAAAACAATAGGAAGATAATTCAAATATTTTTCAGTCAATCAAAATTAAGAATATGCGAACCGCAAGAACTATTTGGGTTTACCAGCATAAAGCTATCAAGTGATAAATTGTTATTCTGTTCTGTTTAAAAAACACTAATTAGAATTATTATAAATAACATAATTGATCTTTCTATAGCTTCTATCTTGTAAAACATCTTCACAAATGTGATTAGTTTATCTGTCCGAAAAACCTGCCACGTTGGAATATAAAAAAGTTATATTCCAACCTGGCACTTTTACAAATATGTTATAAGCATATCCATATTCATTGACAAAACCAATCTTACACTTTATAATAAAGCCATATTCAGAGCAATGATTTATTAACAACATATATTTAAGCGGGCAACCGCAATTTGCTTAACGCATCTATCAGTTCAATCAGCAGAACATATTCTTACGAAAGTACAGAGTATTGTTCTGCTTTTTTATTTTACAACAGAAAGAGGTGAAAATCTAATCTTTAGCGCCAACACCGCTGAAAAACACTAGCAGAAAACCTTGCTTAGCAAGGAACAGACAGAAGACTTATCAAATAGACCGGCTAATGTCGGTCTTATGATAGGTCTTTTTTGTCGTCGTATAACAGAAAGGACAATTACAATGTCAGAAACCAAAAATATCTCTGAGTATCTTTCGTATGATGAAATAATCGAAAAAGCTATCGAGAAAATCGAGAGCGGAACTGAGGATTTTTTGAAGTTCAAGGACACAAAGGTGTTCAAAAAGCTTCTCGGACTGTATTCAGGCAAGAAACATGAAGATATTCCCCCTGAATTCAAGCTAAACGTCGATAAGGGCGATAAGGTCGCTGTATGTATCGCTACGGGAATTGCTCCGAGCGTCAGCGAAACGCTTATATCGTTCTGCAAACAGTCAGGAAACTTTGCCTACAAGGTACTTACAAGCCCCAAGAGCTATACTCATTGTATCGCATATCTTGTCAGTAAAGTAATTTATGATAAGGAACACAGCAAATCTAACGCTTCTATTTCCGACGTTGAAACATATCAGAATGCAATTAAATTCTTCGTTCCTGAGGGTTCTCTTTCTTTTCAGCTGAACCTTGATATTCCCGATTTCAAGGCAGAACCCGTAACCGCCTTTGATGTTGCTAATCTTCAACTTGATTATAAGCAGTTTTCCGATAAAGCGGAAGCTGAAATCAAAAGAGCCGAAGAAAAGAAAGCGAAGGAAAAGGAAGAAAAGAAACAGGCTGCTGCAAAGAAAAAAGAAGCCGAGGAAAAGAAGAAGATCCGTGAACAGCTTAAGAAAGAAAAAGAAGC
This sequence comes from Ruminococcaceae bacterium UBA2854, assembly GCA_002350765.1. Classification (GTDB taxonomy): domain Bacteria; phylum Bacillota; class Clostridia; order Oscillospirales; family Acutalibacteraceae; genus Ruminococcoides. The sequence continues at coordinate 46,778 of DEFK01000018.1, forward strand.
TTTTGAGAAAGCTCAACAGTCTTTTCTCCCGGTTGATGAAACCGAACCTAAAGAAAAGTCTAAACCGAAAGCCAAGAGGAACTCCTCCCCTACTTCCACCTCCAAAATCCTTTCAATACCTGAGCCTGTTCAGAAGGTTGATCAGCTCACGCTTTTCATATAGGAGGAGTTATGCTTAACAAAAGAACTTTGCGTAAGCTTGAGCCTCCCATATGTAAAAAGGCAGAAGAGTATTTCTCTAATGTGGAGAAGTTGGATTTCGTGCTTCAGTTTTCAACTCATATTGTTGATCATCAAAGATTGCTTTTCATTGACATTTTCGGTAAGCAAGGTGATTTGTTACGCGTATTTGTTCACCGTACAAGCGCTAAGAAGGACGAATATGAATATACAACATTCAATTATTCGACGAAGAAGTGGTTGTCTGCGTCTATTCAGAATCTTCGCAAACGCGATGAGTGCGGCAACAGGGATTATCTTCTTTACAGCAAGGAAAAAGCGTTTATAAATTCTCAAGTTGCAATCGATTATTTCAGGTTTAGCGCTAACTCAACAGATTGTCTGTTGTTTAATATCAACAACTGTATGCTGAGAGCTGAAACTAACAGGCTGGAAGCTAAAAGGATAAAACTTGCGGATTATATGAAAGGTGTCCCGAATCCGTCAAACCGTCAGCGTAAATGGATGGAAACTCTTTTTTATGATGAGATTATCGGTTTTGCTAAAGGAAAATCCGTGTTTTGCGGATACTGCGGTAAGACTTTTAAGACTGAAATTGCATTGAAGTCAAAGTCTGAAACTCAATGCCCTTGTTGTAAAGCAAAACTTTTAATCAGAAGTCACTCATACAGAGGCAGACGCGACGGACTGCGAAGACCTGCGTATATAATCACAAAGCACAAGGGAAAAGCTATTCTAAGGCATTTCACAGTCACAAAATTCTTTAACGAAAAACATGAAGGCGTGTTTGATTACTTTGAATTTGCCCGTGATGTTGTCAATGAAGATGGATTGCTCAAATGCGAAAGAGATTATTGGTACAAGTGGAGAAAAGGCAGATATACTGACTTTAATAACTTCTTTCATACTTCTCCGTATAAATACGGCTGTTTATATCGAGGCAACCTGAAATCCGCAATAAATAATACTCCTATTCAGTATTGCGGAATCGAGTTTACCGATAAGTATGAAGAAATCAGATGGGATATGTATCTCGACGCCTACTACAAGTATCCGATTCTTGAGTCATTAATTAAGATCGGCGGGTTTAATCGACTTTCACTTGATATTTGCGATGCGGTAAACGCTAAAATTAGGCACTACCGTAATTACCCTGATACTAAGTTCCTTGAATATTTAAAGCCCGGTGCTACTACCCTATCCGACTTCTTAGGCATCCAGAGAAACCATCTGTCAGATATCATTTCCAATAATCTTTCATTGGAAGAAGTGATAAATCTTCAGAGGCTTAAAAACGCCAATGTCAGAGTCACAAAGGAAGAAATCAAGTATTTGATCGGTGAGAAAAACGCTGTAAAGCTTATTTCTTCCTGCGAAAAGACAAAGCTTTCGGTTCACAAGGTTCTTCGATATATTGAACAGCAAAAATCGAATATTTCCTTCTATGTAAGGTATATTGAGGAATGTGAAAAGCTGGGATTGGATTTAACTTCCTCAAGGGTTAACCGGACAAGAAACCTTGATGAAATGTTCACGAAGGTTTACGACTCTAATCAGGTTGGCGTAGATAAGAAGCTAAAGGATACTTACAGCCGTCTTTACACCTATAATCTGTCTAAGCTCAATGCTACCATTGATGGATTATGCTTTTCTGTTCCTAAGAGCTTTACCGACTTTGTAAAGCAAGGAACTGCTCTAAAGCATTGTATTTGCCGAGATTCCTCGTACTTTAAGAAGGTGGTTGACTGCCGAGCTATTTTGGTGTTCATATCAGACGCAAAGAATCCAAATAAGCCGTTATTTACCTGTGAAGTATCAAATGGATTTTGTTCAGGAGAGCTTAGAAATTCAATGTGCAATGGATATGATAACAAGACTCATCCCAACGAAAAGCAGAACTCAGTCATTGAAAAGTTCATTAAGTACGTAAATAACATCTTCACTTGCAAAGACTGTAAGATAATACTCAGAGAACAGCCGCAATTAGCGTCTGCATAATACAACAGAAAGGATTACATTATGAAAATTACATTTATCAAATCAGACGTATTGGAGTGCTTGGAGAAAGTTAACTCCGCAGTATCTAAAAAGAACACAAATATCCCTGCTCTTGAGGGTGTGCTTATCACTGCCAAAGATAAAACGCTCACTCTTACAGGGTTTGACCTTGAGATTGGCATTAAAGCCGTTATAAAGGACGATATCTTTGTTCAGGAGGAAGGCGCCGTGGTTATCGCAGCCAAGCTCTTTGCGGATATTCTTAAAAAGAGTAACGACGAGCGCGTAACGCTGCAGGATGAAGATACTACCGTTCTTATCCAGAGTGGACGAGGAAAGTTCAAATTACCTTTCATAGAGGCAAAAGACTATCCTGATGTTCCGTCATTCGATGAAACCAACAGTGTCGAACTACCTGCCGAAACATTGAGGTCTATGCTTTCGCAGACTATTTACGCTGTATCGGACGATAACAACAAAGCTATCTATACGGGTTCATTATTCAAATTCGTTGATTCTGAGCTAACTGTGGTAGCAATAGACGGCTTTCGTATGGCAGTTCGCAAGGAAGAATTGCCTGAGTCAGCTAATTTCGAGATTGTTATTCCGAAAAAGGCTCAACTAAACCTTTTGAAAATCATCGGCAAATTCGACTCAAAGAAAAAAGACGTCAAAGTCAAAATCATCTCCGGCAAGAAGCATGTTGCTTTCCGTGTGGAGAATTACACGATTATAACCAGGCATCTTGAAGGCACATTCCTTGACTACGAGGCGACTATACCGAAAGAATACAAAACCTCGGCAGTTGTCGAGGTCGTCAAAATCAAGGATTCTGTTGAGCGCATGTCACTTTTGAGTCAATCGGATAAGGTCAAAAGTCCTGTTAAGTGTCACTTCTCGGATGATAAGATTGACTTTACCTGCTCCTCAACAATGGGCAAAGCTGATGATACTCTGGAAGTTACAGTCACAGGAGAAGATACTGAAATCGGCTTCAACAATAAGTATCTCATTGACGCTTTGAAGTATGTTGAAAGCGATGAGGTTAAACTCACGCTAAACGGCTCACTTGCTCCGATGATTATCGGTCCGAAAGACGGCGACAGCTTTCTCAATATGGTTGTCCCAATGCGTCTCTCATAATAGTTTCATAATATCAAAAGCTCCTGTCCATAATGGGCAGGAGCAAAAATGATTGACTTATTGATTTTTTGTGTTAAAATTATATTGGGTCAGTTGATCACTCCTTCCCTGACCCACCAGATCCAGGGGGATCCTTCGGGAAAAAAGCAAATGTTTGAGAAGTATTATTGGAAGGAGTATGCGTATGAACAAAATTTTAAGAATAATTGCAAGGTTTTTCCTAGATGTTATATCATCATTAACAATTACAATTAAAACACCATTCATTGATTTTACATTTGCTCCCTTTGAAAACAATCCCACACAGACTATCTGTGTGGGTCATTTTTTTTTGCAATTTTTGCATTTGATATCTCCATTATATGATTTACATAATCCGAGAAGTCGCTGTTCATTTTACTGACGTCATTCACAGATGATTTAAGAGTATCACGTCTGAAAATGAGCGCGGCGAACAATCTGTGAACCCAACAGAAGGGTAGCAAGAACGGAAGATATTTAAGAATTTTGTAGCGCGGTCTCATCTGCGAATATTTTAATTGCCAGCGGTCGGCAAAGTATGTTATTTTACCCCACAAAGTGCGCTTTTCGCCGTGTCCTTTATCATAATCAAGCACCAATCTATTATCTGCGTTGCCAAAGGTCGAATTATTGAATACAAACTCCGCTATCTCAATTGTTTCATCTGTTGGCTTCTCTCCGTCAAAGAAAAATCTATTGAGTGTAAGAGTAGTATCTAAGAAGCCTTCCATTCCAAAGATTCTCAGTTCTGAACAGATGTAGTCCATATCAAGCTGCATCTTCTTTGTCATAACATAGATATCAAGATACTGCCTCAGTCCGCAACCGCCGAATGTAAAGTGTTTATACAAATGGCACAGTACATGAATAAAGAAATCATCAGTTTTGTAAAGATGATAATACTTGTATCCATCTTTTATATCTGTGTGCTTAAACGGCTCGTCAAAATAGCCCTCAAAGTCATAATCATCAGGAAATAAATCCTTATGCAACTCAATATGTAAAGACGGCTTCTTCACATAACTAATATCATTCGTTTCGAAATCCGTTTTCTTTTCATATCCAAGTTTGAACAGAACTTGCTCAGTGTCTTCTATCCTCTGTCCAACATAGATGTCAATATCCGTAAAAGTTCTTAACGCTGGATTAGGATACAAATTCTTTAAAATTGCACCTTTGAGTGGAAGAAAAGGAATCCCTGATTTTTCCAATGCATCAAAAACTTGTTGTCCGCCAAGCTCAAATCTTGCTTCTCTGAGCAAATTTAGCTTATAATCGTCTTGGAACTCCTTTAACTGAGCATCATCATACCCTAACTTTTTCAAAGCAACGTATGCCATATTGGTAACATCTTGCTCTTTTTGATAGTTATATAGTCCTCCAAGTGTCATGCCTTCAGGCAAAGGCATAGGCTCTGTATCATTCAACACAGAGCTCAATAAACGACAAGTATATAAACCATAAATCATGTTAGCAGATAGATTAGGCATAGTTCTTTAGTCCTTCAATCATAAATTCCTGTATAAATATATCATAATACAAACAATTAATCAATAAAATGCATTCAAATAATCATCTTTTGATTGCCAAAAGGTTATGGCGACAAGCAAATGGGGATATGCTTGTCGCCATATTTATGGATTACACACTTGACAAGGAGTGTACCCAACCTGAATTAGTTCCTCTCTCGTACTCTGTGTTATTCTTTTATTGTACTCTGCAATTGTTTCTACATAATAGCAATCCTCAGTATGAAATCTCCCGGTATTTGTGTTAAGAACATAAGTATATACAGGTGATTCAATTGTCTTTTTCTTCGACTTCTTCTTTTTCTTCTTAGAAATCTTTTGCTTAATATCCTTATTCTTTGGAGTTGTTTCGTGTACTACTTCTGTTGAAATTAATGTTCCGTTAGAACTTATATCAGGCGCTTGAACAAAAGCATGATCTATTAGTTCCCAATTCAACGCAACAACAGAAGAACAGACCAAAACACAGACAAGTAGAGCTCCTATTACTATTCCCTTGATTACTCTTGCTTTATTCAATTTCTCAGTTTTCTTTTCCATATCAAAAACAAAAAGTGCGCAACCAGCAGAGCTGACTACGCACGAAAAACACAATGCTCTGCTTTTGCCGAGCAATTCTAACCTTACTATGATAGTATGTAGAAATAGAGCATGTGTTTTTACACAATGTAAAAACGCACACTAATCATAGTAAGTTTTAAAAAATTGTCTCGGCTAAATTATTTTACCATAGTCAAGCCTATTTATCAACATTTATTCATGAAAAATTCCTACTAGGAACATAATAAACACTATATCTCACAGAAATGCCGCCCATCCCGGACGGCATTTCCTATACCAGCGGCAAGCCTAAAACCCGATTAGCTGTATTGACATATTTTATGTACTCTAATCGAAGCTCCTTATAATACTCTTTACCTTCTTCGGTTATTGAGTAGTTGATTCGCCTTGTACCGTTAGGTATAAACTCGCTTGTTCTTGAAGAAAAGACATATTCATATATTGATAAGTCTTTTGCGTATGCCGATACTCGTCCCATGGAAATCTTAAAATCATAATCCTCTTTTAAGGCTTGCTGGATCTCCACACACTTCATAGGTTCGTTCCTATCTATCAAAATCTTGAGCACCGCCATCTTATTGACGCTAGGTAACATTGTTTCCTCCCTTCATTCTCTTTATAATCTCAATTACTCTTGGATCAATCTCAACCAAAAGATTAAAGTTGCAACTCCTGATCTGCATATTCTTAAAGTTTACATTAAGTCCGAATATCTCGCTCGTTTTATCCTCGTCCTTGAATCTTGTACAGGCTGTAAAGATCACATTTGTGAGGTTAGCGTTTATAAATCTAAAGTAGCTTATAAAATGACACTGCGAAAACTTTGCGTCAATCAGCCTACACGCCTTAATCTCACAATTTGTAAAACTGCTTTGATTGTACTCTGACTTTTCCATGAAACACATAAAGAACGAGGTAAACAAAAATGTACATTTATAAAACGCACTTGACTGACAATAGCATCCGTCAAAAACACAATCGGTAAATATACACGCATTAAACTCAGACTTACTAAAGTTGCAGCGATTGAATCGACATTTGCTGAAGATGCATGTATCAAATCTTTTCGCCTTGATATTTGTACCCTTAAACAATCCATTATCAATTGTGTATTGTTTTATCAGGTTATCCTCTTCGTTTTGATATTCAGAAAGAATTATCTTGAATTCCTCTCCGCTAATGCTTTTCATAGTCACCCACCTTTCATACGTATTGTTTCGGGTTTCACTTCCATCACAACACAATTCGCGCTGTAACAGGTTATTCCTCTGTTAATGAAGCTGTGCTTTTTCAGATTGATATTTCCTCTTACTAAAAACGCTCTATCATGATTCTTTACCAAAGTTCCTCTCACGATTTTACCCGAATTAATCTCCTCTCCCTCAAACTCAAATAAAACGCTTGGAGCAGTATCTGCTACATCTTTTCCCTCTGCAATGTCGATTTGAGTCTCTGTAACGCTCTCTGTCGGCTTTTTTGTGGAAATCGGAGTAACATTACCTCTTTTTTCTTCGACCGCTTCAGGCTCATTTACAGAGATTTGAGAATGTTCCATCTTGGAATATGAAATATTTTCTTCATTAACCTCTTTCGATTCACCTGCTGGCTCTTGTTGTTCTAAAGAAAAATCAAATTCTTTATCGCCTGTTTCAGACTCATCTTTAGATTCAGGCAGAACGACTTCGTCTACCTTTGGTAAATCACCTTTTGCCTCATCAGCGAGTGCTTCAAAGTCTTTTTCTTCCATTTGCTTGAGATGATTTGCAACTGCGTACCTGTCAAGGTATGCCTGCATCATCTCTTTTTCATCACAGGGCGGTAAGAAAGAACTTCTGCACATATGCCCTTCAACGTTTCTGGAGTAATCTCTCTCCATAACAACATACTTTTGAAGCTTCTCATTTAGCGAAACATAATAGACAAAGCCTTCATCATCCATATAGACTGTCATCGAAATATCTTCATTTGCTTGAACAGACAACGCGTACAACTCGTTGATCCTTCTTGTGATCTTCATAGCTTCTTCCATATCAAGCGCAGACTCCTCAATGCTTGCGTATGTTTTAGTCCCTTCAAGAAACAGCTTATAATCCTCATCACTTGTCAGCCTGCGAATCATATCAAACTTCTTAAAGAGTTTCTTTGCTTTCTTATCTGTCAATTGGAACAACGGCGCATACTCGGGATCATCAATACTCTTCCCCTCTGCTTCAATAGCGTCACGGATCTCACAATAGCCTCTGTAACGTTGTTCAATGGATAACTCTCTCACCATAAGATTCGTAACGTTCTTTGCTATTGTTTGTGTCAGTTTTGATTCTGACGATTTAATCACACAGGGAACTACTTTGAGTTTAGCCTCTTTCGCTGCTTTATAGCGCCTCTCCCCTGAGATAATCATATACTTATTGCCGTCAATCTCCTCAACGTCAAGCGGCTGACGAATTCCAATCAGCTTGATACTTGCCACAAGTTCCTCAAAGGGAATCTTATCTGCTTCATCTCTTGAATTATAGTTTTGGTTATCGGGATTGAGTACAAGACTATCTATCAGCAGGTTAGCAAATTTTGTATCAGCCTGACTGACTCTTGACTCAGTTTTACTCGCCCAGGAAGGCTTCTTCCCTAACAAAGCGTTTAAGTTTCCTTTAGGCATACTTCACACGCTCCTTCTCATCAATCCTGGCAACGACTTCCTTACTCAGCGTCCTCATTGCGCCGAATATTCTCGGACATTTGTGTATGCCGTAGTGGTAAAAGGGAATCGGAATACACTCAGCGAAAGAGTTGTCTATAAACGATGAGGTTGGAATGGATGTATCAAAAACTGTCAAGATATCCGAATAGAGAGATTTAATGTCAATCACCTCATCATTTACTTTTATCGGACGTTTTGAGGACTCATTGATAACACATCCTAGTATCGTTCCATGATTGGTCGATGTCGGAAGGTTTCTGATTTGTGAAATAGTCGGAGCAAGTTCCTGGAAAGAGTTGGCGTCGGGAAGCACGGGAAGTATGTAGTAGTCTGTGCAATTAAAGGCATTTGTAAGTAGACTATCCGACTCAGGCGGGCAATCAATGATAATATATTCATAATCTCCTGCAACCTTGTCCAATGCCTCCTTGAGCCTTAATTCAGGGTTACTCAATTCGCTCCACTGTTTTTCAAAGTGATGAAGTATCTCGTTTGACGGCAACAGATCAATCTGACATACTCCGAACCTTCCAAATTCATAAGAGAATGTCTGAATTGCGTCTTTAACACTTGTTTTTCTCATTAGCACCTCAAAAATAGAATCCCTGCTGTCGTCGTACGCCCCCAGATACTTTGTCGCGGACGAGTGAGTGTCAATATCGACAAGCAGTACCCGGTTTCTGAAGCGTGAATACCTCGATCGCCTGTACGTTGACAAAAAGGCTGCTATGTTCACCGCGAAAATCGTTTTACCGACTCCTCCCTTTTGCAGTGAACAGGAAATGATTTTTGCTTTTCTTCTCATAGCTTTTCTTCCTTTCATTGTTGTTTTATTCTTTATCGCAAGTCAAATACGCGTCGTAATTGACTTTTGCTTCCAATGTTCTGATCATTTCGAGGATTTGTTCATTCTCATCCCTTGATTTGGCTCTCGGCAAGTTTTCAATGAGATATGAACAAGTCTCAAATTTAGCATCCTCGCTCTCAATAGCCGGGACATACTTCACAAAACTCAGGCACAAATCCGAAAAGCCTTCGGTCTTAACAGCTGATACTCCCCACATACAGGTTGCAAGGGTACTAATAGCCCGTTCCAGACAAGTGTAGTAGGCTGTCTTTTTCATTCCTGTCTTTTCGAGTATTTCCTCGAAACTGTACTTATCGAGAGACAGGTAGGTATAGAACAGAACCGAATAACCCTTTTCGAATATACAGTTGGTCGATCTTAAATGGTCAATACAGTGTTCCAAATAGCCAATTAAACGCAAATTATCGGCAGAAATAATTTTCTTAAACTGAGTATTCGTGATAGGTGCGCTTGCGGATTCACAGAAATCCTCGAAATTTTTTGCGTTTTCCTGCGAAAATATTTCATCTTCTCCGCGGCAGTTAATAGCAATGCGGATATTTCGGTAATTTTCCAAAAGGAGCTTTGTATTGGCGAACTCGACTGAATTATTGAATTTCTTTGACATAAATCAACCCTTCTTAACTATCTAAAAATTATCAAAATCAAATGTAAATGCTCAAAACAGATGGTTGGATCAATGAGAGCTACTGCTTTTCCGGCGCTGAGAAATGCGAGTATAGAATTCTTTTTTGTACGGCTTCGTTAGCGTTTTTCCTGATCAACGCCTGCTTAATTGAGTCCACAAGCTGCGTATTCTTTTTCTCGCTCTTTTGCTTTACACGCTGAAACATCTCGGTGTAACTGTTCTTTTCCATGGCTAACCTCCCATTATTACTGGATTTTTGAATGTTGCCGTTCTATTGGCAGAGATTAATTTAGCCCTAAAAAACAAAAATAGCCTTGGAAAAATCTTTTCCAAAGCTACTGAAATGAATTTATTTAATTGTTCGAGAAATATGTCAACTCTGAGCTAAAAGCTCGTCTGAGGGCATTCTGAGGCGAAAGAATCGGAATCTGAATACAAACAAAATCTTCCATTCAACAAATTGTATTTTCTGCCTGAAATTGCAAAAGATAAATGGGCAAGTGATTTTAATAATTTTGATAGATAAGGGAGATTTTAGATATGAAGGCAACAGGAATTGTAAGGCGGATTGACGACCTCGGGAGAGTGGTTATCCCCAAGGAAATCCGCAGAACTCTGCGAATCCGCGAGGGAGACCCGATGGAGATATACACCGCGACGGACGGCGAGGTAATATTCAAGAAATACTCGCCCGTGGGCGAGATGTCCACATTCGCGGCGCAATACGCGGACGTGCTGTCGAGAATCAGCAGTCTGCCGACTATTATCTGTGACCGCGACCACGTCATAGCGGCGTCGGGAGTTTCAAAACGGGAGTTCCTCGAGCGCAGAATCACGAGCGTGCTCGAGAACTATATGGAGAACAGAAAAAGCTATCAGGCTTCCAGAAACGACGTCTCCGACGTTCAGCCCGTAGAGGGCTTAGAGCACCGCGCGGCGGTTATTTATCCGATTATCGCGGCGGGCGATATAGCGGGAGCGGTAGTTATGCTCAAAAGCGACAGCAACCGCACCCCGTCGGAAACAGAGCTCAAACTCGCCCAGAGCGCGGCGGAGTTCTTAGGCAAACAGATGGAAAGCTAAGCGGCGTAACCTCAATAAAGCGGTTTCTCATATAGCAAGCAAAAGGCAGGAAGCATCAACTTCCTGCCTTTTTATTCAACTGTGTATTACTTTACAATTTAATCTTAACCTCAGTAGGGCCCGCGGCATAGCTCGCGATCTCGTACGGGTTGAAGTGGACATATACATACTTGCCCTTAAGCCAGATATTAAACTTATTTACATCCAGGTTCTTTATACCCTCGAGCGCTGTTGTATAGTATTTCGAAGGTTCGCTGTTAATTGTCTTTTCCATTTTATCGACAATCTTTTTCTTCAGCTCGGAACCGCTGTATTTTGTGGTTTTAGCGTTGGAAAGCTTTTTACCGTTCGATTTCTTATAGGTATAGCCCGCCACCTGTTCATAGCCGTGAGCGCCCATTGTATAACCGTAATACGAGATTCTATAGCTGTACTTTCCGTTGGCGTTATAAGTAAGCTTCGCGGTTACTTTATACTCGTAATGCCAGCCTGTTCTCGTAAAATTTGTTACTCCGTTAGCGGAATAATCATTCTTCGCCATCGAGATTATATTATCCGCGAATTTTTTTACGTTGTTTTTAATCTTTTTATTCACCTTTTTCGCGGCGCTGGACTTAGACTTCAGCACGGGATATTGAATCTTACCTTTTAGAATAAGAACACCCTGCTTTTTAATAGTCTTGTTCACCGTCTTATAAGACACATATTTCTTGCCTGTTTTTGACGCCGCTGACGCTGAAACGGAAAAAACCGCCGCCGTACTAAGAATAATTGTTAATGATAAAAAAATAGATAATAGTTTTTTCATAAAGATATCCCCCTTAGTTTTTTATTATTATATCACAAACGCCCAAATATTACTGCACAAAAATAATACGGCTGATTTGTGGAATTTAGACAAGTGCCCGCAAGAGCGGCAGTGGTAAGTTAATAGATAGCTTAAAGAGAGGTTCAGGTAAAGCCGCAACTCTCGTACCCCTTTTTAAAGGGGTAAAAATCGTTGCGAACAACGTGAGCCGATTTTTGGGGATGGCGTTATTTTCAGAAGAAGCTTTAAGATAACACCCGCGAGCAGACCGCTACGCTGACTAATCCCCGCAAATCAAAGATTTGCACCCCTTTAAAAAGGGGTACGAGTTTCTTCCTAAAGGAAACGTTTTAGCTCAACGTCACCTTAACGCAGTGTATACCTTTTCCTCAGCCGGAGACGGCAACAACTCTGTCGCTGTCGCGAATTTTGCTACGCAAACCACTCAGGATGACATAGTAAAGGCAAAAAATGACAGAAAAAACCGCCGTTGATTAAGCTTTCCTATAAAGAGAGCTTTCCAAAGGCGGCTATGGCTCCCGCGGCTCGCGGGCAAAAATATCGGGTTGACCGAGATGGTCAACCCGAATTTTTAATTCCTAAGGTTATTACAGAATTAGAGTAAGCTTGAGAGATCGCCGATTGTACCAGCGAGCTGGTTGATATTATCAACCTTCTGTGTTGTAGCGCCGTTCGATGTTTCTGTTGAAGCACAGAGAACGTCAGCCTTTGTTAAATCCTCTACTGTAATTACAGGAGACTTATATAATTCTTTCATTGTTCAATCTCCTCCCTTATGCTAAATCTGACCAAGCTGCCATACAGCCTGTGTACTGATAGTTATGACCTGCATACTTAGCGTAGTAAGTATTGCCGTCCTTCTTGTAATAGAAACGAGCTATTACCTTATCATCATCTGTTACGTTGTTTACAGCACATGTGATGTACTTGTAATCTGTAGTATCATCTGTAGGATCGCCGTAAGCACTGTAATCTCCGGTGCCGCATACGTTGTTGTATGTACCCTTAGCGGAGATAGTCTTAACTCTGTCATCTCCTGCTTTAATGGCATCATAATTAATCTCTGCGTAAGTTTTGTTGGTGTTATTAGCCTTAGCGAGTACGAAGCCGTAATCGTCAGCGTCCTGAACTAAATCAGTATCAAGAACAGCTATGAAACGCATATTCTTAGCGCCTTCCTGGCTGCTTGTTGTCTCGTCAATCTTATCAGTGAACTTCTTCTGAACACCAAGGAGAGTACCCTTGAGGTAATCACTGCTGATTCCGAATAAGTTGCCGTCGTTAATATCAGCAGCAGCCTTTTCAATCGGATTAAGCGGGCTAGATGTATCAGGTCCTACGCCGTAAGTACCGTTGCCGTTATCCTTCGGAGCATATCCGTTAGCGCAGTAGTCAGCGGGAACAGGCTTATTGAATGTACCGCCGCTAACAACGATTTCCTCAAAGGGAGCGTAACCAGAGCCGGTTTCATCATACTTAACAGCTTCGCCGCCCTCGGATGTAATTGTACCGCCAGTAATTTCGGTTGAGCCTGACTTAACAACAATAGCTGAAGCTGTATCGCTGGCGATAGTACCGCCGCTGATGTTGAGCTCACCTGTGTTCGGGTGATAAATCGCCGCTTGGTCGCCTGTAGCTGTGATTGTACCGCCGTTGATGTTGATTTCGTAACCGCCATCGCCTGATGTACCGTTACCCGAAATAGCGTGGATTGATGATGTGATTTCAGAGCCTTCGTTTACGTTAACTGTAGCGTCCTTTAATGCTACAACGCCGTAAGGAGCTGTAACCTCAGCGCCGTCGTTAATGTTTACTGTGGCGCCGTTTTCAACTGTTACGCCTCTGTCGCCAGAGTTAATTGTGCCTGTTACGTCAACTGTACCTGTACCCTTAACATACAGACCGCGGGAAGTACCCGAAACTGAACCGTTGATTGTTCCGTTGGCTGTACCCACGAGTAATACACCGTATTTATTGCCTTCTACTGTGCCGTTGATTATTGTGTTGGAACCAGTAAGTCCATATACAGCGGCATTATTCGCAACTGTTGAAATAACTGTAGCTGAAGTATCAACAGTAGTTGTAGCTGCGTTCTGAATAGCGACGGAAGCAGATGTGATTGTACCGTTTGTAAATGTTACATCATTACCGTCAGCTACAGAGAATGAAGCTCCTGAAACTGTATAACCACCGAGGTCTACAGTATATGTTCTGTTGCCGCCGAGTACATAGCCGTCAGCATAGAGCGTTCCGGCGTTTGAAATGTTTTGGAGAACAGTAACTGTGCCGCCGTCGGGAACATTGTCAAGAGCGTCCTGAAGTGTGGCGTACTTAGCGTCGCCGATCTTGGCTACAGCGGGAGTTGAAGTAAATGTCGCTGTGTATGTAACATCGCCTGTTACAGCAGATACCGCGGGTGTCCAGCCCGAGAAGGTGTAGATGTTGTTTGAATCGTCTGTCTTTGTGGGCGTATCGCCGTTATAAACAGGAGTCTCGCCGTAAGCGACGGTATCGGTTTTCAGCACATCGTCGCCGTTTTTCCATGTTACGGTATAATCATTTACCGTCGAGCTAAAGGTCGCGGTGTATTCCGCGTTGCCGGTGACAGCAGTTACCGCGGGAGACCATCCAAGGAAGGTGTAATTGTACTGTGCAGTTGCCGCTTTTTCGGGATCAGCGTGAGTCGGCGTTTCACCATACTCGACTGTGGTCGTGTCGATAACAGAACCGTCCTCGTTCTTCCAAGTTACGGTGTAGGTGGGGGGAGCGACGCTCTTAAGTGTGAACACGATGGACTGAATGCCGTAAATAGCACCTGAGAAGGTTACTTCTGATGATTCACCTGTCCATGTAACTGTATAATATTGCACCCAATTTGGCTCGTCATCCCAGGGTTCCTGTTGCCAATATCCGCCGGTTTGCGCAACTGTGGCACCGGGGAAATTAAGGGAATCAACAACTGTACAATTCTTGAGTTCAATCTTGGTGAATACCGATCCTTCGGGTGCCGTAAAGGTGGCGCTGCCTCTTCCTTTATAGAAATTCTCGCCCACACGGGTTTTAGCTTGCTGTGTAGTAAGAGTTACACCGCCGGAAGACATTCCACCAGTGCCGGAAAAAGAATTCCATGTGACGGTGCTTGTTTCTTCTGCCGCGCTCGCCGAGATCGGAACCACAGCGAACAGGCTAATGACCATAAGAGCCGCGAGAATTATAGATGTAATTCTCTTAATTTTTCTCATAAGAAAATCATTCCTTTCATAAAATTTTTCCTATAAAGATAAGTTGTTTTCGGATACTTTACCCGCAATATCTGACCACGCGAAGTATACTTTTTGTCATTCTGAGCGGAGTGAAACGAAGTCGAAGAATCTTTTAACTTTAAGATCCTTCGATTATTCGCTGCCGCGAATTTTGCTCCGCAAACCACTCAGGATGACAGTATCAAAAACCATCCGCATACCGCCTGTTATTTAAAACAGGGCTTTTTATCCGAGTCGCATTATATATTACGCGTCGATATACAATGCGATGTGAACACAACGATGTTCATAGTGATATTTTAACACAAAACCATTAAACAAACAAGAGATTTTTTGGTGAAACTTTACTAGTATTAACGTACAAATTAACAGCTGTTTTCGGGCGGTATATAGTCATTTTGCACAAAAAACATTTTTATAATTGCTGTTAGGAATTATAAAGGGGTAAGGGGTAAGGATAAAGGGCAGTGAGCAGTGGTTGAAGAATTGAGAATTGAGAATGGAGAATTGAGAATTAATGACGTGCAGACAGAGCGGACTTGAAAACAACAACGGTTTCCCGACTGTATTAATATTGTGGAGTGGGAAGTTGGAAGTGGGAAGTGGGAAGCGTAAAATCGTAGGGAGGTGTGGATAAGCCTTCTCCTCGAGGAGAAGGTGCCGAGCATAGCGAGGCGGATGAGGTGTAGCATTTCGTCCAAAACTTGTTTTGGGTAACGAAATGACGTAAAATGCGTTGGTGAAAGGACAGCTCGGCTGTATTGGATAGCTCGGCTGTTTTACACCTCATCAGTCAGCTACGCTGACAGCTTCCCCTCAAGGAGAAGCCATATCGCCCTATCCGACGTTGTAATCAAAGGAAGGCATTAAGATTCTTCGACTACGCTACGCTTCGCTCAGAATGACATAGTCAAGGCTAAGAATGACAGAAAAAACCGCCGTTGATTAAGCTTTCCTATAAAGAGAACTTTTCCAAAGGCGGCTATGGCTCCCGCGGCTCGCGGGCAAAAATATCGGGTTGACCGAAATAGTCAACCCGAATTCTATATTTTAATTTACTTATTAAAAATCGACATAATATCGTAGAATGTATCGTCGTCCTCGTCGTCGGTATTGTCCTTATCCTTAGGATCGTCGGTGTCGATAAGAACATTATCGTCGGGAGAAGGAGGAGCTACTTTTCCGTCGGCGTTAAAGCCCGTAGCGATTACGGTTACGCTTATAGCGTCTTCCATATTCTCGTCGATTACAGCACCCCAGATAATATTAGCGTCGTCGGAAACCTTATCCTTAATCATAGTAGAAGCGGCGTCGATATCCTCGAGGCTGATATCGGGAGAAGCGGTAATATTAATAATAACACCCTTAGCGCCGTCGATAGATGTTTCGAGGAGCGGGCTCGAGATAGCAGCGTCAGCCGCTTCGATAGCCTTGTCCTTACCTGTCGCGATACCCATACCCATATGAGCGTAGCCTGCGTCCTTCATAACGGAAGTAACATCCGCGAAGTCGAGGTTAACCATACCGGGTACTAAGATAAGGTCGGAGATACTCTGTACACCCTGGCGAAGAACGTCGTCCGCGATAGCGAAAGCGTTCTGGAGAGTGATAGGAGCTTCGGATACATATTTTAATCTTTCGTTAGGAACGATTATAAGAGAGTCTACGCAAGCGGCGAGCTCCTGGATACCCTGCTCAGCCATAGCCATTCTTCTCTTACCCTCGAAAGCGAAGGGCTTAGTAACAACCGCCGCGGTTAAAATTCCCATATCCTTAGCGATTTTAGCTACTACGGGAGCGGCTCCTGTACCTGTGCCGCCGCCCATACCTGCGGTTACGAATACCATATCGGTATCCTTTAAGAGAGCGGCAATTTCTTCCTTGCTCTCCTCAGCCGCTTTCTGGCCGATTTCGGGCTGAGAGCCCGCGCCCTTACCCTTTGTAAGCTTCTCGCCGATCTGTACGGTCTGCGAAGCCTTGGATAATCTTAAAACGTGGTCATCGGTATTAACGGCGATAAATTCAACATTCTTTACCTCCATTGTTACCATGCGGTTGATGGCGTTGCCGCCGCCTCCGCCGACACCGATCACCTTTATAACAGGCATATACTCACTTTCCATTTCTAAAGCAAAAGCCATTTTTACTTCCTCCTTCAATTTCATCCAAAAGTCATAATATGACACTTAATAAACTATAAAATTACAACACACTAAGACTATCATATTTTTTCTTAAAAGTAAATATAAATTAAAAAATTTTAACTAAAAAACAAAAAATCATCATATTTTAAGCCATTTGTTAGCATTTTTGTTACTCCTGCGCCTCGGTCTCGGGCTCTTCTTCGGAGTAATCGTCATTATTTTCTTCGTTATCTTCGCTTTCCTCGTCGTCTTCGTAGTCGTAATTCTCGGTCGTTTCCTCATTCTCGGCGGCAATAAAGGTTGTCCGCACGGAAGTCGCCTCGGTGGCGACGGTGGTCGGATGCGTCAGCACCTCTTCCTTTTCGGCGTCCTTGATACTGCCTTCTTTAAAGTACGATTTTTTCGTTTTGTTACATTTCGATACATTGAGCACACCCTTTACCGTACCTGTATGGTTCGGATCGAGCTTTTCGTTAATAATAGCGAAAGCTGTTTTCAGCTTATACTCAATGGACTCGGGGAGTCCTATCAGTATCTTTATACGATTATCGTATGTAATCGAGATATTGGAAATATTCTTTATATTAATTTCGGTTATTTTCTTGTATTTATTCTTCTGAATACACTCGGTTAAACTGTCGAGCGCCTTTGTATAGGCTTTGTCCTTAAACTCGACCTTGGAGCCGACCTCGGTTGACTTCAGCGGCGGCGCTATAAGCGAAGTAAGCTTCTTCGGCTTTTTGTCCACCAGCTCGAGCAGGATATTCTCGTCGCTTACCTTGTACCAGTTGCCCTCGGTTTCTATCGAGTACGCTTCCGTGGCGTTTTCGATATTTATAACGATAGAATCGGGAAGCTGGAAGTTTATGCTCGCCGACTTAACATAAGGCAGGCTGTCTCTTATCGCGTCGGTTCTTCCGAACATTGACGCCATAAAGATATTGTCGCCCTCGCGGACGTTAGCGAGCCTGATTATAGTATCCTCGGCGTAGTATTTGTTACCGCTGATAAGAATGCTCTCCGTCTTAAACAGCACGGTCAGCGAGAGGACTATTCCTACCGCGACTACCGTGGTGATAATCGCGGAATAGGCGAAGATTCTTCTCGCCCTGCGCTTTTGCGGGGAGATAGGCTTAGGCATTCTCTCGCGGCGTTTTTTTCGCGCCTTACGAGCCTGAGCCTTTCTTACCTCGACCTCGTCGGCGTAGAAGCCGTCCTTATGGTCGGTCGCTTCCAGATTCCTTACGCGCTTATCGGTTTCTTTCTCGATAATATCGGGCATAGTCCGTCTGCGCTTTTCGGGCTCACGTCTGCGGGATTTTTGCGGTTTTTTATTCTTATCCTTTTTAGGTTTACGCCTGTCGTCGCGGTGTCTTTCGGGATGTCTTTCCGAGCGTCTTTCGTCAGTACGGCGGTCAGGTCTTTTTTCGTATTCGTCCTCGTGACGTACAGGCTCAATCGGGCGTTCGTATTCAACCTCTATGCTCTGAACCTGAACGTGGTTATCGTCGCGTTCTCTATGCCTGCGCTCGTATTCCGCGCGTCGTCTTTCTTCTTCTAGTCTTCGGGGGTCAATATGTCCGTTTTTACGCGCCTGTTTACGAGCCGTTTCTCTGTCTTTAGCGGCTTGTTTTCTGCGCTTTTCATAGATAGCCTGTTGCTTTTTTCGCTGTTTTTCGAGCGCTTTCATCTCTTTAGGACTTAGCTTTCTTCTGCGTCTCGGCTCTCTATCGTCCATATTATCACCCCTTTCCTGTATTTTATTTATCCTTATATTTTTCTTACATCCGCTCCGAGCGAGCTTAATACAAGCTCGAAATTCTCGTAGCCTCTCTCGAGATACTCGATACCGCCTATTTCGGTTTTGCCCTCGGCTGAGAGCGAAGCCGTTATAAGCGCGGCGGCTCCTCGTAAATCCTGAGCCTCGACCGCGGCTCCGTACAGCGACTTAACGCCGTTTACCACGGCAACCTTGCCCTGCACCTTAATATCGGCGCCTAAGCGCGTAAGCTCGCCGACGTGCTTGAATCGGTTCTCGAAAATATTCTCAACAAATACCGAAGCGCCCTCGCACAGACACGCCGCCGCCATAAGCGGAGCCTGGGCGTCCGTGGGAAAGCCCGGATACGGCATTGTTCTCACAAGCGGCATAGCCTTTAATCTTTCCGAAGCGGCGATTGTTAAATTGCCGTCCTTTACCCTTACCTTACAGCCCGTTTCCTCGAATACGGGGATAACGGAGCTAAGATGATTCTGGATTACGCCTGTGAGCGTTATTTTTCCTCTCGTTACCGCCGCCGCTGACATTAAAGTCGCCGCGACTATTCTATCGGGGATAATATTATGAGAAACCGCGTTCAGCTCCTCTACCCCGTCTATAACAATTACGCCTTCGCCGTAGCCGTAAATCTTAGCGCCAGCGCTGTTTAAAAACTCGCACAAATCGCAGATTTCGGGTTCTCGGGCGGCGTTTATTATCGTGGTTGTACCTCGGGCTGTAACCGCCGCGAGGATTATATTCTCGGTAGCGCCGACGCTCGGAAACGAGAGGTCAATCTTCGCTCCGCGCAAGCCCTTTGGAGCCTTGCACTCCAACACGCCGTAGCGTTCCGATATTTCAGCGCCCATTTTTCTAAGCGCTTTTAAATGTAAATCAATAGGTCTCGGCCCTAGCTCGCAACCTCCGGGGAAGCTTAATTTAGCGTAGCCTGTTCGGGCTAGTATCGCGCCTAAAAACACGATTGAGCTTCGCATTTCACGCATTAAGCCGTCGGGAATTTCATTCTCGCGCAGGCCTTCGCTGTTTACAATAACAGCTCCGTTCTGCCTTTTAGCCTCACAGCCGAGAAAACGAAGTATCCTCATACTCGCGTCAACGTCCGTAAGCTCGGGGCAATTAAAGAGTATATTCTCACCCTTGGTTAAAACTACCGCGGAAAGTATCGGCAGCGCGCTGTTCTTAGCGCCTTGCAGTTCAACCTCTCCGAACAATTTTTTACCGCCGCTCACTACAAACCTTGACACCGAAAGCACTCCTTAAAAACATAATACCAATTTTATATTATGGGAGCGCCCGTTTATTGTTACTAAACTGAGCCTGTTATTTTCTTGATTATTGAATAAATTCTTTCGTTGGTATCTAAAATAGCCATCTTTCGGGAATTAGCGGAATACTCGGCGAGCTTTTCCTTATCCTGGAGCAGGCTGTCCGCCTTTTCGATAAGAAGCTCCTCGGTTAAATCCTTTTCCTCGATAATCTCGGCGGCTCCGTTATTCACAAGCGCCATAGCGTTATGGTACTGGTGATTCTCCGCTACATTCGGCGACGGAATCAGGATAGCGGGTTTACCGAGCGCCTGGATTTCGGAAAGCGTAATAGCTCCCGCTCTCGAAATCACCAGATCTGCAGCCGCCATACAGGTAGCCATATTATCAATATACTCACGCACATCGAGGTTATCGCACTCGTCAATATTTACGCCCTTTTCCTTAATCAAATCAGGGAACCAGAGTCCGTTCTTTCCGTAGCCGTGGATATGCTGATACTGTCCGTCTTTTCCGCTTCTGGCGATAAGTCCCGCAACGCCCTCGTTGATCATCTTAGCTCCTAACGAGCCTCCGAACGAGAGTACAAGCGGACGCTCGTCAACGCCGAGCTCCTTACGGGCGGCGTCCTTATCTGCCTCTATAATTTCGCGTCTTACGGGGTTACCCGTTATAACGCAGTTGCTCTTTTTATCAAAATACTCCTCCGCGTCCTTAACGGCGAGCATAACTCTCTTTGCGGATTTAGCGAGCATTTTATTGGTAACGCCGGGGTAGGCATTCTGCTCGTGGATAATCGTAGGGATACCCATTTTAGCGGCTGTTCTAAGCACGGGTCCGCTTACATATCCGCCCGTACCGACGCAGATATCGGGGTTAAAGTTCTGGATAATTTTCTTAGCCTCCATCGAGGAGGTGAGAGTTCTCTTAACGGTCAGGATATTCTGCTTCAAAGCGGCGGGGGTCAGCTTGCGCTGGAATCCGCTTATATGGATAAACTCCATATCAAAGCCCGCTTTCGGAACTAAGGTTTCTTCCATTCCACCCTTATTTCCG
Organism: Ruminococcaceae bacterium UBA2854; assembly: GCA_002350765.1. Taxonomy (GTDB): domain Bacteria; phylum Bacillota; class Clostridia; order Oscillospirales; family Acutalibacteraceae; genus Ruminococcoides. Next base: position 67,824 of record DEFK01000018.1, read on the forward strand.
ACAAAGAGAATCTGAGCGTCCTTGTCTTTATTTCGTATGTAACCTGCGATAGCAAGCGCGGGGTTAATATGTCCCGCGGTTCCTCCGCCCGCAAAAATAATCTTCATTTTTTAAGTGTCCACATCAACCCCTGCATTCCCTATCTAATGTTTTATATCCCCCTAACCTTAATCTCTATCAAGGTTTGGATAAATTTGATAAGTTCTGCGTTTTGGTTTAAAGCGTGAACTCTCCTTTCTGAATATTCATACCCTATATCTTAATTTTAGATACTTGGGATAGGTTCTTTTATTACTGAGAACTGACTGCTGAGAACTGAAAACTGATTACTGTTTCTCAATATTCGCCGTTCGGGAAATCGAAAGTATCAATCCCATCTGCGCGAGCAGCATAATCAGCGAACTGCCTCCGTAGCTGAAGAACGGCAGGCTGATACCTGTATTCGGCAGCCAGTCGGTAATAACCAATATATTAAGCACAACCTGTACGCCGATCTGCGAGGAAAGTCCTATACCGAGAAGCTTTCCGAAATTGTCCTTAGACCTTAAACTCAGCGTAATTCCGCGCCATACAAGCAACGCGAAAATAAGAAGTATAATAACCGCTCCGATAAATCCGAGCTCCTCGCACACAATAGCGAAAATAAAGTCGTTCTGAGGTTCGGGAAGGTAGAGATATTTCTGTCTTGACTGGCCTAAGCCAAGTCCGAACAATCCGCCCGAGCCGATTGAGTACAGCGAGTTTCTCGTCTGCCAGGTGGTCTGCCACATTTCCTCGGTGGTATAGACAAGCGCCTGTCCCCAGCCGTCCATACGCTGCATAGCGTAGGTCAGAATTCCTGTTACCCACGCGCCAATTATCGCGATCAAAAGCAGTATACCGCCGATAACGAGGAACTTCATCTTCATTCCGCTGACATAAAGCATTATTATCGTAAGTATCGCCGTAATAACAATACCCGAATAGTGAGGCTCCAAAAGCAGCAGAGCCGCTGTAGAACCGAATATAATAAGTCCGGGCAACACGCTGTATTTAGCGTACTGCATTTTATCGTAGTACAAGCTTCCCCAATGCGCGAAGAAAAGAATAATCGCGAATTTCATAATCTCGGAAGCCTGGATATTAATCGGGCCTACCTCGATCCATCTATGTACATTACCTGGTAAAAACAACACTATCACAAGCGTCAGATACGCGAAGCCGAGTACAATCGGCGCGACCTTATGGAGCTTATTATAGTTAAAGAACGATATTCCTATCATCGCCGCGAGTCCGATTAACGCGTAGATAAGCTGACGTCTTACGTAAAAATAACTGTCGTTCAGCTTATAATACGCCGAGGGGTAACTCGCGGAGAACATCATTATCATTCCGATTATTACCAGTACCAGAACAAGCAGTAAAAACGGTAAGTCAAGTCCCATTCCTCTCTCAAAGAGCGGACGGCGTGTTCTGCTTCTGCGTTTATCGGGTTTATGCGCGTCCTTGGCTGAGCGCTGTGCCCGACGTGATTTATTTACTTTTTCATCATAAAGTCGGTTTACGTCGGCGCGACGCATTACCTCAACCTGTGGCTGCATTTTTTAATTGTCCACGTCAAGCGTGGGCGTTCCTTTCGTAAAATTCATATCCCCCGTACGTTAGTACCTCTGTCAAGTTT